>JAKPXO010000115.1 GCA_029567505.1 Acidobacteriota bacterium
CTGCGGGGCCGACAACGCCATCGAGTGGATCGCCACGGGCGAGCAGTACCCCGCGGCCGAGGGGCTGAAGATCGGCGCCGTCGACGCCGTCTGCGAGCCCGGGAAGCTCCGCGAGGTCGCCCTCCGGATGCTCTCGGACGCGGCCGACGGGAAGCTCGACTGGAAGAGGCGGGTCGAGGAGAAGAAGGCCCCGCTCCCGCTCAACAAGGTCGAGGCGGGGATGGTCTTCGAGGGGGGCAAGGCGTTCGTCGGCGGGAAGGCCGGCCCGAACTACCCGTCTCCCGTCGCCGCGATCGAGGCGATGCAGAAAGGCGCGGGCCTCGGGCGCGACGAAGCGCTGAAGATCGAGGCCGCGACGTTCGCGCGGATCGCGAAGACCTCGACGGCGCACGGCCTCGTCTCGGTCTTCCTCGGCGACCAGCTCGTCAAGAAGCTGGCGAAGAAGGCGACCGCCGGCGCGAAGCCGGTGCAGCGCGCGGCCGTCCTCGGGGCCGGGATCATGGGGGGCGGCATCGCCTACCAGTCCGCCTCGAAGGGGGTCCCGATCCTGATGAAGGACATCGCCCCGAAGCAGCTCGAGCTCGGGATGGGCGAGGCGGCCAAGCTCCTCGAGAAGCAGGTCGAGCGCGGGAAGATGTCCGCCGGGAAGATGGCGCAGGTCCTCGCGGGGATCACGCCGACCCTCTCCTACGGCGACTTCGGTGCGGTGGACGTCGTCGTCGAGGCGGTCGTCGAGAACGAGAAGGTGAAGAAGTCGGTCCTCGCCGACCTCGAGAAGGCGGTGAAGCCCGGGACGATCCTGGCGTCGAACACCTCGACGATCTCGATCACCCGCCTCGCCGAGGCGCTCGCGGCCCCCGAGAACTTCTGCGGGATGCACTTCTTCAACCCGGTCCCGCGGATGCCGCTCGTCGAGGTGATCCGCGGCGCGAAGTCGAGCCCGGAGGCGATCGCGACGACGGTGGCGTACGCCACGGCGATGGGGAAGACCCCGATCGTCGTCGGCGACTGCGCCGGGTTCCTCGTCAACCGCGTCCTTTTCCCCTACTTCTCGGGCTTCGAGCTCCTCCTCACGGACGGCGTCGACTACAAGCGGGTCGACAAGGTGATGGAGAAGTGGGGCTGGCCGATGGGTCCGGCCCTCCTCCTCGACGTCGTCGGGATCGACACGGGCGTCCACGCCGACAAGGTGATGGCCGCCGCCTTCCCCGACCGGATGTCGCACGCGGGGGAGAGCGCGATCGAGAAGATGGTTGCCGCCCAGCGCTACGGCCAGAAGAACGGGAAGGGCTTCTATCTCTGGGAGCCGCAGAAGAAGGGGCCGCCGAAGAAGAACGTCGACCCGTTCACCGAGGAGGCGATGAAGGCGCACGCGAAGGCCTCGCCCGAGGTGAGCGACGCCGAGATCGTCGAGCGGATGATGCTGCCGATGCTCCTCGAGTGCTCCCGGTGCCTCGAGGACGGCATCGTCGCGACGCCGACCGAGGTCGACCTCGCCCTCGTCTACGGCCTCGGCTTCCCGCCCTTCCGCGGCGGGATCTTCCGCTGGGCCGACGCCACGGGATCGAAGGCGCTCCTCGCCGCCGCGGAGAAGCACGCGGCTCTCGGCGCCCTCTACGCCCCCACCGCGCAGCTGAAGGGCCTCGCCGCCACCGGCAAGGGCTTCCACGGAGAGTGATGAGATGAGAGACGTCGTCATCGTCGATGCCGTCCGCACGCCGATGGGCCGCTCGAAGGGCGGCATGTTCCGGAACGTGAGGGCCGAGACGCTCTCGGCCGAGGTCATCAAGGCGCTCCTCGCCCGCAACCCCGAGGTCGACCCGGCCGACGTGGACGACGTGATCTGGGGCTGCGTCCAGCAGACGCTCGAGCAGGCCTACAACGTCGCCCGCTTCGCCCAGCTCCTGACGTCGATCCCGAAGCAGGTCCCCGCCCAGACGATCAACCGCCTCTGCGGCTCGTCGATGACGGCCCTCCACTCCGCCGCCATGGCCATCATGGCGGGCTACGGCGACCTCTTCGTCGTCGGCGGCGTCGAGCACATGGGGCACGTCCCGATGACGCGCGGCGTCGACTTCGCGCCGCAGAACGCGAAGCGGAACGCGAAGGCGGCCGGCGCGATGGGGCTCACCGCCGAATACCTCGGACGTCTCCACGGGATCACGCGCGTAGAGCAGGACGCGTTCGCCCACCGCTCGCACATGCGCGCCTGGAAGGCGACGCAGTCCGGCGCGTTCCGGGCCGAGATCGCCCCTCTCGAGGGGCACGACGAGGACGGGGCGCTGAGGCTCTTCGACTTCGACGAGGTGATCCGCCCCGAGACGACGCTCGAGGGGCTCGCCAAGCTCAAGCCCGCGTTCGACCCGAAGAGCGGGACGATCACGGCGGGGAACTCCTCGGCGATCTCCGACGGCGCCGCCGCACTCCTCGTCATGTCGGCCGAGAAGGCGAAGGAGCTCGGGAAGACGCCGATGGCCCGCATCCGCTCGATGTCGGCGGCCGGCTGCGACCCGTCGATCATGGGCTACGGCCCCGTCCCGGCGGTGAAGAAGGCGTTCGCGCGGATCGGGATGAAGGCGGGCGACGTCGACCTCTGGGAGCTGAACGAGGCCTTCGCGGCGCAGTCGCTCCCGGTGATCAAGGACCTCGGCCTCCTCGACGTGATGGAGGAGAAGGTGAACGTGAACGGGGGCGCGATCGCCCTCGGGCACCCGCTCGGCTGCTCGGGCGCGCGGATCACGACGACGCTCCTCCACGCCATGAAGGCGAGGGGGGCCCGCGTCGGCGTCGCGACGATGTGCATCGGCTTCGGCCAGGGCGTCGCGACGGTCTTCGAGAAGGTCTGACGCGGCCTGGCCGGCCGGACGGTCCCGCGGGTCCGTCCGGCCGGCCGCACCGCGAGAGAAGGGGCGAATCGGCATGCGGCTCGTGACGCGAGGAGACCTCGACGGCCTCACCTGCTCGGTCCTGATCACGTCGGTCGAGAAGGTCGACGCGATCGAGCTCGTCCACCCGCAGGAGCTGACGGACGGGCGGTTCGAGGTGCGCGACGGGGACGTCCTCGCGAACCTCCCGTTCCACCCGAGCTGCTCGATGTGGTTCGACCACCACGAGCTCGTCGACGCGAACGCGCGGCCCGAGGCGGCCTTCCAGGGGCGATACGGCCTCGCCCCGTCGACGGCCCGCCTCGTCCACGACTACTACTGCGAGCGGAAGGGGTGGCGGCTCTTCGAGCGATACGGGGAGCTCGTGGCCGGGACCGACCGGGTCGACTCGGCGAACCTGACCCGCCGCGACGTCCTCGACCCGGAACGGGTCATCCTCCTCGGCTTCACGATCGACTCGAGGACCGGCCTCAGCGGCTTCAGGGACTACTTCCTCTTCCTCGGGATGGCACTCCGCTCGATGCCGCTCGACGAGGTCCTCCGCTCGCCGCAGGTGACGGAGCGCGTCGCGAAGATGCGGGAGGCCGACGAGGAGTTCCGCAAGGCGCTCCTCGCCTCCTCGCGGCTCGAGGCGAACGTCGTCGTGACCGACTTCCGGGACCTCTCCCCGATCCCGATCGGGAACCGCTTCCTCGTCTACACGCTCTTCCCGGAGGCGACCGTCTCGGTGAGGCTCCAGTGGGGGCCGCGGAGGGACGTCGTCATGGCGACCGTGGGGCACAACATCTTCGAGCGGTCGAGCTGGAGCGACGTCGGCCACACGATGTCGCTTTTCGGAGGCGGCGGGCACCGGGGCGCCGGCTCCTGCCCGCTCCCTCCCGACGACGGCGACGCCACGCTGCGCCGGCTCGTGGCGGAGCTGAAGCGGCAGGGGTGAGCGGCTACAGCCAGCCCTTGCGCTTGAAGAGCCAGTAGGGCGCGATCCCGGAGAGGACCATCAGCCCGAGGGCGAAGGGGTAGCCCCAGAGCCACTCGAGCTCGGGGAGGACGCGGAAGTTCATGCCGTAGATGCTCGCGACGAGCGTCGGCGGCAGGAAGACCACCGCCGCGATCGAGAAGATCTTGATGATCTTGTTCTGCTCGAGGTTGATGAAGCCCATCGTCGCGTCCATCAGGAACTTCACCTTCTCGAAGACGAAGCCCGAGTGGCTGGTGAGCGACTCGATGTCGCGGAGCGCCCCCTTGATCACGTTCGCGCGCGGGGTCGACCCGACGACGTAGCGGAGGAGGAAGGTCAGGCTGCGGCGGAGGTCGAGGAGGACGAGGCGGGTCTTGCCCTGGAGGTCCTCCTCGGCCGCGAGCTTCTCGAGGAGGTCCTCGAGGTCGCGCGCTCCCTCGGTCAGGACGGAGCGGCTCACCCGCTCCAGCCGGGCGTAGGCCGCCTCGAGGACGTCGGAGAGGACGTCGATCTCGGCCTCGATGATTCCGAGCGGGATGTCGATCGGCTCCCGGACCTCCTCGGGCTGGCTCGTGGCGCGGAGGCGGAAGAGGCGGAACGGCGGGAGCTTCTCGGGCCGGACGGTGAAGAGGCGACCGCGGTGGAGGTTGAACCAGACGTCGATCGTGTGCGCGGGGCCCGGCTCGCTCGCGATGAAGGCGGTGAGCAGGTGGAGGCTGTCGGCCTCCTGGTAGCAGCGGGAGCTCGCCTCGAGCTCGCGCATCTCGGAGCGCGAGGGGACCTCGATCCCCCAGACCCGCTCCACCCAGGACTTCTCCTCGGGCTCGGGCTCGAGGAGGTCGACCCAGGCGACCGCGTCCCACTCGGGGCCGCTCGCCTCGCCCATCGGCGCGAGGTGAAGGGCACGGAGGGTCCCGTCGACGAATCCGTAGAGGCGTATCACGTGCTCGGCTCCGCCCGGAGGTTACGACGGATTCGCGCGGGAGGGCCGGACACGCCTCAGTAGTCGCTCGTCATGATGAAGACCGGCTTGTTCCCGAAGTCCTCGTAGCGGGGGCGGAGGCGGTCGGCGACGTAGTGTTTCGCGACGTCGACCGACTTCTTGCGGCTCGTGACGACGTCGACCGGGACGTCGTCGTAGCGGCCGTTCCTCACGCAGACGAGCCGCCCGAAGCTGCCCCGGAGGATCAGGTCCATCGCGAGGTTGCCGAACGCCATCGGGACGATCGAGTCGAGCGCGTCGGGGTCGCCGCAGCGGACGAGGTAGCCGAGTCGCTGGCTGATCGTGTTGACCCGCCTCCCTCCGGCGTGGCGGGGCGAGAGCTGCCGGAGCTTCTCGGCGACGAGGTCGCCGACGCCTCCGAGCTTCTTGTGGCCGTAGGCGTCCTGCTCCTGGTCCGAGTAGACCATCTCGTCCATCCCGGCGAACTTGGCCCCCTCGGAGACGAGGACGACGCTGTAGCGGCTCGGGTTCGTCGTCCGGTCGGCGACCAGGAGCTCCGTCAGCCGGTCGACGTCGAACGGGTGCTCGGGGATGACGCAGCGGTTCGCGGCACCCGCCATCGTCGGGAGGAGGGCGGTGAAGCCGGCGTAGCGGCCGAAGACCTCGATGACGAGGAAGCGCTCGTGGCTCCCGGCCGAGGTCCGGAGGGCGTGCGTCATCTCGATCGTCCTCGTGACGCAGGTCGAGAAGCCGATGCAGTAGTCGGTCCCGGGGACGTCGTTGTCCATCGTCTTCGGGAGTGCGACGACCTTCACCCCCTCCTTGTGGAGGCGGACGCCGTACGAGAGCGTGTCGTCCCCTCCGATCGGGATCAGGACGTCGATGCCGAGCTTCCCGACGTTCGACAGGACCTCGGGGGTGAGGTCGTTCATCTCGCCGGAGTAGCGGTCTCGCAGGTGCTCCGGGACGTTCGCCCGCGGGACGTGCGACGGGCGGGTCCGGGACGTGTGGAGGAACGTCCCGCCCGTCCGCCCGATCTTGTTGACGATCTCCTCGGAGAGCTCGACGACGCAGTCGCCGTCGGGCCTCCCCGTTCCCCCGTCCAGCTCGATCAGGCCGGCCCAGCCCCGGCGGATGCCGAGGACCCGGAAGCCGTCCCGGAGCGCCCGGACGGTGATGGCCCGGATGGCCGGGTTCAGGCCCGGGACGTCTCCTCCCCCGGTCAGAATCGCGATCGTTCCGCGCTTCGTCCGCACGTTCGACATCGGTCTCTGCTCCCTTTTCGGCCAGGGATCATCTCACCCCGGCCTCCCGGGCGAGGCCGGGCCGCGGCGGGCGCCCCTCCGGGGCCGGGGCAGGAAGTTGACTCCCGCCGGCCCGCTCCGAGGTAATCTCGAGAGTCATCCAACGAACTCGATCGCACTCTCAGAGGAGGAAAACCATGTCCCATCGGTTCATCGCGACGCGGGTCGCCTTCGCCGGGGTCCTTGCCGCCGCCCTCGCGCTGGGCGGCTGCGGCTGGAAGAAGGAGATCGAGCAGCTCCGCACCGACAACCAGAAGCTCTCGCAGGAGAAGCAGCAGCTCGAGGGCCAGCTCACCTCGGCTGGCGTCGAGAGCGCCGAGATGCAGGCGACGCTCGACGAGGTCGCCAAGAGCCTCGAGGAGCTCCGCGCCAAGGAGCTCCAGATCGTGAAGAGCTCGATCGAGGTCGTCCAGGAAGGGAAGCCGCGCTCCACGCAGCGCGACGAGCTGAAGACCGAGATCGACGCGATCAAGAAGGCGATCCAGGAGAACCTCCAGAAGCTCGCCCGCCTCGAGCAGGAGAAGAAGGACGCCCTCGCGAAGGCGAAGGCCTCCGGCGCCAAGGTCGTGGAGCTGGAGGGGCAGGTGACCTCGATGGAGCGCCTCATCGGCGAGATGAAGGCCTCGCTCGAGGAGAAGACGACGCTCATCACCGAGCTCGAGACGAAGGTCCTCGGCCTCACGCAGACCGTCGAGGAGCAGACGGCGACGATCGCGGAGAAGGAGACCGTCATCGAGGGGCAGACCAAGGTGATCAACACCGCGCACGTGGCGATCGCCGGGCAGAAGGAGCTCGAGGCCAAGGGGGTCATCGAGAAGAAGGGGGCCTTCCTCGGGATGCGCGGGAGCTGGGTCCAGACCGGGAAGTTCGACCCCGAGATCTTCCGCGAGATCGACATCACGGCCGAGCAGGCCTTCGCGATCGACGCGCCGCTCAAGAAGGTCCAGGTCATCTCCGCGCACCCGAAGGGGAGCTACGAGCTCTTCGCCGCCGACGAGACGCACACGACGCTGAAGATCGTCGACGCCGCCGCGTTCTGGTCGGGCGAGAAGTTCCTCGTCGTCAAGTACAAGGACTGACGCGGCGGAGGCCTGGCGCGCCCCGCACGGGGAGCGCCAGGCTCCGGCCGAGGATTCCAGCGAGGCCCGCCGGGGGAGACCCCGGCGGGCCTCGTCGCGTTCAGCCCTTCACCGCGCCTCCGGTCAACCCGCCGGAGATCCTCCTTTCGAAGAGGAGGACGAGGAGGACGACCGGGAGCGTCGCGAGGACGACGGCGGCCGAGAGCGGCCCCCACGGCACCTCGTAAAGCGAGGCGCCCGACACGCTCGCGATACCCGCGGTGACGGTGCGACTCGACTCCCGCGTCGTGAAGGAGAGCGCGAGGAGGAACTCGTTCCACGACGCGATGAAGGTGAGGAGGCCGGCCGCCGCGACCGAGGGCGCCGCGAGCGGAAGCTGGACGCGCAGGAGCCGCCCGAGCGGCCCGAGCCCGTCGAGCGTCGCCGCCTCCTCGACCTCTTTCGGGAGCTCGCGGAAGCCCGCCTCGAGGACCCACGTCGCGAGCGGGACGCCGAACGCGGCGTAGGGGAGGACGAGCGCGAGCGGGTTGTTGACGAGGCCGAGGAGCCTCACCCCCTCGTAGAGCGGGAAGAGGAGGAGGATCGGCGGGAAGAGAGAGACGAGGAGGAGGCCGAGGAGCCAGCGGCTCCGCGCGCGGGGGCGCATCCGGCAGAGCGCGGAAGCGGCGGGGGCGGCGGCCGCGAGGGCGAGGAGCGTCGCCGCGAGGGAGACGAGGGCGCTGTTGGCGAGGTAGCGGTCGAACGGCTTCCGTTCGAGGAGCGATCGGACGTGCTCCGTCGTCGGGGGGCTCGGGACCCAGACGGCCGGCGAGGCGGTGATCTGCGCCTCGGGCTTCACGGCCGTCAGCGCCTGCCACCCGGCCGGGAGGAGGCTCCAGGCCGCCGCGAGGCAGACGCCGAGCGCGAGGAACGCCGCGGCGACGGAGCGCCTCACGCCTCCTCCCTCCGCGAGGCGAGCCTCACGACGAGGGCCGCGAGGAGGAGCGCGACGAGCATCCCCTGCACGGCGATCGCGGCGCCGTAGCCGAAGTCGAGGTAGCGGAACCAGCTCTGGTAGGCGTAGAGCGCGAGCGTCTCGGTGGAGCCGCCGGGGCCGCCTCCCGTCATCACCCAGACGACGTCGAACGCGCCCCAGGCCTGGATCGAGCGGAAGAGGGTCGCGACGACGAGCGACGGGACGAGGAGCGGGAGCGTGATCCGCCGGAAGCGGGCGAGGGCCCCGGCTCCGTCGACCCGCGCCGCCTCGATCACCTCGCGCGGGATCCCCTGGAGCCCGGCGAGGAGGATGAGCGCGACGAAGGGGGTCGTCTTCCAGGCGTCGGCGACGACGAGTGCGGCCATCGCGGTCCCCGGCTGCGCGAGCCAGGCGACGGGCGTTTCGATCAGGCCGAGGCGGAGGAGGAGGTCGTTCGCCATCCCGAACGTGTCGTGAAAGATCCAGGCCCACGCGAGCGCCATGACGGAGGTGGGGAGGGCCCACGGGACGAGGACGACGGCGCGCAGCGCGCCGCGGCCGCGGAACGAGCAATCGAGGAGGAGCGCGAGCGCCGTCCCGAGCGTCACCTCGAGGAGGACGGAGAGGAACGTGAAGACGGCCGT
>JAKPXO010000129.1 GCA_029567505.1 Acidobacteriota bacterium
CACGCGCCGCCTCCGCACCGCTCTCTCCCGGCGCCAGGTCGTCCAGTACCGCGAGGTCCCCGAGGGGCACAGCTGGGGCTCCTGGCGCGCCCGCCTCGCCGACGCGCTCACGTTCTTCTGGGGGGACGAGCGCCCGGCGCCGACAGGGAATACCCGCGCGCTCGTCGCGCCCCCGTCCGGGGCCGCTCGGTTCGCGGGCACGCCCGTCACGCTCGACGTGAAGGACGCGGAGCTCGGCGACGTCGTCCGGCGACTGACCGAGGGACGCGGCCTCTCCGTCGTCGCTCCCCCGTCCTTCCGCGGGACGGTCACCGCCTCGCTCCGCGACGTCCCGTGGGACCAGGCTCTCGAGCTCGTCCTCGCGGGGAACGGCTGGGCGTTCGTCCGGGAGGGGACGGTGATCCGGGTCGTCCGCCGCGACGACCCGGACCGCTGACCCGCGCTCAGCCCCCCACCGTCTCCCGCTTCGAGCTGAGGTAGACGAACGCCGCGAGGGCGAGGAAGACGGCGAGGCCGAGCCAGTTCCCCCACGCGGAGAGCCACGCGCCGACTCCGGGGACCGCCGTCAGGTCGGGGACGAGCGTCCGGCCGGTCGAGTCCTCGACGAACTTCAGGAGCGCCGCGAGGACCCCGACGAGGGCGCCCCCCGCGATGTACCCGGAGGCGATGAGCGTCCCCTTCTCGTGCCGCGCCTTCGCGAGAGGCTCGTCGGGCGTCGACCGCTTCACGAGCCAGGCGACGGCCGCGCCGAGGACAAGCGGCGAGTTCAGCTCCATCGGGAGGTACATCCCGAGCGCGAACGCGAGACCCGAGACGCCGCACATCTCCACGACGACGGCGAAGACGGCGCCGACGGCGTAGAGGAACCACGGGGCGCCCGCATCCCCCATCACGCCGCGGAGGACCGCCGCCATCGCGTTCGGCTGCGGCGCCGGGAGCGGGTTCTCGTGGAGCGGCGACGGGGCGAAGCCGTAGACCTTCGCCATCAGGAGGATGACGGCCGTCGTGGCCGCCGAGGCGGCGACGGAGCCGAGGAGGTTCCAGACCTCGATCCGCCGCGGCGTCGCGCCGAGCCAGTAGCCGATCTTGTACTGCGTCACGAGGGAGGCGCTCATCGAGAGGGCCGTGCAGACGACGCCGCCGACGAGGAGCGTCTGGAGCATCCCGCTCTCGCCGGAGAGGCCGAGCGAGGAGAGGACGACGGCGGTGACGATGAGCGTCGTGAGCGTCATCCCCGAGACGGGCGTGATCGAGATCATCGCGACGGCCCAGGCTGAGACCGCCGCGAAAAGGAACGCGATGAGGAGCGTGAGGCCCGTCGCGACGAGCGCGAGGCGGGTCGCGCCCGGCGTCCCGGCGAGGACGGAGAGGCGAAAGTAGAGGAGGATCGCGAGCGCCGTCGCGACGATCCCCGCCAGGACGACCCACATCGGGAGCGATCGGTCCGTCCGCTCGGCCTCCGCCGCCGCGCCGCCGCCACGGGCGAGGCGCGCGACCTCGCCGAACGCCTGCCGCGTCGCCTGCACGATCACGGGCGACATCTTCAGGATCGAGAGGAGCCCGGCGCAGAAGATGCCGCCGATCCCGATCGGCCTCACGTACTCGAAGAAGATGTCGTCCGCGGGCATCGCGGCGAGAGCCGGCGCCCCGGCCGAGATCGCCCCCGGCACCCACTGCGAGAGCCACGCGAAGAGCGGGACGAGGACGAGGAACGAGACCATCGACCCCGCCATGATGATCGCCGCGTAGTCGAGTCCCATGATGTAGCCGAGGCCGAAGACCGCGGCCGAGGTGTTCATCGTGAAGACCGCCTTGAAGCGGTCCGTGAAGCCGGAAAGGGCCGGGATCGCGGCGGTCGAGAAGTTCTCGGCCCACCCTTTCATCGACGGCCCCACGAAGTCGAACACCGCCGCGAGCGCCGCGGACCAGGAGAGGACGACGGCGCTCCGGCCGCCCCGCTTCCCCGCCACGAGGATCTCCGTCGTCGCGCGCGCCTCCGGGTACGGGAGCTTCCCGTGGAGGTCCCGCACGAAGTAGCGACGGAACGGCGCGAGGAGGAAGACGCCGAGGACCGCTCCGAGCAGCGGGACGAGGAAGATCTGCCAGAACGACGAGCGCCCCTCGAGGCCGAGGATGTGGATCGCCGGCATCGTGAAGACAGAGCCCCCCGCGATGATCCCCGAGGTCGCCCCGACGGCGAGGACGTTCACGTTCTCGAGGAGCGTCGAGGCGCGCGCGGCGAGGAGCTTCACGAAGAGGACCGAGGCGCCGACCGCGAGGATCGAGATCGGGATCGTCGACTCGATCCCCTGCCCGAGCTTCAGCGCGATGTACGTCGCCGCGGCCGAGAAGACGACCGACCAGAGGAACCCCTGCGCCACGGAGCGGACGGTGACCTCCGGAACGGACGCCCCCGCGGGGACGACCGGCTCGTACGTCTCGCCCGGGGCGAGCGTGCGAAAGGCGCCGTCGGGAAGTCGGACGTCCTCGAAGGCGGCGGGGGAGGCTTCGGGCTTCGGCTCGGCCATCTTGGGATGATGCCGCAGCGCGGGGCTCCCGGCGTCGTCTGGTCTAATCGGCCCGGAGGTTCCCGTGCCGTCCGAGAACGCCCCGACGCGGCGCGAGCCGCCCGTCCTCCTCGCGCTCGCCCTCGCCGCGCTCGTCGTCTCCGGAGTCGGGCCGAAGGACCGGTTCACCTGGCTCCTCGAGGTCGCGCCCGTCCTGATCGGAGCGCCGCTCCTCGTCGCGACGACCCGGCGCTTCCCCCTCACGCCGCTCCTCTACCGCCTCCTCTTCCTCCACGCCCTCGTCCTGATGCTCGGCGGCCACTACACCTACGCGCAGGTCCCGCTCGGGGAGTGGGCGAAGGAGGCGTTCGGCTTCGCGCGGAACCACTACGACCGACTCGGTCACCTCATGCAGGGCTTCGTCCCGGCGATCCTCGCGCGCGAGGTCTATCTCCGCCGCTCGCCGCTTCGGCCGGGCGGCTGGCTCCGCCTCGCGGTCACGTCCGTCTGCCTCGCCTTCAGCGCGCTCTACGAGCTGCTCGAGTGGGCCGCGGCGATCGCGACGGGAGAGGCGGCGACCGCCTTCCTCGGGACGCAGGGCGACGTGTGGGACACGCAATGGGACATGTTCCTCGCGCTCTGCGGCGCCCTCCTCGCGCAGGCGCTCCTCGCGCGCCTCCACGACCGCCAGCTCGCGCGCCTCGCCACCGCCTGAGGAGCGCAACAAGGAAAAGGGCCGGGCGCCCGAAGGCGTCCGGCCCGGTCTCGCGCGAGGCGCGAAGGGTCTTACTTGGCGCCGGGGTTCGTGCCGGCCTTGAACTCGTCGAGGTTCGACTTGCCGTCGCCGTCGCTGTCGAGCGGCTCGAGCTTCGTCCAGTCGAACGTCTTCTTGTCGGCCTTCGGGTCGACGACGAACTTCATCATGTCCTTGCCGAACGCGTTCACCTCGGCGTCGCCCTTCTTGGCCATCGCCTTCACGTGGCAGCTGGCGCACTTGGCCTTCGCCGTGGGGTACTTCGCGTTCATGTCCTTCTGCATGTCCATCGTGGCGACGGCGGTCGAGCCGAGCACGATCGCGAGGACGGCGACGAGGAGGACGGCGGTGGTCTTCTTCATCTCGTGGCTCCTTTTGGTCGGGGCTGAGCCCCGTTCGGATTATCCCTTTTCAAGTTCTCTGCCATCCGGTAAAGGGGACGATTCGGCGCTCCCAGCCCTCGGAACTCCCTGGCGCGACGCATCGAGACGGCGTCGCGGAAGCAGCCGAGCGGGGTGCCACGCCCAACCCGGACGAGGCCGACGACGAAGAGGTCGTCGCCGGCCTGCCGGTCGCCTCTACGCGGTGGCCGGGACGATCGAGCCCTCGGTCGGGCAGACCTCGACGCACTTCGGCGAGTCGTAGTGCCCCTGGCACTCCGTGCACTTGGCGGCGTCGATGACGTAGGTCATGTCGCCCGGGCTGATCGCCTGGTTCGGGCACTCGGGCTCGCAGGTCCCGCAGCTGATGCAGTTCTCGGTGATCATCATCGCCATGACGGCCTCCTCGTTTCCGGGGGACGCCTTCTCCCTGTCCCCCGCGGAGCCGGACCACGAACGCGGGCCGGCGGCCGGAAGAGGCTAGGGGAGGTCCGTGGCCGGCACAATGATGCGAACGGATCATTCCGAAATGGCGCTTCCGGAGCCGCGTATCCCGTTGACATCACGCCGGATCGGGTTCCAAATTCCCTGTGGTGGCCGCTCGCCCGAAGGACCGGCAGGAGGTCGTGGCGGCAGTGGCGTCGGCGGGGCCGGCGGCGGAAGGAGCCGCCGGGAGAGAGATGGAGAGCGCCGGCGTCCGACCCGTTCCGGAAGCACGAAAGGAGACCGAAGTGAGAGTTCCGACCCGATTCTTCCTCGTCGCCCTCGTCGCCCTCGTTCTGGCGCCGGCCCTCGTCGCCCAGGAGGGGGGCCGCATCGACACCGCCATCGCCTCCGACAGCCGCGAGACGATGGCCGAGCGCTCCTCGTTCCCCCCGACGCAGCCGAAGATCTACGTCTTCGCGATGGTCGCCGACGCGCCGCCGGACACGCCGGTCCGGGCCGTCTGGATCGCGGAGAAGTGCGAAGGGCAGCCGCCGAACACGAAGTTCGCGGAGAGGACGACGAAGTTCCCCGGAGGCGCGACCTGGATCCCCTTCTCGTACACGAAGCCGAATCCGCAGTGGGCGTCCGGCGCCTACCGCGTCGAGCTCTACCTCGGCAAGCAGCTCGCGGCGACGGTGAAGTTCTCGGTTACGAAGTAGCGCCTCCCGGCATCCCGGTATCCGCGTGCGGCCGCCCCTCCGGGGCGGCCGCTTCGCTTTGTGCGCCTCCCCGCAGCTCCGCGGCTCCGCCCGAGACGATGAAGGCCATCGCATCGGCCCCGCGCGCGGTGACCGGTGTCACGAGGCGTCGCGGGACGACGAGGAGCTGGCCGGCGAAGTTGTACGACTGCGGCAGGTAGACACCGACGTGGTCGGCGAGGCCCGCGCCGTCGAGCGAATCGCGGGTCAGGAAGCCGACCGCCTTGACGCCGCTCGCTTCGTCGAGAGTGACGAAGACCGGCCGCTCGAACCCCTTCCGCTCGCCGACGAACGCGTCCGTCACGTCGCGGATCGCCGAGTAGAGGAGCTTGACGAACGGGAGGCGGCGGAAGACACCCTCGACGAGCTCGAAGACGCGCTTCGTGACGAAGTTCGAGGCGAGCGCCCCGACGACGACGATCAGCGCGATCGTGGCGAGGAACCCCGCTCCGGGGACGGGGAGCCCCATCCACGCGTCGACCGCCCGGAAGACGAAGACGACGATCGCGATCGTCAGGACCGACGGGACGAAGACGAGGAGCCCCTGGAGGAAGTATCGGAGGAGGACGCGCATGGCGCGGGGAGTCTACGGGGCCGGGCGCCGCCCTGCCGCCGGCCCGGGGCCCGGGTCGCGCTAGCGCGGTTTGCGCCCCGTCCCGTGGTAGAACCAGCTCAGCCCGGAAAGCGAACCGAGGAGGAGTGCCGTGCCCGAGACGTTCCGCTCCGTCCCGCAGATGCTGCTTCGGCGCGTCGGGAAGACGCCCGACCGCGAGGCCTACCTCCGCCCCGTCCCTGACGGCTGGGAGGCCCTCTCCTGGCGCGAGGTGGGCGACAGGGTCCGTGCGATCGCGTGCGGCCTCCGCGCCCTCGGTCTCGAGGACGAGGAGCGCGCCTCGATCCTCGCGAGCACCCGCCTCGAGTGGATCCTCGCCGACCTCGGGATCCTCTCGGCCGGCGGCGCGACCACGACGATCTACCCTTCGACCACGACGCCCGATTCCCTCTTCATCCTCCAGGACTCGGACACCCGGTTCCTCTTCGCCGAGAACCCGGAGCAGGCGGAGAGGATCGCGCGCGAGCGCTCGAAGGTCCCCGGCCTGAAGGCGATCGTCCTCCTCGAGGGGGAGGCGGCCGGGGACGGCTTCGTCCTGACGACCGAGGACCTGATGGAGAAGGGACGCGCCTGGGACGCCGCGCATCCCGGGCGGTTCGAAGCGCTCGTCGAGGCCGTCCGCCCCGACGCCCTCGCGACCCTCATGTACACCTCGGGGACGACGGGCCGGCCGAAGGGAGTCGAGCTGACGCACGACTGCTGGGTCTACGAGGCGGAGGGGATCGACGCGCTCGGCCTCCTGACGGAGGACGACCGGCAGTTCCTCTGGCTGCCGCTCGCCCACTCCTTCGGCAAGGTCCTCGAGGCCGCGCAGCTCCGGATCGGCTTCTCGACGGCCGTCGATGGCCGCGTCGAGAAGATCGTCGAGAACCTCGGCCAGGTCCGGCCGACGTTCGTCGCGGCGGTCCCGCGCATCTTCGAGAAGATCTACAACAAGATCGTCGGCGGCGCGAAGGAGGCCGGCGGCGCGAAGTGGGCGATCTTCTCGTGGGCCGTCGGCGTCGGCCGCGAGGTCTCGAAGCTCCGCCTCGCCGGGAAGGAGCCGGCCGGGCTCCTCGCCCTGAAGCACAAGATCGCGCACAAGCTCGTCTTCAGCAAGCTCCAGGCGATCTTCGGCGGGCGCCTCCGCTTCTTCATCTCGGGGAGCGCGCCGCTCGCGAGAGCCCTCGGAGAGTTCTTCCACGCGGCGGGCGTCCTCATCGCCGAGGGCTACGGGCTCACGGAGACGAGCGCCGCCAGCTGCGTGAACACGTTCGAGCACCTGCGCTTCGGAACGGTGGGCCATCCGCTCCCCGGGACCCAGGTGAGGATCGCCGAGGACGGCGAGATCCTCATCAAGGGGCGCGGCGTCATGCGCGGCTACCACAACCTCCCCGAGCAAACCGCGGAGGCGCTCGACGCGGACGGCTGGCTCCACACGGGCGACATCGGTCACGTCGAGGACGGCTTCGTGAAGATCACGGACCGGAAGAAGGACCTCATCAAGACCTCGGCCGGCAAGTACGTCGCCCCGCAGATGCTCGAGCGCAAGCTCGCCGTCGCCTGCCCGTACGTGAGCCACTCGCTCGCGCACGGCGACAACCGGAACTTCGTCTCGATGCTCGTCGCGCTCGACCCGGAGGCGATCACGAAGTGGGCCGCCGCCAAGGGCCTCGGCGGGAGGCCCTACGCCGAGGTCGTCGCCTCGAAGGAGGTCCGCGACCTCATCGCGCCCTACATCGACGAGGTCAACGCGGACGTCGCGAGCTGGGAGCAGGTGAAGAAGTGGACGATCCTCCCGGCCGACCTGACGCTCGAGACGGGCGACCTGACCCCGTCGATGAAGCTGAAACGGAAAGACGTCGAGCGGAAGTACCGGCAGACGCTCGACGGCTTCTACGAGGGGACGGTCGTCGACGTCTGAGCCGGGCCGGAGCGCACCCGCCCGGCGCCTCGCCGGGCGGCGCGCTCAGCCCCGCGTCACCTTCTCGAGGAGGAACACGTACGACCGGTAGACCTCGCCGGTCGCCCGCGTCATCCCGATCTCGCAGGTCCGGCTGCTCGAGAGGTGCTCCTCGCACCCTTTCGCCTTCACCTCGGCCGCCTCGTGCTTCGTCGCCGAGGCCGTCAGCTCGGGGTGGAGGAACCCCCGGTCCCCCGCGAAGGCACAGCAACCCGCCGAGAGCGGCACGGTGACGTCGTCGCTGCAGAAGCGGGCGATCCCTTCGAGCTTCGCGCCGAGGTTCATCTTCGTGAGCGAGCAGACCGGGTGGAGCGCGACGGGGCCGGCCTTCCGCTTCGCGGTGAGCTTCGGCAGGAGCGTGTCGTGCGTGAAGGCGACGCCGTCCAGGATCGTCAGCCGGTCGAACCGCGCCTGGTTCTCGGGCGTCAGGTTCGGGCGGCTCCCCTTCACGCCGTACGTGCAGGGGCTCGTGTCGACGACGACCGGCAAGCGCCCCTCGTCCGACCAGGCCCAGAAGCGCTCGATCGCCCGGTTCGCGGCGAACGCGTTCGCCTCCGTGTACCCCTTCGACGAGAAGGGAACGCCGCAGCAGACGCCTTCGACGTCCTCCGGGATGAAGACCGGCGTCCCGGCCCGCTGCGCGATGGTGACGAACGCCTCCATGAGCGAAGTCTCGGAAGGCTCGCCGGGGAGCGCCCCCATCGTCCGGGAGATGCAGGCCGGGAAGTAGACCGCGGCCGCGCCCGCCTTCGTCGTCGCCGGGCGCGCGGCCTTCGCGGCGCGCGGCATCTCGGCGCTCCACTGCGGGAACGGCTTGCCGACGACCGCCCGGATCGCGCGCGTGATCCCCGCCATCGCGCCCGCCCCGAGCGCCGACTGGACGAGGTGCCCCGCGCGGAGGCCCGTCCGGAGGAGCGGCTCGACCGTCGCGAACCGTCGGGCGATCGCGAGCGCGGCCTTCCGCGCCCGCGCCGAGTGGCGCGCCTTCCGGAGACGCTTCGTCAGCTGCCCCGTGTCGATCGAGACGGGGCAGGCGGTGGCGCAGAGGCCGTCGACGGCGCACGTGTCGACCCCGGCGTACGGGAACTCGGACTCGAGCGCCGCCAGGAGCGGCGCGTTCGTCCCTTCCGCCTCGAGGCGGGTCATCTCGCGGCGGAGGACGATCCGCTGCCGGGGCGTCAGCGTCAGCTCGCGGCTCGGGCACTTCGGCTCGCAGTAGCCGCACTCGATGCACTTGTCGACCTCTTCCTCGACGGTCGGCATCGGCTTGACGTCCTTCAGGTGGCAGAGCGGGTCGGCGTTCAGGATGACGCCGGGGTTCAGGATCCCTTCGGGATCGCAGAGCGCCTTCAGCCGCTTCATGACGGAGTAGGCCTCGGGGCCCCACTCCGTCTCGACGAACGGCGCCATGTTCCGCCCCGTGCCGTGCTCGGCCTTCAGCGCGCCGTCGTACTTCTTCACGACGAGCTCGACGACGTCCTCGATGAGGCGGGCGTACTTCTCGACGGCCGCCTGGTCGTTGAACGACTGCGTGATGACGAAATGGAGGTTCCCGTCCTTCGCGTGGCCGAAGAGGATCGCCTCCGGGTAGCCGTGCTTCGCGAAGAGCCGCGTGAGGTCGACCGCGGCGTCGGCGAGGTGCTCGATCGGGAACGCGACGTCCTCGATGAGGACCGTCGTCCCGCTCCTGCGGGCCGCGCCGACGGAGGGGAACGTTCCCTGCCTCACCTTCCAGAGGAGCGCCTGTTCCGTGGCGTCGTGCGTGAAGCGGGCCGGCTCCAGGAGGGCGAGCGGCCCGACGGCCGCCGCGGCGACGGCCTCGAGCCCCTTCCGCTCGGCCTCGTCGCCCGCCTGGTACTCGACGAGGAGCGCCGCGGCGCCCTCGGGGAGCGTCCGGATGGAGGGCGGGACGCCCGGCTGCGACTCCACGGAACGAAGCGAGGCGCGGTCGAGGAGCTCGAGCGCCTTCGCACCCGAGTCGCGGAGCGGGACGATCGCGGCGCAGGCCGCGTGCATCGAGGGGAAGAGGAGAAGCCCGGTGTACTTGACCGGGAGGTCGGGAACCGTGGAGAGGACCGCCTCGGAGATGAACGCGAGCGTCCCCTCCGCCCCGACGAGGAGGTTCCGGAAGATCTCGACGGGCTTCTCGAAGTCGAGGAAGGCGTTCAGCGAGTAACCGGTGGTGTTCTTCATCCGGTACTTCGACCGGATGCGGGCGACGAGCGCCGGGTCCGCCTCGAGCTCGGCCTTCAGGTCGAGGAGCCCCTGCCAGAGGGCCGGCTCCGCCGCGCGGAAGCGCGCGTCGGCGTCGGGGGCCGCCGTGTCGATCCGCGTCCCCGAGGGGAGGAGGAACGTGAGCGACTCGAGCGTGTGGTAGGCGTTCTGGGTCACGCCGCAGCACATGCCGCTCGAGTTGTTCGAGAGGATCCCGCCCATCGTGCAGGTGTTGATGGAGGCGGGGTCGGGCCCCATCTTGGCGCGGTAGGGGCGGAGGGCCGCGTTCACCGAGGCGCCGATGACGCCCGGCTGCGTCCGTACGCGCCTCCCGCCGTCTTCGACCTTCACCGTCCGGAAGTGGCGCGCGACCTCGACGAGGAGCCCGTCCGTGACGGCCTGCCCCGAGAGCGAGGTCCCCGCGGCGCGAAGCGTCACCGGGACCTTCGTCTCGCGGGCGAGCCGGAAGAGTGCGGCGACCTCGTCGACCGACTCGGCCAGGACGACCGCTTTCGGGATCAGCCTGTAGAAGCTCGCGTCCGAGGCGAAGGCGATCCGGTCGAGGGGCCGGTCGAGGACGCGCGCGGGCGCGGCGATCCGCTCGAGGGCGGCGCGGAGGCCGCCCGTACCGGGCGGCGTGCTCGACGTCGGGACCGTGGAACCCTCCGGGGCGGTCGTCATCAGAGGCCCTCCTGGACGCGCAGAGAGGGGGCGGCGCCGGGGCGATTCTCCCCCGCCGGCGCCGCCCCGCCCGGGATCAGAAGTAGAACGCCTGGAGCTGGAGCGTGAACTGGTCGGTGGAGGGGACGGCCGAGCTCTTCGGCTCGACCCGCAGGTACTGGGCCGTGAGCTTGAGGTTCTGCCCCGAGATGTACCAGTTCAGCCCGCCTCCGAGACGCTCGACGTCCTTCCCTTCGTCCGCCGCGTTCGCGAACGACTGGCTCTCGTACTTGAGGAACGGCTGCACCTTCGCGGCGGAGAGGTAGTACGCCGCCTCGACGAGGAGGTCGTCCTGCTCGGGGATCGCCGCGAGGAAGTCACCGCCGTCGTATCGGATCCACTGGACCTGGCCGCCCACCTCGTCCCCTTTCGCGACGGGGAGCGTCGCGAAGACGTCGCCGCTGAAGGCCCGGTAGTCCTTCTGGACGTCGAAGCCGGCGCTCACGTTGACGACCTTCTTCTTCCCGAGGTTCGTGCCGGCGAAGACGTAGCCCCGCTCCGTCTCGAAGAAGTTGTACTGGAGGTAGCCCGCCGTCCGGAACGAGTTGCGGGAGGCGGAGTCGCGCACGCCCTGCATCACGGCCGCGCGGTACTCGAGCCGCCCGCCGTCGACGAGGTACCCCTTCGCCTGGAAGCCGTTGTCGCGCAGGCCGTTCGTCTGCGTCGGTCCGGCCATGACCGTCGAGGTCGGGCTGATGTCGAGCGTGAAGAACGAGAGGGTCGACTGGAGGACGTTCCGGCTGAGCGGGACGAGGAAGTGCCCGGCCTCGAGCGTGAGCGCGTCGTTCAGCTTCCAGGAGACGAACGCGTCCTGGATGACGAAGCCCGTGTTCGTCTGCTTCGCGCCGGCCGGGTTCACCTTGCCGAGGTTCCCGCTGTCGGTCTGGAAGAAGAACGTCACGTCCTTCGCGACCTGCCCCCCGACGAGGAGGCGGGCGCGGCGGGCGAAGAGGTTCTGGGCGTAGCCGCCCGTCGAGGCGCTCTGGCTCCAGTCGGCCCACCCCTGGAACTGGAAACCGAGCTTGAAGTTCACGTTCTCGTTCACCTTGATGACGGCCTGTGCGGGGGCGGGCGCGGGGAGAAGGGCGGCGGCGAGCGCGGCGGCGGCCGCGGCGCGGGCGAGGATCGGAACGAGCTTCATCTTTCTCCTCACTTCG
>JAKPXO010000139.1 GCA_029567505.1 Acidobacteriota bacterium
CCGGCCGGCTTCGACGAGGAGCCCGAGGTGAAGGCGCCGCCCCTCGTCGTCGACCGCTCGGCCCCCGGCGCGACGACGGCCCCCGGGACGTGGGACCACGCCTTCTACCGCTTCCAGCACGTGATCCGGCACGGCGTCCACCGCGCCATCGAGGGGCGAGTCGTCCTCCTCACGGTCCTGACGGCCCTCGCGCTCTCCGTCGGCTCCCTCGTCGAGGCGATCCCGCTCTTCTTCGACGAGAGCAACGTGAAGACGATCGCGAGCGTGAAGCCGTACACGCCGCTCGAGCTCCTGGGCCGCGACGTCTACATCCGCGAGGGCTGCTACAACTGCCACTCCCAGATGGTCCGGCCGTTCCGGCACGAGACGGAGCGCTACGGCGAGTACTCCAAGGCGGGCGAGTTCGTCTACGACCACCCGTTCCAGTGGGGCTCGAAGCGGACGGGACCCGACCTGCATCGCGTCGGCGGGAAGTACCCGTCGCTCTGGCACGTCCGGCACATGGACCAGCCCCGCTCCACGACGCCCGGCTCCGTCATGCCGCGCTACCCGCACCTCCTGAAGGACCCGATCGACGACTCGCGGATCGAGGCGAAGATGCGCGCGATGCGCTCGGTCGGCGTCCCGTACACCGACGGCGAGATCGCGACGGCGAAGGCCTCGATCGCCGCGCAGGCGCAGACGATCGCCGCCGAGGTGGAGGCGCAGCAGGGCCCGCCCGGCCTCGCCGACCGGGAGATCATGGCGCTGACCGCCTACCTCCAGCGGCTCGGGACCGACATCCGCTGGCGGAGGCCCCTGGTCCAGCCGCCGCTCGCGCTCCCGGCGCCTCCCGCCGCCGAACCCGCTCCGGCCGCCGCGCCCGTCGCGGCCGCGAGGTAGCCGACATGCTCCAGGAGCTCGCCCGCGAGAGCGCCGCCCCGGGCTGGGCGATCGCCTCGATGCTCTTCTTCCTCGGCGTCTGGCTCGCCCTCGCGGTCCGCGTCGTCCGCGCCCGGCCCGACGCCCTCGCAGCGCAGGCCCGCCTGCCGCTGGCCGACGACGAGGTCGCTTCACCCGCGCTCGCCTCCGAGCCGGGGCGCGGGGTCTGACCGGAGGGGACGATGGCCGAATACGAAGACAAGGTCCTCCACGAGCTGGACGGCATCAAGGAGTACGACAACCCTCTCCCCGGCTGGCTCATGGCCATCTGGTGGGGGGCGATCGCTTTCTCCGTCCTCTACCTCGCCTTCTACGCCCTCCGCTTCGGCGAGCGGTCGATGGACTCGGAGTACCGCGCGGAGACGGAGAAAGCGCTCGCCTCGGTCCAGGCGCACTTCGACGCGAACCCGCTCGTGGCGCCGACCTCCGCCGAGCTCCTCGCCGGCGCCGCGGACCCGGTCGTCCTCGACCGGGGAGCCGAGCGCTTCGCGAAGTCGTGCGCCTCCTGCCACGGCGAAAGGGCGCAGGGGCTCATCGGCCCGAACCTGACCGACGACCGCTGGATCCACGGAGGCTCCGTCGAGCAGGTCTTCCAGTCGATCGTGAAGGGCTGGCCGGCGAAGGGGATGCCGCCCTGGGGCCGGGCGATCCCGCCCGAGGAGATCTCGGCGCTCGTCTCGTACGTGCGGAGCCTCCAGGGCTCCGCCCCGGCGAACGCCAAGCCCGCCGAGGGCGACCCGTTCCCGCCCGAGCCGATCCCGGGACGCTGACGTGACCGGTCCCGCCGCCGCGAAGGAGGAGAGAGCGCGCGCCGAGAGGCCCGCCGCGCGGGAGCGCGTCTTCGACGTCGCCCCCGAGGAGGAGCTCCTCTACAGCATGTCGGCGGACGGGAAGAGGAAGTTCATTCGCCCTGTCCTCCACCGCGGCCGCTACTGGAAGGTCCGTCGCGCGATGGCGTGGGGGCTCTTCGTCCTCTTCGTCGCGCTCCCGCTCGTCCCGATCGGAGGGCATCCGGCCGTCCACTTCGACCTCGGGAAGAGGCTGTTCCACGTCCTCGGGGCGACGTTCCACCCGACCGACAACGTCCTCCTCCTCCTCTTCGGGTTCGGCGTCATCGTCACCGTCTTCTTCGTCGGCTCCACGTTCGGGCGGATGTGGTGCGGCTACGCCTGCCCCCAGACGGTCTATCTCGAGTTCTTCTTCCGGCCCGTGGAGCTGCTTCTCGAGGGGCCGCCGCTCGCGCAGCGCAAGCTGAACGCCGCGCCGATGAGCCCGCGCAAGGCGGGGATCAAGACGGCCAAGTGGGCGATCTGGGCGCTCCTCGCGCTCCTCCTCGCCTCCACGTTCGTCGCCTACTTCGTCGGCTGGAAGGGGCTCCTGGCGGGCCTCGCCTCGCCCGGCGAGGCGGCGGGGGCGCTCGGGACGGTCGCCTTCCTCACCGCGCTGATCCTCTTCGACTTCGGGTGGTTCCGCGACCAGATGTGCACGGTCGCCTGCCCCTACGGCCGCCTCCAAAGCGTCATGGCCGACCCCGACACGATCCTCGTCGCCTACGACGCGAAGCGGGGCGACCCGAAGGTG
>JAKPXO010000150.1 GCA_029567505.1 Acidobacteriota bacterium
GCAGTTGACGATGTAGGTTCTGGTCAGTTCCATGTCCCTCTCCTATCGGTCCCGTTGGGACCCAAGCCATGCCGTGCCGCGCCGTGCCGGGACCGGCCGCGCCGTAGCCTGCCGAGCCGGGCCCTGCCGCGCCTGCGCCACCCCCGTTTCGTGCATGTGCTCGCTCAAGCGGCCCTCTCTCCCTCTGTGCCCATCGTCCTGACGCTCAGCTCGCCCGAGCCGACCCGCCCGACGACGAACTGGAGACCCGCGCTCGCCGCGGCAGCCTCGAAGGTCCGGTACGTCTCCTCGTCGAACCGCTCGAGGCCGTCGGCCACGATGAGGCCGACCTTCCCCGCGCGGAGCTTCGCCACCTGGAAGGCGACCTCGATCTGCCTCGCGCTGTTGACCCTCTCGAACGGGAGGCCGTCGACGAAGACGGCACCGTCGCGGATCTCGAGGCCCTTGATCGGGAGCTTCTCGAGGAGGGACGCCTTCAGGGCGTCGATCCGCTCGAGCGCCTCCGTGAGCGACCGGGACTCGTCCTCGGCCTTGTCGGCGTCGCGCTCGGCCGCGGCGAGGATCTCGCGCGTCTTCTCGGCGCGAGCGTGCTCCTTCTCGGCGGCCTCGGCCAGGGCGATGATGGTGTCCTGCTCGGCGACTGCGCCCCCGAGCATCGCGCGGACGCTCTCGAGCACGTCCCGCTCCTCCCGCTCGGCGATCGCGCAGGCGGCCCGCTCCTCGGTGGCCCTCTCCTCGGCCTGCTCCCGGGCGCGCTCCTTCACGCGCTCGAGGGCGGAGTCGCGCTCGCGCTCGATGGTCCGGATGCGCTCGGCGGCGTCCTCGCGGATCGTGTCGAGCTCGGCCTGTGCGTTCGCCTTGATCGCCTCGACGGCCTGCTCCCGGGCCGCGCCCGCGGCCATCTCGGCGGCCTTCCGCTTCGCCGCGGCGTCCTTCTCGGCCGCGCTCAGCTGCTCGGCCAGCTCGGCTCGGTTCGCCCGCAGCTCGACGAGGTCGGCGGCGGCCGTCGCCCCGTCCGGCGGGAGCGTCTCCCGGAGCTGCGCCGCCGTCGTGCGCTTGTCCTTGGCCGTCCGGTTCACCCCCGTCCGCTCGTCGTAGAGGGCCTTCCTGACCGCCTCGAGGCGGTCGAGGCCCGACGCCCCGGCCGGGAGCTTCCCCACCGCCACGGGCCGCCCGGCGGCCTCCCGGAGGGCCGCCTCAGGCACGTCGAGCGCCATGACGTCGGCGAGGTACTCGGCGCGCTTCGACGCCGGGCAGTTCAGGAGGGCCATCGGGTCGACGCCGAGGGAGTCGACCAGGGAGTCGACGAGGGCCTGCCCCTTCGAGACGCGCCCGGCCCCCGGGAGGGACACCTTCAGGGGCGAGGCGTCCTTCCCGATCGTTTTCACGATCTCCGTCCCGTCCTCGAGGACGAGGCGAACGCTCCCGCGCTCGGCGCCGGCGCGGAGGAGACTCGGGTCGTGCCCGCCGCGGAGAGCCGAGCGGACCGCCTCGAGGGTCGAGGTCTTCCCCGACCCGTTGCGGCCCTCGACGAGGGTCAGCGTCCCCGGCGTGAACGCCAGGCGCTCGATCCCCATGACCTGTTCGATCTCGATCTTCGTGACCTTCATCGCGTCACCTCAGCCCAAGGTCGAGCGTCCGGTCGTCGGTCGGCTCACCCGGCTCGTCGTCGTCCTCCCCCGGTTCTCTCTCGCGCTCGGGGACATCCTCGGCGTCGATCGCCTCGGGCTCCGGCGAGGCCTGCGGCGCCGCGGGGGCGGCGAGGGCGGGGAGCGCCGGCGGCTCCT
>JAKPXO010000162.1 GCA_029567505.1 Acidobacteriota bacterium
CCGGCCGCGATGAGCCGCGCCGCGTACGACTCGAGGGCGTGGTGCGGAACGCCGCACATCGGAGCCTCGACATCGGAGTCGCGGTGACGCGCGGTCAGGACGAGGCGAGGAGCGGTGCCGCCGTCTCGGCGTCCTCGAAGAACATCTCGTAGAAGTCGCCGAGCCGGTAGAGGAGGAGCGCGTCGGGCACCTCCCTCTTCAGCGCCCAGTACTGCTCGAGCATCGGCGTCGTGCGCATCGGAAAGGGGGGCGATGCTAGCAGGATGGGGCGCGCCGGACGCGGAGCCCTCCTGCCCCGCGCCTGCTACGATCTCCGCCACGCCGATGAGGCTCCTCGCCATCGACACGGCGACCCCGCGCCCCTCGCTCGCCCTCGTCGTCGACGGATCGGAGCCGTGGACGGTCGAGCTGCCGCAGAAGGGGGCCGAGGCGCTCGCACCCGCGATCTCTTCCCTCCTCGTCTCCGCCGGTGCGTCGCCCCGGGACCTCGACCGGATCGCCGTCGTCTCCGGTCCCGGCTCCTTCACCGGACTGCGTTCCTCCCTCGCGTTCGCCCGCGGCCTCGCGCGCGCGGCCGGAGCCCTGCTCGTCCCACTTCCCACCTTCGAGGTCGTCTCGGCCGCCGTCCCGGAGCCTCCGGACGCGGACCTCCTGCTCGACGCCCTCCGGGGCGAGGTCCACAGGCGTCGGCGGCGGAAGGGCCACCTCGCGCCGGCCGAGGATCGGGTGGCCCGTTCAGAGGCTCTCGAAGACGCGGTCCGGGACGGAGTCCCCGTGCTCGACGTCGACGCGGTCGCGGTCCTCCTCGCGCCGGCCGCGGCCGGCCTGGCGGCGAACGCGGCACCGGACGGGACGGCCGGCCTCCTTTACGGGCGCCCGCCGGCGGCCGAGGAGAGGTTCGGACCCGGAGGCGCCGGTTGAGCGCCCTTCCCGCGGAGCTCACGGTCCGGGACGTCCGGAACGTCGACCTCGACGCGATCGCCGAGCTCGAGCGAGTCTCGTTTCCCGTCCCCTGGAAACGGGAGTTCTTCGCGGCCGAGGTCGGAACCGCCCACCGGTTCAACCGGGTCGTCCGGGCCCCGGGCGGTCTACTCGCGGGATACGTCTTCTGCGCGTTCGCCGGAGGGGAGGTGCACGTCAACAAGATCGCGGTCGACCCGTCCTGCCGGCGTCGGGGGATCGCCCGGGTCCTGATGCAGGAGGTCTTCGACCTTTCGGAGCGAATCCGGGCGGAGGAGATCTACCTGGAGGTTCGACCCTCCAACGTCCCGGCGCGTAACTTCTACTCCTCACTCGGTTTCCGAGAGGTCGGGCGCCGTCCTCAGTACTACGCCGACGGCGAGGACGCCCTCGTCATGTCCCTCTTTCTGACACCCCGGCCGGCTTCGCCTTGACTCTCGCCCTTTGAAAAAGCGAGACTCGAGCGGGCTCTTTCGAAATCCACTTCGAGGAGGTGTCCATGCCGACTCTGACCGAAGAGTTGAAGCGCGAGCTGGCCCAGACCCACGACGAGTTCAAGAACCTCGTCCGCACCCATCACGACTTCGAGAAGCGGCTCGCCGAGCTGGCTTCCAAGACGTTCCTTTCGTCCGACGAAGAGGGCGAGGAGAAGCGCCTGAAAAAGCAGAAGCTGATCGTGAAGGACCGGATGGAGGAGATCGCTCGTGAGCACCGGGCCCGCGTCGGAGCCCCTCATTAGGGCCGGCTCGCGCTCGACCGGAACGGTCCCGTCGACAAGACCATGAACGGAACCTCGAGCGAGGTTCAACGCCGCGGCGTTCGCCGCGGCGTTTACGTCATCCCGGCCCTGTTCACGGTCGGGAACGTCTTCTGCGGCTACCTGTCTCTCATGGCCGCCGTCCGCGGCCGCTACGACCTCGCCGCCGGTCTCGTTTTCCTCGCCGGATTCCTCGACTCCTTGGACGGGCGCGTCGCCCGAATGACGGGGTCCACCTCGGCCTTCGGCGAGCAGCTCGACTCCCTCTCGGACGTCCTCTCGTTCGGCCTCGCCCCGGCGTTCCTGGTCTTTCACTGGGGACTCTCCGCCCACGGCCGCCTCGGCCTCTTCGCGTCGTTCCTCTTCCTCGTGTGCGGCGCCTGCCGGCTCGCCCGGTTCAACGTCCAGATCCACGTCGTCGACAAGCGCTGGTTCGTCGGGCTGCCCATTCCGGCCGCCGCGGGCGCGCTCTGCGGCCTGATCTGGGTCATTCCCGAGCCGCTCGCCGACCCGCGCATCGCGACGGCCTTCCTCGGCGTGACGCTCCTTCTCGGTTTCCTGATGGTCTCCACGTTCCGCTACCGCTCCTTCAAGGACGTCGACCTCCGCTCCCGCCGCTCGATGCGGCTCGTGCCGCTCCTCGGCCTCGTCATCGCGGCGGTCGCCGCCTGGCGGCCCGACGTCTGCCTCGCCTCGCTGGCGGTCGTCTACGCGCTCTCCGCGCCGGTGGCGCGCCTCGCTTCGGCGCTCTTCCCCCGTCGGACTCCGCTCGAGGACGGCCCGGCGTGATCGGTCTCTCGGTCGCCCTCGTCGACCCGGGCTCCCTCGCGGGACGGGACGTGAAGGCCGTCCTTCGCGAGAGGAGCTTTCCCTCGGTCCGCCTGCACCTCTTCCACACCGGTGACTCGACCTCCGGCCTCCTGACGGAGGACGACGGAGAGGCCGCGCTCGCCTCCCCTCTCGAGCCCGACGGCCTCGAGGGATGCCAGATCGCCTTCCTCTGCGGCCCGCCGGACGCGACCGCGAGATTCCTCTCCCGTCGATCGAAGGACGGCTGCCTCGCGATCGACGTCTCGGGTCAGAGAGGCGCCGGCACGCGCGTCGACGCCCTCCGGGGAGTCCTGCCGAGCCCGCTCCCGGAGAGCGACCTGCTCGTCCTGCGCGATCCGACCGCGACGGTCCTGGCCGACGCGATCGTGGCGGCCGAATCCACCGGCGCCCTCGCCGGCGTCACCGCGGCGATCGACCGCCCCGCGAGCGATCTCGGCAAGGACGCGCTCGACGAGCTGTTTCAGCAGGCGATCGCGATCGCCTCCTTCCGGAGCATTCCGAAGGACCGGCTCGGCGCGCAGTGCGCGTTCAACGTCTACTCTCCGGCCGACACGGACGCTTTCGACGGCCGCGTCGCCGAGGACGTCCGGGAGCTCCTGGGGCGCGACCTCCCCGTGACCATCCTCTCCGCGCGGTCGGGCGTCTTCCACGGGACCACGATTCGCCTGGAGCTCCGTTTCGCGGGGCCGGCCCCTTCGGCCGGCGCGCTGCGGGCCGCGCTCCTGTCGGCCGGCTACGGGTTTGCCGAGGCCGACGTCGACGGCCCCGCCGGGACCGTCGACGCCGCGGGCCGGGACGAGACGCTACTGCTCGGAGCCTGGTCCGCCGGCTCGACGGGCCGGCTCCTCCTCGCGTCCGACGCCCTCCGGCGCCCCGGCGCCA
This sequence comes from Acidobacteriota bacterium, assembly GCA_029567505.1. Classification (GTDB taxonomy): domain Bacteria; phylum Acidobacteriota; class Thermoanaerobaculia; order UBA5066; family UBA5066; genus UBA5066. Next base: position 3,431 of record JAKPXO010000162.1, read on the forward strand.
TCCTGGCCGTTCGGGTCGCCGAGGCCGCGGTCGCCGACCGCGGCCTCCTCCCCGACGCCTGACGGCGGCGACCGCCGTCTTCAGCGCTTCTTCAGTCGCGGAAGAGGGGGCTGACGCTTCGCCGGCGTCCTCGGCGCGGCCTTCGGAGACGGCGGCGCCGGAATCGCGACCTCCGCCTCGGCGCCGTCGATCGTCCGGCCGTCGGGCAGCGTCAGCTGATAGGTGACGAACATGCGGGGTGACTTCCCCGCGATCCGGATCGGACCGAGCTCGTTCGACTCCTCGGGCGCGAAGAAGTTCTCGAAGAGCCGGCACGCCGTCGCCCGGCCGAACGGCGCCGACTGCGTCAGGTCCCGGGCGGACGCGAAGATCTCGTAGCGGTCGAAATCGCCCGCGCCGAGTCCCGTGAAGACGCCCCCTTCCAGCCGGATCGTGATCTGGTTGCCGAAGCGCGAGAGCTCGCTCGGAGTCGGTCCCGGATTCGAGACCCGGAGCCAGACCTCGCCGCCGCGTGTCTTTTCCTCGATCGCCTCGACCCGGAGGCTCGGCTCCCACGGCTTGCCGGTCAGGAGCGCGCGCACCGCGGGGTATCCGCTCAGCCGCCCGTCCCTCGGCACACCGTCGACGAGGAAGACCCTCCCCGAGAGCCGCGGCACGCTCCACCGCGAGGTCGCCGACACGAGCCGGACGAGGTCGGCGAACGGGAGGACGTCGAACCGGGCCCGCCCACCGTCCTCGGAGAGGAGGTTCGTCGCCTTCTCGTACCCGAGTCGCGGCTTGAAGCTGTAGATGTTCCCGGGATCGCTCGAGAGGACCGACGCGAAGTCGAAGTCGAGGTTCCGGTCCTCCGACAGCTTGTCCATCTCGCCGTCCGGAAGCCGGCGGGCGCGCGCCCCGGAGCCGGCCACTCCATAGCTCCCCGGGATCGCCAGGAGGCGGAACGGGATCGGGAACGCCTTCGCCTCCTCTTCCGTCATCTCCGAGACGAAGGCGTCGGCCGTCTCGGGGCGGCGGCCGTAGGTGAGGACGAGAGCCTCGTCGACGGAACCCGCGAGCGGCTTCCACGTCCCCTCGGGCGCGCCCGCCCGCAGCGTGACGGACAGCGTCAGGCCCGGCAGCCGCGACTTCAGCGCGCCGAGAGCCGCGGCGAGCGCCGCGGCGTCGCCCGCGGTCGGGACGAGGTGAACGTGGACTCCGATCACCTCCGCCCACCCCTTCGCCTCGGCGACGAGCCGGGTCGTACCGCTCGCCCACGCCTCGCCGAGGGCCTCCGGAGCGTTGCCGCGAAGTCCGCCCTCCACGCCCGGCTCTCCCATCAGGACGAGGAGGACCGGCCGCGGCACGCGCGCCGGGGGCGGCGGGAACGACCGGACCTGCCCCCCGGCGGACAGGGACGCAGCCGCCACGTAGAGCCGGCGGACCCCCATCTCGTCGAGCTCGGGAGCGATCTCCTCGGGAACGACGACGGGAGCCTCCGCGAGGAAGAGCGCGTCGACCCGCGCGGCGGCGGACGACGGACCTCTCCCGCCGGAGGGAGCGTCCTTGCGGCAGCCGGCGCTCGCGAACGCTCCGAGCAGGAGGACGGCGATGGCGGCCCGATGCGCATGCAGCTTGGAGCGGGACATGGCCAAAAAATGATATCAGCGACCGGCGGCGGGAAGGACGAAGCCGATCCGAAGGCCTCCGCGGACCGACCTCTCCGCGAAGAGCCGGCCCCCGTGCTCCTCGACGGCTCGGCGCGCCGCCGCGAGCCCCATCCCCGACCCTCTCGACTTCGTGGAGAAGGTCGGGTCGAAGAGACGGGCGAGGTCCGCCTCGGCGACGCCTGGCCCGTCGTCTTCGCAGGCGATCTCGAGGCCGGCCCCACCGCGCGGCCCGGAGGCGGGCCGGGCCCCCACGACGACGACCCCTCCGCGCGGCTCGAGCGCCTCGACGGCGTTCAGGACGAAGTTGGAGACGGCGTCCCGAAGCAGGGCCCTGTCGGCGAAGACGTCCGGCAGCTCCCCGTCGACCTCCCAGCCGACCTTCACGGCCGAATGGGCTCCGAAGTCGGCGGCGACTTCCCGAAGCAGCCCGCGGACGCTCTCGCCGGAGAGACGGGCTCGCTCCGGCGCGGCAGGGCTCGCGAACCGGGAGAGGCGCCCGGTCCTCTCCGTCAGGAGCTCGACCTGACGGAGGATCGTCTCGGCCGCCTCCGCGACCCGCGCCCCGTCGGGAGGAGTCCCCCTCCCCGCGCCCCGGAGAAGGCGCTCGGCGGTCAGCCGGATCGGAGTGAGCGGGTTCTTGATGTCGTGAGCGACGGCGCGGGCCGCCTCCACCCACGCCTCGAGCCGCTCGGCGCGCGTGAAGTCGGTCAGGTCCTCGAGAAGGAGGACCGCGCGAGGGCCGGAGGAGTCCGCGGTCAGGTCGGCGACGACGACCCGCAGGACCGTCTCTCGTCCCTCCCCATGGAGGGTGACGCGGGCCTCGAAGGGCCTCGGGCTCCGGAGGGCCGAGAGCACCGGGGCGTAGCGAGGCTCCGGGAGCCTCTCGGGGAGAGTGGTGCCGCCCGGAAGGAGCGCGTCGGCGGCCGGGTTCGCGTAGAGGATCCTCCCGCTCTCCTCCCGGAAGAGGAGCGCGGCGGGCGTGAGGCTGGCGAGGACGCTCACCGCCGCCTCGCGCTCCCGCTCGAGGAGCTCGGTCCGGTCCCGGACGCGCTCGGACATCGTCCCGAACGCCTCGACGAGCCGCGCGAGGTCCTCCATCTCGGGAGGCCGGATCGGACCCGGAGCCTCCCCGGCTCCGATCCTCTCCGAGGCCGCCACGAGCTCCTCCACGGGCCTCGAGAGCGCGAGCGCACCGCGGCCGCCGAGCGCGAGGGCGCCGAGCGCGACCGCGGCCGCGAGAAGAAAGAGCGCGTCGACGGCCGCTCGTCCGGCCGGGTCCTCTCCGAGGACCACGGCCAGCGTCGTCCGGTCCTCCCGCGAGAGCGTCACCGCGGCCTGAGCGACCCGTCGCCCGCCCGGCCGGAGCGGCGCGCGCGTGCGGGCGGCGGAGCTGGCCCCGTCCGCGAGCGTGGCGGCGAGCGCGGAGGGGAGATGCTCGGGCGCGAGCCCGGCGGCGACCGGGACGGCACGCGACGCCGCCGCCAGCCGTCCTTCGCGATAGAGGAGGAGATCGACGCCGACGACCGACGCCGCCTGGTTCAAGTCGGTTGGCGACGGGCTGCCCGCCACCCGGTCCTCCAGGATCCGCCGCCCCTCCCGAAGGAGCTCCAGTGCGTGCTGCTCGGTCGCCCGGGCCGTCGACCGGTCGAGGGCCGTGCGGACGAGCGCCGCGCCGAGAGCGAGCGGAACGGCACCGGAGACGAGGAACGCGAGGGCGAGGCGCCCCCGGAACGTGCCGAAGAGCCGGGCTCCCCGCCGCACGCCCGACCGGGCGAGGCGGGCCCGGGCGAGGGCCGCGAGCTTCCGCCGCAGGAGGAGGAGGAGGGCGATCGGCAACGCGGTCTCGGCGGCGGCGACGGCGGAGACGAGCGTGAAGACCGGAGTCGGAACCTCCACGCCCCAGGCGACGAAGCCGCCCCCCGTGCCGCGGACGGACATTCGCCACCGGCGTCCCTGCGACTCTTCGGTCAGCCAGCCCGCGCCGCCCCGGCGCACCTCGGCCAGCAACGGCCCGGCGAGCTCCGACCGCTCGAGCCGGCCCCGGCCGAGCGGCCGGCCCGCGCCGTCGAAGTCGATCCTCTCGACGGGCCGATCCGCGTGGACCGGATTCCCGAGCTCCCCGACGAGGAGCGGGTCTTCCTCGTCCGCGTCGGGCCACGGGATTCTCGAGAGGACGCCCAGGGTGTCCGGGACGGGGAGCGTGAGGCCGATCGCCGTTCCGCGGCCTTCGTCCCCCGGGCGCATCGTGCCGAACGAGGAAAGCACACGTCCCTGCTCGTCGCGTACGGTCAGGAGGTCGCCGCGCTCCGGGAATTCCGCGTTCCGGCCTCGCAGCCAGAGGGCCCGCGCCAGGTCGCTCATCACGGTCCGGCTTCCGGCGGGAGTCCAGGGGAGGAGGTCCGGGCTCGCGATCCTCTCCTCCCAGGCCGCCGGCCCCTCTTCCTCGAGTCGCTCTCTCTCCAACATCGATCGGCTCGCAGCCGCCTCCAGCCGGGATTCCGCGCGCGAGAGCCGTCCGAGAGCCGCGCCGGCTCCCGTCACGAGCGCCCCCGCCCCGACGAGGAGCGCCACCGCGACGGCCTTCGAGAGCAGGTCCGCTCCAGCGAAACGGGCCGCGGGCCCCGACAGGCCGACGACGAGCAGGACCGCACCCGCGAGAAGGAGGACTGTAGAGGCGACCGACGGGGACGCGAACGCGCACCAGACGACGAGGCCGAGCCCGATGACGCCCACCGCGGCCCGCCCTCGCCCCGGGCGGAGCGCCTGGCCCGCGAGAAGCGCCCCGAGGCCGACGAGGCTGGTGGCGACGGCGACGAACCCGGCGGAGGTGAGGGGTGCCTCCAGCGGTCCGGTGAAGAGGCCGAGGCCGAGGAGGAGCGTCGGGACGGCGAGGCCGCCGGCGAGGCCGAGGACGGCCGGCGCGCTGGCCGCGAGAACGGCGGCCACGAGGGCGGCGAGCCGCCCGGCCGCGCGCTGCGGCCGCCGTGGCGCGTCGAGCGCCGATCGGAGGAGGACGAGCGAGACGAAGCCCGTGAAGGCCGCGTCGAAGGGCGTGGCGAGAAGACCGGTCGGGTCCGCGAGGATCCGGGCGAAGGGACCGCCGTCGGCGTGGGGTACGGCGAGAAGGAGGACGAGCCGGGCCGCGAAGGCCCCCGTGGCCGGACGGCGCGCCAGGAGCCCGAGCCCGACCGCCGCGACCCCGCAGAGGAGGGCGCCGACGCGCGAGGAAGAGTTCCGGACGTCCTCCTCCTCGAGCTCCCTCGGGCCCGGCTCGACGCTCACCGCGAAGAGACGGTCCGGCGATCGGGCCGCACGGACCCGGACACGGCGCTGGGTGGCGCCGTCGGGTCCGCGATTCGCGTCCAGGAGGTCCGGACGGACGATTCCCGTGGGAAAGCGGCGGGTCACGATCAGGTAGCCCTGCGTCTCGGGGCTCCGCCCGAGGCGGGACTCGTGCGAGAGCGTCCCTTCCGTCACCCGGAACGTCGCCGCGAACGGACCGGCCCGTGGCGCCGCCCCGTCCGGAAGGTCCCCCGGCTCACCCGCCCACGCGACGGCCTCGCCGCTTCGATCCAGAAGGACGATTCCCCAGC
>JAKPXO010000171.1 GCA_029567505.1 Acidobacteriota bacterium
TCGGCCGCCGAGATCGCGAGGGCGATCGTCTCGGTGTCGCGCATCTCGCCGACGAGGATGACGTCGGTGTCCTCGCGGAGCGCCGCCTTCAGCGCCCGCGCGAACGACTCCGTATGGTGCGGCACCTGCCGCTGGTTCACGAGGCACTCCTTGTTCGGGTGGATGAACTCGACCGGGTCCTCGACCGTGATGATGTGCCCCCTCCGCGTCTCGTTCACGAGGTTCAGGAGCGCCGCGAGCGTCGTCGACTTGCCGCAGCCGGCGGGGCCGGTGACGAGGACGAGGCCGTGCGGGAAGCGGGCGAGCTCCCAGGCCGACTCGGGGAGGCCGACGTCGATGAGCGTCGGCACCGTGCTCGGGATGACCCGGAAGCAGGCGTCATACCCGAGCCGCTGCGAGAAGAAGTTCGCGCGGAAGCGGCCGAGGCCCGGCACCTTGACGCAGACGTCGAGGTTGTAGCGGGCGATCAGCTCGTCCCACTCCTCGGGGGTCAGGAGCGCCCGGATCAGCCGCTCCGTGACCTCGGGCGTCATCAGCGGCGTCTCCATCGGCACGAGCCGGCCGTGGATCCGCTGGTGCGGCACGAAGCCGGTCGCCAGGTGGAAGTCGGAGGCCCCCTTCGAGATCGTGTCGGCGAGGAAGTCGTGGAGCGTCGGGGTCGCGATCGCCTTCACGTCCACCGTCGCGTGCTGCGCGAAGACGCGGGGGAGCGCGTCGCGCGCCGCGTCGCCGGAGAGCTTCCCGACGAGGCGCCGCGCCTTGTCGCGGACGTTCAGGTCGACCCCCTCGAGCTGCGAGACGCTCGCGAGGACGTCGACCACCTTCGGCTGCCTCGGAGCGAGGCGCGAGAGGGCGTCGAGGATCTCGAGCTGGTCGTCCGGGCGGTCGCGAGAGGCCTTGAAGAGCTCGAAGAGTGGCCCGGCCGCGCGCGGGTCGCCCATCTCGCCGAGCGCGCCGGCCGCGGCGAGGCTCGCCTCCGGGTCCTTCAGGAGCCCGAGGAGACGCGCCAGGATCTCGTCCCCCTTCCCGTGCCGGCCGACGTTCTCGAGCGCGCGCGCCCGCACCCACCAGTCGGCGTCGTCGAGGAGCTGCATCCAGACCGGCACGGCGCGCGGGTCGTCCACGAGGAGCGAGAGCTCGCGCGCCGGCTGGGAGAGCTTCGGGTCGGGGGAAAGGGCGAGCTTCAGGAGGGCCGGGACGAACCCGGGGTTCCCCTGGACGACCGTCTCGAGCGCGCGGTCACGGATCCAGACGAACGTCCCCTCGAACGCCTGGAGGAACTTCGGCGCCAGGACGTCGGCCGGCAGGCGCGAGACGAGCTGGAGGGCGCCCTTACGGACGAGCTCGTGCCCGTCGGCCAGGAGCGTCAGCACCTCGCGCGTGTGGTCCCCCTTCGCCGTCGGGAGGAGGCGGCCGAGCGCGCCGAGCGCCGCGACGACGACCCGCCCCGCTCCGCCGGAGCGGGCCAGGTCGAGGAGGTGCGTGACGAGCGCCTCGTCCGGCGTCCGCTCGAGGATCGCGAGCGCCTGAACCCGGGTCTCCTCGTCGTCGTCCTTCAGCGCGCCGAGGGCGAGCGCGCGCGCCGGCGGCGTCGCGGCGATCTCCGCCGACTCGGCCACGGCCCGGAGCGCTCGCGCCCGAAGGACCGGGTCGGTCGTGCCGACCATGACGCGGCGGCAGATGGTGAACGCGCGGTCGGGCGGCAGCTCGTGCGCCATCTCGAGCGCCGTCAGCTTCGCGAACGTGTCCTCCCTCTCGGCGAGCTGCGAGAGGAACGCGCCGAGGTCGGTCCCCTGCGCGAGCTCCCGGAGGAAGCGCTGGACGCCCCGCCGGGCCGCCTCGGAGCGGGTCCGCCCCATCGCCACGACGGCGTCGAGCGCGGCCGTGTCGACCCCCCGACGCCGGAGCAGCGCGAGGCCGGCCGACCGGAGCTCGGGCGTCGGGTCGGCCGCCGTCCAGGCGATCTCCTCGAGGTCGAGCCCCTGCAGCGCCGCGAACTTCTCCGCAAGCTCCTTCTTCTGGGCGTCGCCGCTCCACTGGTGCGCCCGCAGCTGCGCGACCAGGGCCGAGTCGGCGCGGAACCCCTTCTTCATCATCTCGAGGACCACGGCGTTCCCTCCGTCTCCAGGAATCCTAGCCCAGCGGAAAAAGGAAAGGGGCGGGAGGACCCGCCCCTTTCCGGAAACGCTCGGGAGAGGGAGGAGCTACTTCAGCTCCTTCCACCACCGGACCTTCGGAACCGCTACCCCGCCGATGGCGGCCGAGATGTTCGGGGGAACATAGAGCCCGGCCCGCTCGCCTTCGCCGATTCCGCTCTTGGAGACCAGCACCTTGTCGCCGGCGATCGTGAAGCCGCTGGCGGCACCGACCCCGGCCGGGAAGGCCTTCCAGGTCGGCGTGCCGGGTCTGCAGCTCGAGTCACCCTCGAACTCGGCGACCGCGACGTAGGAGAAGCCGTTGCAGCCGACGTCGGGATCGTAGAGGAGGAACAGCGCCGTCGACGTGCCCTTGCCCGACTTCGGAACGAGCATGAACGGAGGTCCCGTGAGCTGCGTCCGCTTCCCGAACGTGACGGAGCTCGTGGTTCCGTCCTCGTTCTCGACGGTCCAGACGCCGGCGATCGGCTTGGCCGAGACGTTCGCGCCAGGGAGCTTTCCGGAGAAGGAGCTCTTCTGGCCGGTCGCGATATAGAGCCGCGGCACGAATGCCGGATGTGTTCCGACACCGCTGCCGGTGATGCTGGCGCTCCTCTCGTAGAGCGCTCCGCTGCCGAACGCGTAGGCGACACAGCCGGCGGTGACGCCGTCTCCGTAGCCGCTGGCCGCCGGGTTGAAGTAGATGGGCTGCGACTGGGACGGAGCGATGTCCGTCGAGACGTCGATCCCGACGGTCGCCTGGTCGAAGTCCAGGCTGCCGCTGCTCGAGGAGTGGACGAACCAGATCCGCCCGTTCAGGTCGGCCTGGAGTCCGAGAATCGCGACGTTGTCGTCCTGCCAGCCCTTCGCCTTCGGGTCGAAGAGAACCGAGTCGGCAAAGGCCTGTGATCCGACGAAGGGCTGAGGGGCCGTGGGGACTCCCTTGTTGAGCGCGGGCAGGGTCTTCGTCTGGACGACCCGCCCATCCATCGGGTCGAGGACGTAGACCTTCGGGTCTACGAAATTGGTGTTGCTCTTCTGTGCGGAGACGGTGTTCTCCGGGCGGAAGCCGCTTCCTCCGATGAGTCGCCACGTGTTCGACGAGGCCGGCGCAAACGCCGGAATGGAGAAAGCCTGCCCGAGCTGTGCCAGCGTGCCGTTCACTCCGTCCGTGCTCGAGGCTCCGCTCGACTTCTTCCAGAGAACGGAGATGTTCGGCTTCGTCGCGTAGTCCGGGTCCTCCGGCCGGGGAATCGACGTCACGTCGACGGCGAAGACGTCGCTCCCGCCGCCGCCGAGCGTGACGATGCCGACGGTCTTGTAGGTCCCCTCGCTGGCGAAGTAGACGTCACCGAACCGGAGGGAGTTCGAGACCCCGTAGATGTGGTTCAGGATATCGGGCGGCTGCCCGCTGGAGAAACCGGGATCGGCGACGTAGTTGTTGAAGAGAGTGACCTGTGTCGAGAGGAGGCTCGGGGGCAGGATCGCGATCTGCTCGATCCCGTCCGTGGCCCGGAAGGCGTGGAGCATGCCGTCGTTCGAGCCCACCCAGAGCAGCGCGTCCCGGCCGCCCGCCGCGATCTGGAACGGTTTGTGGTCCACGACCTTGTTCTGGACCCAGGGGGCGGGAGCGCCCACGATCGCGGGCGTGGAGTTGATCATCGGTCCGAGCCGCCACGCCCTCGGGCTCCCCGATCCGTCGTTCCCCCGGATGAAGTCGATGACCTGGGCGTCGAGCCCGGGGACCGCGTTCAGGGGGGCCTCGCCGAGGTTGTCGACCTTGATCTCGACGAGGGCGTTGTCGGCGGGGTTCCACGTGAAGATCTTCCGGGAGGCAGACGGCATCGCGTTGAGGTTGTCCCCGGCGTCCCAGGCGAGGTACAGGGGGTCGGTGACCTCCTTGTTCGTGTCGAACGCGTAGAGATGGCCGTTCCAGTTCGGGAACGAGGTGGAGGGAAGGAAGACCATGTTCGATGCCGCGGCGGACATGCCGGAGACGGGCGCATTCGTGGCGTAGTCGCCCGTGGCCGTCGCGTTCACGATCGTCGCGAAGGCCTCGCCGAGCTCGGCGGCGTCGTTCGCGAAGAACGCGTTGTGGCCGGTGCCCGTCACGGCCGGGGGGGGCGTCGGCCACCAGACCTGCGGTTCGTCGCTCGGAGCCCGGTAATCCTTCGACGTGTCCTTCGACCAGTACCGGTTCCCCGTCGGGCCATCGTAGGTGCCCGCGTTTCCGTTGACCGGATTGGGCTTCACGGCCACGGCGGGATTCGGAAGCCGCGGGTTTCTCACGGAATGGTATCCGCCGAAGCCCGCGTCGCCGCTCGGGCTGCTGGCGTCGGTGCGCCCCATGTAGGCGATGAAATCGAGCTCGCAGGGGCCGACGGCCGAGCTGATTCCGATGGCCCAGACGCGCGGGTTGATCTTGGTCCCGCCCGTCTGAGTCAGTCCCGGCGTGTAGATGTCGTTGGCGGCCTGGGCGGCGAACTCGGTCCAGTTCCTCGGGCAGTCGTCGCCCGAATCTCCGCCGTCGCAGTCGTTCCGCCCGGCGACCGTACCGCACGGACTGAGCCAGTTGTCGTCTCCGGGGTTCCCGTTGTTCGACATGCCGTCGGTGACGAGGACCACGCCGTAGGTGCGCAGGCAGTCCTTCTTCGGATCGGCGGGAAGCGTCCAGGTCTTGCCTTCGGCAGCGATGGTTCCCCCGCTGAACGTCACATCGAGGATCTTCTTCGCGAACTGCAGCGCGTTCCTCGTCGGCGTCGCGTCGCTTCCGGAGAGGCCGATCCGAACGCGTTCCATGTTCGCGGCATCGGTCAGGATCGGGTACTTCTGCTTCGGAACATAGGTGTAGACGTCGGTCCCGTCCGGGGCGTCCCGCGCGGCCAGGTAGCCCTGGAGTCGCTCGACGTTATTCGTGTCCCTGGTGTCGATCGGAAAGAGGAAGGGATAGCTCGCGTCGTCCTCGCCGCTGTACGTCGAGAGGCCGAAGTTGATCCGCTCGGCGTTCCGGCCGATGACGTCTCCCGGAGCCCGAACCGACATCGTGCCGTAACGCGCGGGATCGGTGACCCAGCCGATTGCCCAGCTGCCGGCCGCGATCGGGCTGCCCCCGGAGGTCAGGCCGGGGGAACGGACGGGGACGCCGGAGGAATCGAGGTACGAAGCCGGTGCGGACTCGTGATACGCGGGGAAGAGGTCCGTCGGAGCTTCGACCCAGTTCACCTTCACGGCGAGGTTCCTCGTGACGGTTCCGGTCGGAGCCGGGTTGTAGACGCCGACCGTGGCCAGGTCGAAGCCCGTGTTGATGTTGAACCGCCAGGACTTCGTGTTGCCCTTCATGCTGCGGTAGGCCTCGTCCACGCTGAGGACCTCACCCGCGGCGGTGTTCTCCTTCGCCACGTGCGTGCCCAGGCCAGAGGCCCAGACGACGTCCTTCCACTTTTCCTTGCCCGTGAGGCCGGGGTTGGGCGGCGAGTAGTCGTCGGCGATGTACACGGAGTTCCCGAGGGCGTTCTTTACGTTCATCATCCGCGACGGGTAGGTGAAGTAGAGTCCGCTGGACCAGAGGGTGCACTCGTCGAAGTCGAAATTTTTGCTCTCATAGACGTATGTGCCGGGCGACCACGGAAGCTCGAGATCGCTCCGCCTCCACGAGCCGGTCGGTCTGCAGCGGTAGGCGGGCTCCCAGCGGCTCTGAGAGGAGTTGAAGAGGAGGACCGGGAACTGGGTCGCCGTCAGGTCCGTCGTCGTGTTGGGGCATCCGTCGACGTTCCTGTTGCAGGCATAGGTCGGCGCGCCGGTGGAGGAGTACGCCCAGGTGTAGACGCCGGGGTTCCCTGCTCCCCGGAAATCCGTGTCCTCGACCGTCCGGACTGTGCCGTTCGACTGCCGGCCGACGAACTGGAGGCGGCCATTCGACGGCGATGTTCTCGTCGAACGGACGTTGGACAGCGTCGACTCCCATGAGAGCCGCCCGTGGGCGTCGTTGCCGACGTTGTTGCCGTACTTGTCCCACACCATCGATCCGGAGACGTCCTGCACGAGCAGGAGGTTCGCCTTGACGAGCTGCGCGGTGATCTGCCTCAGCGGGTCGTAGCCTTCGGTCGGCACCGTCTGGGCAGAAGAAGGCGAGGCTGCGGCGAGCGCCATGGCTACCGCAAGCGGCAGCGCGAGGGCGCGGCGGGGAATTGGGGATTGCCTCATGGCCATGGTCTCCTCGTGTCTTCCGTATGAATCGTCTGCCGGTACTGATGACGCCCAGGAGGGGCGGAGCCCCGCCTGCTATTTCTGCCCCGCGCTCGTCCCCCCGGAGACTCCCCCCTTCATGGCCGGGGCCGACGAGCCGGTCGGGTTCGTGTCGAGCTGCTCTTCGAGGACTTTCGTGATGCCCACGGTCGGGTTCCCGGATCCGTCCAGGACCGGGTTGCCGGAGCCGTCGACGAGGACGACCTGGCCGACGGCGATGATGTTCAGCTTCGCGTCGGTGTCGGTGGTGTCGCCTCCCGGGTCCTCCTGGTTGTTGCGGACGAACAGGCTGTACATGGGCCGGGTGCGGTCGTCGCCGAGCGTCTGGGCGAGGACGACGTTCCTGTAGGTGACTCCCCCGATCTTCAGGAGGTACGCGGTACGACCGCCCCCGGGCGGGGAGTAGAGGTCGCTGCCGGTGCCGGAAAGGAGTACGGTCGGCGAGTTGCTGAGGGTCGTCGTGAAGTTCGTCACGAGCGCCTCGGCCTGTCGGAGGCCGGCCTCGGCGGCGTAGAAACCCGCGCGGCTCAGCTTCGCGTTGCCGGAGATCCGGTCCTCGGTCGAAGAGAAGAAGGCCACGCCGAGGCCGACGACGGTGAGGATCAGGACGACGACGATGACCGTGATGAGGGCGCTGCCTCTCCCGGAGGAGAGGCGCGAGGCTGTCGGGAGCGGGCTGCTCGAAGTTGGTCTCACGGCTCAATTCCCCAGCATTCGGTTCCGGATCAGAATCGTCGATGTCATTCGGAAATGGTCGAAGTCGCCGACTCGGGGGCCCGTCGACGCGCCGGGCGCCTCGTAGTCGTCCGGACCGGCACCCGGCCGATCCTCCGACCGGGGCCGGGCGTTCGTCGCCGTGGCCGTACCCCGCCGAACCGAGATGTTCCGGGTCTCGAACCGGACAGGCGCGGAACGGGACGTGACGGAGAGCCGGATTCCCGACACGTTCGTGACGTCCCAGAGCGAGCCCGTGCCCTGGTACGGGACTCCCCCCGAGCCCGTCGGCAGGGAGGCATCCGTCGGGATGGGGACGTCCGAGCTGGTCGCCTCGTCCCAGGTGTTGAAGACCGTTCGGCCGCTGGCGTCCGGGGACCTCGAGTAGAGGTAGGCCACCTGGAAGTCCTCGACGTCGGCGATGATGGGCGTGAAGGCCGTCCCCGGGTTGTCGGCGTCGGGATCGAACAGGCCCTGCTTTTGCTCGAGGTTGAGCGTTCCGTTCCCGTCCCTGCGGACCCGGAAAGAGAAGAAGCGCATGCCCGGGCAGAGGAAGACCGGCGTGACGAGGGTGGGCTCCCCGGTGACGGGATCGACACGCTCGGCCGCGAGCGGGGCCGCCGTCACCTTGACGGAGTTGAGGTCTCCCCCGCCCGACCGGGAGCCGCAGCCGAACTCGTCGTATTTCGTGATCTGGTAGTAGGCCCAGCTGTTGTTCGCGTCGATGACGGTGAGGACGCTACTCTTCTCGGCCCCGGAAGTCCCCGTCGCTCCCGTCAGCCGGAGGAACGCTTCCTTCATGTCCTCCGTGCCGATCGTTCCGGTGCCGTCGGCGCCGGAGCACCCGGCTCGGAAGTCGAGCCAGTCCATCGGGTCTATCGGATCGTCCCATTGCGTGAACGGGATCTTCTCCGTGCTCGCCGGAAACGCGAGCGTGATGATGTCGGTTCCCGGCTCGCCGAACGTGCTCGTGAGCGGGAGGTTGTTGTAGGAAGCCTGCTTGACGATCGGCCCGCTGACGCCGGGCCGGGAGTACCACGTCACGATGGCATTCGGGCTGGGAGGGGTCTCCGCGTCGTTGAGGTCCGTCGCGCCCGCCACGTAGCTCGAGACGTAGTCGATGGCACGGCGGGAGACCTGGCGCGGGGCGGTTCTCACCTGCTGGCGCTCGGCGAAAGACTTCATCGAGAAGAGAAGCGTCAGCGCGACGATCATCACCATCGTCAGGATGAGAAGGGAGACCATCGCCTCCGTGAGGGAGACGCCGCGGGTCGTCTTACTGCGGAACCTGGCAAACATAGTCGACTCTCTTCACCTTCGCGGAGGTCCCGATGTAGGCCGGATTGGCCGGCGCGTTCTCCGCCGTTACGGCGACCGTAAGAAACCAATAGGTCGGCGTCGTGGAGGTCGAGTAGGTGTAGGAGATCCGGTATGCGGGCTTCTCCTCCTCGAGGACGTTCGCGCCCGCAGGCCCCCAGTACTCCCATCCGTCGTCGTCGGCCTCCCAGGGAAGGTCCACCTTGAGGCCGTCCGACGGCGAGCTCGGAACGCCCGTGTTCGTCGGCAGGGTAACGCCCTGCTTCCGCAGGAAATGGAGATAGCGAAGGTTCTCGGCCACCTGCTGGGCCTTCAGGGTCATGTCCGTTCGGGCGGCCGAGCCCGAGTCGGTGAGCAACGCCAGCGAGTAGAGCTGCAGGACGCCGACCATGAGCATGGCGAGGATCGCCATGGCGACGAGGACCTCGATCAGGGAGGTGCCGCGTCTCCGGCGGGTCGTCGAGTCGGTGTTCATCATCGTGCGGACCTCGCGTCCCTTCCTGTCCCTACGGGACTCGGGCGACGCTCGCCTTGAAGAGCGGGCTGATCGAGACCGTGTACGTCACGTGCGGAGTCAGCGAACCCGCGATCATGTCGCGGTGCGAGAGCTGGACCGTGGCGGGGCCGGAGATCATCACCTCCGCCGCGCCGGGAATCTGCGCTCGTCCCATGAAGTCGCAGCGGAGGGCGGCCGAGACAGGACCGCTGGACGGACGCAGCCATTGGCTGTTGAAGCTCTGCGCGTTCAGAGCGGTGTTCGAGAGGGCGACATCTTCGGGCAGCCGGACTCGGTGAAGCACCCCGTCCACGGGTGCGGCATCGTCGAAGAGCCCGTCCCCGTTCGTGTCGATGTCGAACCCGTCCCCGTCGTTGTTCCGGTCGATCGTGACGACGACGTCGGTCCCGGTTCCGGCCACGTACTTCCCGAAGACGAGGTACGTGGCGAGATTGCGGTTCTGCATCTCGGCCAGCGTTCGGTTGACGAGGGTGTTGATGTCGGCGGAGGCCGTGTTGAGCCGCTGCCGCTTGAGCGCGGAGACGATCCCGGAGAGGCCGAGCGTGAGCGTCAGGCCGAGGATGGCGAGGACGACGATGAGCTCTATGAGCGAGAAGCCCCTCCGTCTTCTACCGGGCGGAGCCGAACGGCCCGTTGGCATCTGCTCTCCTCCTCGAGCCCCGCTTCGCGGGACTCCGACGTCAGGAAGTGAGCAATCCCCGGGCCGGAACGGGACGCGAACGGCTAATTGAAGCTCCCTCAGTTCATTGAGTCGGACTCGGCCCGTGCGACGGGCGGGGCCGCGGAAACGAGGTGTTTCGTTTCGTAACGCCCGCGGACCGGCACCCGGTAGAGCGTGACGCCGCCCGACTCGAACGCGGGGACGAGGAGGCCCGGGAAGGCGCGGAAGAGCGCGCGGTGCGCCTCGCCGTGCGCCTCGACCTCCTCGGCCCCCGAGACGACCCAGCGGACCTCCCGGCGCGAGAGGATCTCAGGGAGGTCGTCGAGGACAAGCGGGTCGTAGAGGCGGGCGACGTCGAGGACTCGCCGCTCGAGCTCGGGGCGTGGCTGGCCGCGCTGGAGGAGGTGGTAGTCCCAGCCGATCACGGTCGGCAGCCCGGAGCGCGAGGCGAACCGCGCGTACTCGCGGTAGGAGGGGCCCCAGGCTTCGGCGATCGTCGGGAGGCCCGGGACGCGCGCCTCGAGGAAGTCGAGGGCGGCGGCCTCGCCGGGGCGGTGGCTCCGGAGGAAGGCGAGGCCGTCGAGCGTGCCGCGCGGCGTCTCGACGCGGCGCGTCCGGAGGTGCCCGGCGAGCGCGAGGAGCGAGGTGGCGAGCGCGCCGAGGAGGGCGGCGGCGGCGAGCGTCTTCGCGAGCCGGCGGCGTGCGCCGCGTGCGGAGGAGCGATCGAGGAGGAGGTCGAGCGCGCCGGCCCCGGCGACGGCGAGGAGGAGCGTGGCGTCGAGGCCGAACTTGAAGACGGTGTTCATCCGGTCCCAGACGAAGACGACCTCCGAGAGCGCGAGGAGGCCGATGGCCGCGGCCGCGACGGCCGGCAGTGCGCGCCGCGCGGGCGGGAGGCCGCGGCCGAACGCGAGGAGGAGCGCGAGGAGGGCGAGGCCGGCGAGGAAGGCTCGGACGGACGGCGCGGGGGCGAGGCGGCCTGCGGCGAGGGCCGGCAGGTCGAGGAGGGAGAGGGCGAGGAGGAGCGCGAGGGCCGCGGCGAGCGCGCCCTCGCGGCGCGGCCCGGCCGGATCGCGCCGCGTCTCGCGGAAGAGCGCGAGGAGCGCCGGGACGATGAGCGCGAGGCCGAGGCCGTGGACGAGGAGGAGCGAAAGCGCGTCGTAGCCGGGCCCGCGCTCCCAGCCGAGGTGCCGTGGCGGGGGCGTGTAGGCGCGCCAGAACGGAAGCGTGACGAAGAGCGCCGGGAGCGCGACGGCGAGGCCCGGGACGACGACGCCCGCGAGGAGGCGGCCGAGGCGCCGGGCCGGGAGTGGCGGCTCGGGGCGCGGCGTCGCCGCGAGAGCGGAGGCGGAGAGGAGGAGGACGACGAGGCCGGCGGCGGTCGGGGCGCTCCAGCCGTTCGTCACGAGGAGGACGGCGAGGAAGAGCGACGCGACGGCGAGGAGGAGCGAACGGCCGAACGGGGGGACGTAGAGCTCCGGGCTCGTCCGCTGCCGGAACGCGAGGAGGAGGACCGCGAGGAGGCCGAGGAGGAACGGGAACGCGAGGAGGTGGGCGTGGAGGTCGGCGAAGAGGAAGCTCCAGAACGGGAACTCGTTGATCTCGTTCTGCGTCTTCAGGACGCGCGAGACCGACCAGAAGAGGTCGAAGTCGACGGCCCGCCGCCGCGCGTACTCGAGGGGGCCGGCGAGGTTCCCGGCGAAGAGGCCGAGGGCGGCAGCGAGGAGACCCGTCCGGAGGCGCCCGCCGAGGAACGCCCCGGCGGTGAGGAGCGCGGCGGCGGTGAGCGCGGCGGTCGAGGCGAGGCCCAGGTTGAAGGCGAGCGCCGGGTGGACGCCGAGGGCCTTCGCGAACGCGGCGACGAGGAAGTGGCCGAAGTAGGTGTAGGAGAGCGTCGTCCCGGCGAGCCACGGCTCCGGAGGTGGGAGGAGCTCGGACCGGAGGAGGACGTTCAGGAACGAGAAGTCCATCGGCTTCTCGCCCCAGAAGATCTCCGGCGAGAAGGCCCGGACGGCGGCGAAGAAGAGGAACGCTCCGAGGAAGAGGCCCTCGGTCGCGAGGAGCTCGCGGCGGGGGAGCGCGCGGGGCGGCCGGGAGGAGAGCGCTCCGGCGAGGAGGACCGCGGCCGCGACGGCGAGGGCGAACGACGGGACGAAGGCGAAGAGCCCCCACGCGACGAGGGCCCAGGCGGCGAGGCCGAACAGGGCGACGCCGGCCACCTTCGAGAGGGCGTAGACGCCGGGGACGGCGGGGAGGCGCGCCCCGAGGAGCCGCCAGGCGGCGAGGCCGAGCGCCTCGAGGAGCGCGAGCCAGAGGAGGAGGGCGAGAGGTGTGGAGCGGGTGCCCTGGATCCGCTCCTCCGAGTCGGCGTGCGGGTCGGCGGGACGGGCGCGCAGGATCCCCCGCCGGGTGAGCGGGCGCGACGGCGTCGCCTCGTGCAGGAGCCGCTCGAGGGTCGCGGCGTCGAGGCGCGCGGCGTTGCGGAAGACGGTGACGCGCGGGTGGTCGTAGACGGAGAACGACTCGTCGGCGAGCTCGGTCGGGAGGCGGAGGCCGAAGAGTTGCGGGGGCGAGGAGAAGGTGCGGACGAGCGTCCAGCCGAGGTCGCCCGAGTAGAGGAGGCGGAGGAAGCGCTCGGAGTCGGGGAAGCGCTCCCGCGCCTGCGTGAGGGCGCCGGTCTGCCGTTTCGTCGGGAAGACGAGGAGGTCGGACGCGGCGAGCCGTTCGGCGAGGAGGCGGGACTTCTCGGGGCCGTCGGGGTCGTAGAGGGGGAGCGTCGCGTTTCGGAAGCGGCCCTGCGGGAGCCCCTCGAGACCGAACGGGAAGCCCTCCTCCCAGTCGGGAACGAGGACGGCCGCCCCCTCGGCCGCGTTCTCGTGGAACCAGCGCGAGGCGGAGACGACCGAGTGGGGGCGCGCGTAGATCGAGAGGAACGCGAGGAGGTACGCCCCCGACAGGCCGAGGACGGCGCTGCGGGCGAAGCGCCGTCCTCCCCGCTCGCCCGGCCGCGGTGCGAGGAGCGCGGCGGCGCCGAGGAGGAGGAGCGGGTGGAGAGGCAGGAGGTAGCGCGGGAAGCGGACCTCGAACGAGACGGTCAGGAGGAGGAACGGGACCGCCCAGAGCCAGAGGAGGAGCTCGCGCCCGTCCCGCTCGCGTGTCGCCCTCCGGAGGCGGAGCGCGAAGCCGAGGAGCGCGGCGAGGCCGAGCGCGGGGCCGAGCCCCCAGAGGACGATCTCGGAGAGCTCGTAGAGGAGGTGCGGTGTCCCGACGTACTGGTTCGTGTAGGGGACGGAGCCGGCGTCCCTCACCATCGCCCCCTGCTCCGCGACGGCGGCGAGGAGCGCGTGCGGGGAGGCGAGGGCCGAGGGCTGGCCGAGGAGGAAGGCGGCGGCGAGGCCGAGCGCGGCGGCCCCGAGAGCGAGGGCGGCGCGCCCGAAGCGCCGCGCCGGGAGGAACGCGAGGAGCGGAGCGGCGAGGAGCGGGAGGAGGAGTGTCGCGGCGCTCGCCTTCGTCGCGAGGGCGAGGCCCGCGGCGCCGCCCGTGAGGAGGAAGGCCGGGAGCGACTTCCGCTCCAGCGCGCGGGCGAGGAGGAGGAACGTCGCGAGGACGAGCGTCGTGAGCGGGACGTCGTTCGTCGCGAAGTGCGAGTTCTGGACGTGGAAGACGGCGAGCGCGAGGAAGGCGCCCGCGAGGAGGCCCGCCTTCTCGCCGAAGAGCTTCCGGGCGAGGAGCGCGAGGAGGACGCAGCCCGCGGCCCCCCACGCGGCGGAGAGGGCGCGCCCCGTGAGGAGCGTGCCGTGCCAGGTGAGGGCGCCGGGCCAGGCGTGGGAGAGGAGCGAGGTGGCGGCGCGCGTGACGAGGAACGGAAGCGAGCCGTAGGCGTGGAACCTCGGGTCGAGCTCCGGCGGCGAGAAGGAGAGCTCCTGGATCGCTTCGACGATCCGGCGCTCGTCGGGGTGGTACATGTGCCCCTGGTCCCAGTCGAGGCCGAAGAGGCGGACGCCGAGCGCGACCGCGAAGAGGAGCGCGAGGGCGAGGCGGAAGGG
>JAKPXO010000178.1 GCA_029567505.1 Acidobacteriota bacterium
CTCAACGCGCTGCTCCGGGTCGAGCTCGCCGCGGTCGCCGCCTACCAGCACGCGCTGCGGTCGCTGGACGGCGGGACCGGGCGCGAGCCCGCCGAGATCGCCGCCATGGCCTCCGGCCACCAGCGGAACGTGGCCGCCCTCCAGGGGTGCATCCGCACGCTCGGAGGCGTCCCCGCAACGGAGCCCGCGGACGCCTGGAGCTCCTTGACGCTCCTCCGCGACGAGCTGTCGGTGCAGCAGCTCCTCGAGGCCGAGGAGTGCGGGCTCGCCGAATACGTCGCCGCGCTGACGATTCTGGAGGGCGAGGTCCGCGACCTCGTCCTGCGCGAGCTGATCCCGCGGCAGCGCCATCACGTCGCGGCGCTCTCGAAGATACTGATCGACTTCTGCCCCCCGTGACCTTCCGACGGCCCGTCGAAGGGCCGTCGTACGAGCTCCGTCTCAGGCGCTCCGCGACCCGGTCCGCGCGAGCTTGAACAGCAGCTCGAGCGTCGCGGTGCCGACCGGCTTGGCGAGGTGGTGGTCGAAGCCGGCCTCCCTCGAGCGGACGAGGTCCTCCGGCTGCACCCAGCCGGACAGGGCGATGAGGAAGATGCCCGAGAGCGACGGGTCCTCCCGGAGGCGGCGTGCGACCTCGAGACCGCTGAAGCCGGGGAGCCCGAGGTCGAGAATGGCGGCGTCGGGACGCAGCCGATGCGCGGCCTCGACCGCCGAGGGGCCGTCGTGCGCCACGTGGGACTCGTGCCCGTCCAGGGCGAGGAGGTCCGCGAGGGTCCGGGCGGCGTCGACGTTGTCGTCCACCACGAGGACCCGCCGGTGTGTGTGCCGATTCTCCTGCGCCGGCGGCCGGGCGTCGGGCGAGATCCGGACTCCGACCTCGAGAGGAAGGCGAAGGGTGAAGACGCTCCCCTTCCCCGGGCCGTCGCTCGCCGCGGTCAGGGAGCCCGCGTGCAGCTCCGCCAGCTTCTTCGCGAGCGCCAGGCCGATCCCGAGGCCGCCGTGCTCCACGGAACGCACCTCCGTTCCCTGCCCGAACATCGTGAAGATCCGCTCCAGCGCGTCGGCCGGGATTCCGATGCCCGAGTCGACGACGCGGACGACGACGTCGGGCCCCTCGCGGCCCGCCTCGACGCGGACCCGGCCGCCGGGCTCCGTGTACCAGGCCGCGTTCTTCAGGAGATTCGTCAGGATCTGGGCGAGGCGGACGGGGTCCCCGTTCAGGAGGATCGGGACCTCGGGCAGGACCTCCTCGAGGACGTGACGGCGCTCGAAGAGGAGCGGCCGGACCGCCTCGAGCGCGCTCTCGACGATCGAGGCGAGAGAGACCTGCTCGGGCCGGAGGCCGACCTTCCCGTACGAGATCCGGGAGATGTCGAGGAGGTCGTCGATCAGCCGGACGAGGTGGGTGACCTGCCGCTCGATCACCTTCCGGGCCTCGACGGCGGGCGTCTTCTCCGCATCCGGCGGACCGAGGCGCGCCAGGATCTCCGTCGCGTGACGGATCGGGGCGAGCGGGTTCCGCAGCTCGTGCGCGAGCGTCGCCAGGAACTCGTTCTTCCGGCGGTCGACGTCCCGCAGCTTCAGCTCGGCCCTTCGCCGCTCGACGACCTCGGCCGCGAGCGCGGCGTTCATCGTCTCGAGGCTCGCTGAGCGCTCCTCGACGCTCTCCTGGAGCTCTTCGCGAGCGCGCCGGAGGACGGTCTCCTGGCGGCGCGACTCGACCGCGTAACGGATGGAACGCTCGAGGAGCTCCGGATCGAGCCGGTCGACCTCGAGGAAGCCCGAAGCGCCGGCCTCCATCGCGTCGAGGTCCAGGGCCCGGTCGCCGGAGCGGCCGAGGACGATCACCGGCGCCCCGCCACCCGACTCCTGGTACGCCCGAAGGAGCTCGACGCCGCTTCGCTGTCCCAGCCGGCCCGCCACGAGGTTGGCGTCGTACCGGCTCGAGGTCATCCGGCTGAACCCCGCCTCGAACGAGCGCGCCCAGTCCACCTCGACGCGCACCGGCATCCGCGCGACGAGGTCGCGAAGCCGCACCACCTCCGACTCGTCCGTCGCGACGAGGAGCGCGCGGAGAGCCGGAGCTTCCTCGACAGAAGCCATGGGAGACCTTTCGACGACAGCATCGCCGGGCGGGACGGGGCCGTCAACGCCCATTGGCGCGTTTCGGCGCCAGAGCCGAGCCACGCGTCGTTTTGCCGGAAAGCGAGCGTACGGACACGCGCGAGCTCGCGGCCGGCTTCACGCGTCCGGGCCGCGCCGGACCCTCGCGAACGCGAAGGCGGAGCGGAGGAGCTCGAGGAGGATGCGGAGGCGGGAGACGTTCGACGGCGGGTCGAGCTTCCCCGCCAGGAACCGTCGCAGCGCCTCGTTGCGTCGGAGCTTGCCGCTCGAGGTGCGAGGGATCGTCCCCGGGGCGAGGAGACGGACCGTGTGGGGCCGGATGCCGGTGCGGGCGAGGATCGCGCGACGGATCGCGTCGGCTGTCCGGCTGTCGTCGTCGGCCGGGCCGGTCCCGCGGGCTCGTTCGGCCAGGACGAGGAGCTGCTCGCCGTCCTCCCCGTCCGGGACGAACCCGAGCGCGACGGCGGACCCCGCGCGAACGGATTCCAGGCCCGCGAGGCACTCCTCGAACTCCTGCGGCTGGTGATTCGCCCCGCGGATGACGATGACGTTCTTCTCGCGGCCGCAGACGTAGAGCTCGCCGCCGGCGACGAAGCCGAGGTCCCCGGAGTCCAGCCAGCCGCCGGAGAGAACGCTCGCCGTCGCCGCGGGCTGGCCGAAGTACCCCGCCATCACCGAAGGCCCGCGGGCGAAGATCCGGCCCACGCGCCGCTCCTCGAGCGTGCGGCCGTCGGGATCGCGCACCTCGACGTCCGTGCCCGGGACCGGCGCTCCGACCGAGGCGATCGCCCGCGCTCCGTCGACGACGTCGCCTGTGGCCGCGAGCCGCACCGGGTCGACGCGGAGCGACCTCACCTCGCGGCCGCCGGGGGTGAAGGTGACGGCGAGCGAGGCCTCGGCCAGGCCGTAGACGGGCCGCAGGCTTCGCCGGTCGAATCCGTACGTCTCGAACCGCCGGGCGAAGTGATCGAGGGAATCGAGCGAGACGGGCTCGGCGCCGCAGAGGGCGTGCCGCCACGACGAGAGGTCGGCACCGGAAAGCTCCTCGTCCCGCACCTTCCGGGCGCAGAGCGCATAGGCGAAGCTCGGCGCCACGGAAACCGTTGCGCGATGGCGAGCAATCGCCCGCAGCCAGAGAGCCGGCTTCGCCAGGAAGAGCTCGGGAGGAATCAGGACGAGCGGGCCCGGGTAGTAGACGGCCTGGAGGAGACAGCCGATCAGGCCCATGTCGTGGTAGAGCGGAAGCCAGGAGACGCCCTTCGTCGGCACGGTCTCTTCGGGGGGAAGGAGGGCCCTGAGCGCCGCGAGCTGAGCCATCAGGCTCGCGTGCGAGAGCGCGACGGGCCTGGGCTCCGCCGTCGACCCGGACGAGAACTGGATCAGCCCGAGGTCGTCGGGCTGTGCGTTCGCCTCCAGCTCGCCGCCCTCACCGAGCTCCTCCGGCGTCCGGCATCCCAGCTCCGGGCGCGCCGACTCGACCGCCTTGCCGAGCAGCCTGCGGGTCGCCGCGTCGGCGAGGACGAGGCGCGCGCCGACGGCGGCGATCATCCTCGACGTCGCGACGAGGTACTCGGCGAGGCGACCGAGGCGGACCGGCGGGTAGAGAGGGACGGGCACGGCGCCGGCGAGGAG
>JAKPXO010000180.1 GCA_029567505.1 Acidobacteriota bacterium
TACGCCTTCGACCGCGCCCTGCTCGAAAGGGAGCTCCCGCGCCTGACGGACGACAACGCCCAGAAGGAGTACTACCTGACGGACGTCCTCGGATACGCCGTCGGCGACGGCGCGGCGGTCGCCGCGCTGCCGGTCGACGACCCGGCCGAGGTCCTCGGCGTCAACTCCCGCCTCGAGCTCGCTGAGGTCGACGCGCTCCTTCGCCGACGCGCCGCGCGCGCGGCGATGGCGGCCGGGGCGACGCTGATCCGGCCCGAGACGATCACGCTCGACGAGGGCGTGACGTTCGGGCCGGACGTCGTCGTCGAGCCGTTCGCGACGATCACCGGGGAGACGTCGATCGGCGCCGGGACGCGGATCGGGCAGGGCTGCATCGTCGCGTCCTCGACGATCGGCGCGAACGTCTCCGTCCGCCCCTACAGCGTCCTCGAGAAGGCCGTCGTCGGCGACGGCGCGGTCGTCGGACCCTTCGCCCGGCTGCGCGAAGGGACCGATCTCGGCGAGGGGGTCCACGTCGGGAACTTCGTCGAGACGAAGAAGGCCCGCCTCGAGAAGGGGGCGAAGGCGAACCACCTCACCTACCTCGGCGACTGCCGGGTCGGGGAGCGGACGAACGTCGGGGCGGGCGTCATCACCTGCAACTACGACGGCTACGGGAAGCACTTCACCGACATCGGAGCCGGCGTGTTCATCGGCTCCGACGTCCAGCTCGTCGCCCCGGTCGCGGTGGGCGACGGGGCGCTCGTCGGCGCGGGCTCGACGATCACGAAGGACGTCCCCGCGGGCGCGCTCGCCACCTCCCGCGTTCCGCAGAAGACGGTCGAGGGGGGCGGCACGCGGTACCGGGAGAGGAAGACGGCGGCGAAGGACCGGAAGGGGTAGCGCGATGTGCGGCATCGTCGGATACGTCGGGCCGCGCGAGGCGACACCGATCCTCATCGACGGCCTGAAGCGGCTCGAGTACCGCGGCTACGACTCGGCCGGCATCGCCGTCCTCGGGGCAGACGGCCTCGTCCGCGTCACCCGGAGCGAAGGGAAGCTCGGGAACCTCACCGCGAGGATCGAGGCCGAGCCGCCGGCGGGGCGGACCGGCATCGGCCACACCCGCTGGGCGACGCACGGCCGCCCCTCCGAGGAGAACGCCCACCCGCACCGCGACGCGTCGGGGCGGGTCGTCGTCATCCACAACGGGATCATCGAGAACTTCCTTCCGCTGAAGAGGGAGCTCCTCGCCCGCGGCGTGACGTTCACGTCGGAGACCGACTCGGAGGTCATCGCCCAGGCGATCGGCGCCGCGCGCGCGGACGCGCCGGCGAAGCCGTTCGGAGAGGTCGTGAGGACGGTCCTCTCGCGGATGACGGGCATGTACGCCGTCGTCGTCCTCTCGGCCGACGAGCCGGAGGTCCTCTACGTCGCCAAGAACGGCCCCCCGATTGTCCTGGGCCTCGGCGCGGACGAGAACCTCGTCGCCTCCGACGCGACGGCGCTCCTGCCGTACACGCGCGACCTCGTCTTCCTGGAGGACGGCGACTTCGTCCGCCTCACGGCGACGTCGGTCGAGGTGGCGGGCCTCGACGGCGCGCCCCGGAGCCGGCCGGCGCGGCGCGTCCCGTGGGACGCCGTCGCCGCGGAGAAGGGGGGCTACCCCCACTTCATGGCGAAAGAGATCGCCGAGCAGCCGACGGTCGTCGTCGAGACGGTCGGGCACAAGCTCTCGCTCGAGACGGGTCATTTCAGCGAGGACGCGATGGGGGTCTCCCCGCGCCTCCTCTCGGAGGTCGACCGGGTCGTGATCGTCGCCTGCGGGACGAGCTGGCACGCCGGCCTCGTCGGGAAGTTCCTCCTCGAGGAGGTGGCCCGCGTCCCGGTCGAGGTCGACTACTCCTCGGAGTTCCGCTACCGGAAGAACCTCGTCGGGCCGCGGACGCTCGTCGTCGGGATCTCGCAGTCGGGAGAGACGGCCGACACCGTCGCGGCGCTCACCGACGCGAAGAAGGCTCTCGCGCCGACCGTCGGCGTCGTCAACGTCCCCGGCTCCGCGATCGCGCGCCTCGTCGACGGCGTCCTCGCGACGCACGCGGGGCCGGAGATCGGCGTCGCCTCGACGAAGGCGTTCACGACGCAGCTCGTCGCCCTCGCCCTCCTCGCGTACTACGCCCGCGAAGCGCGCGGCCTCGGGCGGCTCGAGGCGGGCGACCCGTTCCTCGAGGGCCTCGCCCACCTCCCCGTCGCCCTCCAGCAGGCGCTCGCCCTCGAGCCGGCGATCGAGAAGCTCTCGCGCACTCTCGCCCACGCCCGCGACGTTCTCTTCCTCGGGCGCGGCGCGCACTACCCGGTGGCGCTCGAGGGGGCGCTCAAGCTGAAGGAGATCTCCTACATCCACGCCGAGGGGTACCCGGCGGGGGAGATGAAGCACGGGCCGATCGCCCTGATCGACGGCGAGCTCCCCGTCGTCGCCCTCGCGCCGCGGGACGCCCTCTACGACAAGGTCGCCTCGAACCTCCGCGAGGTGAAGGCGCGGGAGGGGAAGCTCGTCGCCCTCGTCTCGCCGGGCGACGAGGACGTCGCGACGTTCGCCGACGAGGTCCTCGAGGTGCCCCTCGCCCACCCGGCCCTCCAGCCGGTCGTCTCCGTCGTCCCGCTCCAGCTCCTCGCCTACCACGTGGCGCGGCGGCGTGGCTGCGACGTCGACCAGCCGCGGAACCTCGCGAAGTCGGTGACGGTGGAATAGCGGCGGGAGGGAGGGCGCCTTCCTCGCGCTCCGGCGGTCCGCGGCGCCTGCGCGGTATCCTCCGCGTCCCTTGAACGATCGCGAGAAAGCCCTCCTCGAAGGTCTCAACCCGGAGCAGGCGGCCGCCGTCTCGGCCGGGCCGGGGCCCCTCCTCGTCCTGGCCGGCGCCGGCTCGGGCAAGACGCGCGTCCTGACCCGTCGGATGGCCTGGCTCATGGCGCACGGCACGCCGGAATCCGCCATCGTCGCGCTCACGTTCACGAACAAGGCCGCGGGAGAGATGAAGGAGCGCGTGGCTCACCTCCTCGGCTCGAGGCCGCCCCGGTCGTTCGTCGGGACGTTCCACGCCTACGGCGTGCGGCTCCTCCGGCGCTTCGCCGTCGAGGCGGGGCTGACGCCGGGCTTCGTCGTCTTCGACGCCGACGACCAGCTGGCCGTCTTCCGGCAGGCGCTCAAGGCGGCCGGCATCTCCGACAAGGCGCTCACGCCGAAGGCGGTCGCCTCGAAGATCTCGCGGGCCCGCAACGCCGGCTGGAGCCGTGACGAGTACCCGCGCCGGTTCGGCGACTTCGTCGGAACCCGCCTCGCCGACCTCCACACGGCCTACGAGAAGGAGCTGAAGAAGGCGAACGCGGTCGACTTCGACGACCTCCTCGTGAGGACCCGCGGCCTCCTCGAGAGGAGCCCGGAGGTCCTCGCCCTCCTCCGGCGGAGCGTCACGCAGCTCCTCGTCGACGAGTACCAGGACACGAACGGCGCCCAGGCCGGGATCGTGAGGCTCCTCGCCGGGGAGGCGCGGAACGTCTTCGCCGTCGGCGACGAGGACCAGTCGATCTACCGCTGGCGGGGCGCCGACGTCTCGAACATCCTCGACTTCGAGCAGGACTTCCCCGGCGCGGAGACGATCCGCCTCGAGCGGAACTACCGCTCGACGGCGCCGATCCTGGATGCCGCGGGGGCCGTCGTCGCCGAGAACCGACGCCGGCTCGGGAAGAACCTGAAGGCGACGAAGCCGGGCGGGGAGCCGGTGACGCTCCTCGTCCTTCCCGAGGAGCGGGACGAGGCGCGCGAGGTCGTCGAGCGGATCTCCCGCGTCCGGTCGGTCCGACCCATGGCCGAGGTGGCCGTCCTCTTCCGGACGAACGCGCAGTCGCGCCCGTTCGAGGACGAGCTGGTGAGGAACCGGATGCCGTACCTCCTCGTCGGCGGGACCCGCTTCTACGAGCGGGCCGAGGTGAAGGACGCCCTCGCCTACCTGCGCCTCCTCCGGAACCCCGACGACGACGTCTCGTTCCGGCGCGTCGTCAACGTCCCGGCGCGCGGCATCGGCGCGGCGACGCTGGAGG
>JAKPXO010000184.1 GCA_029567505.1 Acidobacteriota bacterium
GGTCGAGGAGCGGGCAGGGGCCCTCGTCGCGCCCGAGGACGGTCGCGAGGTACTCGCTGCGGCCGAGCTCGTCGCGCGTCTCGCCGAGGAGCGCGACGACGTCGTGCTCGGCGCGGAAGGCGTGCGGCACCGCCCGGGCGACGTCGTCGAGAAGGCCCACCATCCCGACGGTCGGCGTCGGCAGGATCGACTCCCCGTCCGTCTCGTTGTAGAGGGAGACGTTCCCCGAGACGACGGGCGTCTCGAGCGCGCGGCAGGCGAGCGAGAGCCCCTTCACCGCCGCGGCGAGCTGGCCCATGATCTCCGGCCGCTCGGGGTTGCCGAAGTTGAGGCAGTCGGTGATCGCGAGCGGGCGCGCGCCCGTGCAGGCGACGTTCAGCGCCGCCTCGGCCACCGCGTGGGCGGCCCCGCGCATCGGATCGGCGAAGCAGTAGCGCGGGTTCACGTCGGCCGTCAGCGCGAGCCCCTTCTTCGTCCCCTTCACGCGGAGGACGGCGGCGTCGCCCGGTGGGCCGACGACCGTGTTCGTCCTCACGCTCCGGTCGTACTGCCGCCAGATCCACGCCTTGCTGCAGAGGTTCGGCGAGGCGAGGAGGGCGAGGAGGGCGGCCGTCTCGTCGGGGGCGCCGGAGAGGTCGATCGCCCCTTCGAGCGGCGGGAGCGGCTCGGCGAGCGTCCACGGGCGCCGGTAGACCGGAGCGTCGTCGACGAGCGGGGCGACCGGGAGGTCGGCCGCGACCTCGCCGTGCCAGAGGAGCTCCATCCGCGGCGTCCCGGTCACCTCGCCGATCTCGGCGACGTCGAGGCCCCACTTCTCGAAGACCTCGATCACCTCGCGCTCGCGCCCCTTCTTCGTGACCAGGAGCATCCGCTCCTGCGACTCGGAGAGCATCAGCTCGTAAGGCGTCATCCCCGCCTCGCGCATCGGGACGCGGTCGAGGTGGAGGCGCATCCCGACGTCGCCGCGCGCGCACATCTCGAACGAGGAGGAGGTGAGCCCCGCGGCCCCCATGTCCTGGATCGCGACGACGGCGTCCCCTTCGAGGACCTCGAGGACCGCCTCGAGGAGGAGCTTCTCGGTGAACGGGTCGCCGACCTGCACGGTCGGGCGGCGCTGCGCCTTCTCGTCGTCGAAGACGTCGGAGGCCATCGAGGCGCCGTGGATCCCGTCGCGCCCCGTCTTCGAGCCGGCGTAGAGGACGGGGTTGCCGAGCCCTTCGGCCTTCGCCTTGAAGATCCTCTCGTGGCGGACGAGGCCGACCGCCATGACGTTGACGAGGATGTTCCCGTCGTACGACGGGTGGAAGAACGTCGACCCGCCGACGGTCGGGATCCCGATGCAGTTCCCGTAGCCGCCGACGCCGCGGACGACGCCGTCGATCAGGCCGTGCATCCGGGGAGCAGAAGGGTCGCCGAAGAAGAGCGGGTCGAGGACGGCGATCGGCCGCGCCCCCATCGTGAAGACATCGCGCAGGATGCCGCCGACGCCCGTCGCCGCGCCCTGGTACGGCTCGATGAAGGACGGGTGGTTGTGGGACTCCATCTTGAAGACGACCGCGAGCCCTTCGCCGATGTCGACGGCGCCGGCGTTCTCGCCCGGCCCCTGGACGACCCTCGGCCCCTTCGTCGGGAGGTCGCGGAGGAAGACCTTCGACGACTTGTAGGAGCAGTGCTCGCTCCAGAGCGCCGAGAAGATCCCGAGCTCGACGAGGTTCGGCTCGCGTCCGAGGGCGGCCAGGATCCTCTCGTACTCGTCGGAGGTCAGCTTGTGCTCCGCGAGGAGCGCGGGGGTGATCGTCGGGGCGGAAGCTCCCATGGCGCCGGAGTTTACCCGCGCGCCTCGTCGCCTCCGGGAGGGTAACCTCCGCGGGATGTTCTCGAGGAGGACCCCCGCTCCCGGCGCCGAGAACCGGCTGACGCAGGCCCTCGCGGCGCACCCGCGCCCCGTCCTCGACCTGACCGCCACGAACCCCACGGCGGCCGGCCTCCCTCTCGACGTCGGGCCCGCGCTCGCCCTCCTCGCCGACCCGCGCGGCGCGCGCTACGACCCCGACCCGCGCGGCCTCCTCTCGGCGCGCGAGGCCGTCGCCGGCCACTACGCGGGTCGCGGCGTCGTGGCCGACCCCGCGCGGCTCCTCCTGACGGCCTCCTCGAGCGAGGCCTACGGCTGGCTCTTCAAGCTCCTCGCGGAGCCCGGCGACGCGGTCCTCGTCCCGGCGCCGAGCTACCCGCTGCTGGACGCGCTGGCGGCGCTCGAAGGGGTCGAGCTCGTCCGATACCGCCTTCCGGCCGAGGACCGCTGGACGGTCCACGCGAGCCTCGTCGAGGAGGCGGCGGACCGGGCGGAGGCCGCCGGGCGCCGGGTCGCCGCCGCCGTCCTCGTCAACCCGAACAACCCGACGGGTACGTCGATCGCCGCGGAGGAGCTCGCCACGCTCTCCGCCCTCGCGGCCCGCCGCGGCTTCGCCCTCGTCTCCGACGAGGTCTTCCTCGACTACCGCTTCGAGGACCGGCCGGGCGACGTCCGCGTCGCCGCCGCCGAGCCGGGCGAGGCGCTCGTCTTCTCCCTCGGCGGGCTCTCCAAGTCGGCCGCGCTCCCGCAGCTGAAGCTCGGCTGGGTCCTCGCGAACGGCCCGGCCGGGCCGCTCGCCGAGGCTCTCGAGAGGCTGGCCTGGATCGCCGACTCCTATCTTTCGGTCGGGACGCCGGTGCAGCTCGCCCTGCCGGGACTCCTCTCGTTCGGGGAAGGCGCCGGCCGCGTGCTTCGCGCCCGCCTCCTCGGAAACCACGCCACCCTCGCCGGCGCTCTGGCGCCGCTCGCCGGGGTCACCGTCTTCCCCCTCGCCGCAGGCTGGTCCGGGGTCGTCCGGCTCCCGGCCGTGGAGCGGGAGGAGGAGCTCGTCCTCCGGCTCCTCGGCGAGGAGGACCTCGTCGTCCACCCCGGGTACTTCTTCGATTTCCCGAGCGAGGCGTATCTCGTCGTCTCCCTCCTCCCCGGAGAGGAGACCTTCCGCGAGGGGGCCGCGCGGCTGGCCCGCGCGATCGACCGCCCGGCCTGACGGGCCGACCTCAGCGCGGCTTCTTCTTCGCGGGCGGCCGCTTCCCCTTCGGCGCGGGAGCCGCCTTCGCCGGAGCCTTCGGGAGGACGAGGATCTCGAGGGTCGTTCGCCGGACCTCCCAGTCGGCCTTCTTCCAGATCTCGCCACGCGCCCGGTCGGCCTTCTCCGTCCGGCGGACGGAGGCCGCCGACAGGAGAAGCCGTCCCTCGCGCTCGAGCGGGATCGAGGCGGTGCCGTGCGCGTCCGTCTCGGCCTCGAGCGCCGCGTTCGCCCCCGGGGCGAACGCGCGGACGAGGGCGCCGGCAAGCGGCCGGCCGTCGCGGAGGAGCGTCGCGGCCAGGACGTCCCCCGCGCGCAGAGTGAGCGGCGAGCCGCCGGCCACGAGCTCGAGCGGGAGGCCCAGCGCCTCGTCGCGCCCCGCCGCGGGGTCCGCCGTCCGCTTCGCGCGCGGCGGCGCGACGACCCCGGCGAAGGCCCGGGCGCTCTCGATCGTCACGACCCGCGCCGGCTTCTTCGACTCCTTCTTCTTCGCTCGGAGCGCGAGCGCCTCGCGCGCTCCCGCCTCGCGGAGGAACGTCTCGAACGCCGCCGCCTCGACCGTCCGCCCCTCCGGGAGGAGGAGGAGGCCGAGCGTGGCGAGGCCCTGGCCGAGCCACGTCGCCTCGAGACGCGTGAGGGGGCCGTCGACCCGCGCGCCGGTGAGCGGCATCGGACGCCCCTCTCCGAGGCGCGCGAACGAGCGCTCGATCCGCTCGGGGGGGACCGCGCTCCCCGGCTCGGGGTAGCTCTCCCCCGTCGTCACCTCGACGAAGGAGGTGTCTCCCGAGACGGCCGTCGGGAAGGGCGCCGGGCGCGCCGGCGCGGCGGGACGTGCGGCCCTCCCGCCCCGGCGAGCGGCCGGAGCCGCCTTCACGACGCTTTCGGGCAGGACCGGGTGGAGCCACGTCTCGGCCGTCGTCGCCCCTGCCGCGCCGGTCGCGCTCGTCGCGCCGAGCGCCAGGATGACGAGGGCGATCACACGCCCGGGATTCCCGATCGTCGCCTCCCGCGTCGGCTCTCTCCGCATCTCCCCTCCCATCCGAACCGCGGATTCTAGGGCCGCCGACATTCGGCCGAGGGCTCGAAGGCACCCGCCTAGAATCGAACCGTGGCCCGCGGCGAGAAGAAGAGTCGGTCCCGCGCCCGGCGCGTCGTCCTCGGCGTCGTCGTGCTCGTCCTCGCTCTCGCCGCCGCGACGATCGCACTCCTGAAGGCGCCGCCGGTCGGGCAGCGGCTCGTCGACGCGGCCCTGCGAAAAGCCGGGGACGCGTCGGGCCTCGCGATCTCGGCGCGCGAGCGCTCGCTCGACGCGCTCGGAGGGAAGCTTCGCCTCGGCGGCCTCGTCGTCGGCCTGCCGGGAGAGCCGCCCTTCCTCTCCGTCGACGCGGCCGAGGCCGAGCTCCTCGTCGGCGAGGCGCTCCAGGGACGGGTCCGCCTTCGCCTCGTCGCGCTCACCGGAGTCCGCCTCGACTTCGGCGCCCCCCGGCCGGCGTCGGAGGAGCCTCCGGCCACCGACCTCCCGTTCCTTTCGGCCGCGGAGATCGAGCGGTTCCGGATCGAAGGCGCGACGGTCCTTTCCGGACCGCTGCCCGAGGCGCTCCGCGCCTTCGCCCTCTCGGCGTCCGCGTCGGACGTTCGGCTCGACGGCGACCTTCGCGGCGGAGAGCTCCGCCTGCGCGGAGAGACCCCGCGTATCGTCGTCGAAAGACCCGGCGGGCTGCGCCTCGAAGCGAAGGGGGACGTCGCCCTGACGGCCTCGGCCGACGGAGAGCTCGTCCTCGAGGCGCTCCACGTCGATGGAGAAGGCCTCGCTCTCTCCGCGTTCGGAGGTGGGGGGCTCTCGCCCGAGGCGCCGCTCGGCCTCCGCGCGGAAGCGACCCTCGACCCGGCCCGCCTCGCGCCGGAGATGGGGGCGACGGGCTCGCTCCGGATCTCCGCGAAGGTGGAAGGACGCCGCGCGGCACCGACGGTCGAGGCGACGCTCGAGGGGCGCGACCTCGCGACGAAGGAGCTCGCGATCGCCCTCGCCACGGCGCGCGTCCGCTTCGCGGACGAGACGGTCCTCCTCGAGTCGGCGCGGGCCGACCTGCGCGAGGGCGGCCGGGTCGAGGGCGAAGGGCGATACCTCTTCGCGACGGGCGACGGGAGCTGGGACCTCAGGGCGACCGGTCTCCCCGACACGCTCCTCGCCCGATACGCCGACCCGGCGACGCGCGAGCGCCTCGGAATCGCGGGGGCGACGCTCGACGCCGTCGCGACGGTCCGGCACGGCCGGGGCGAGCCGCGGCCGCTCGAGGTCGACGCGACGGCGACGCTCTCCCGCGACGGAGGGACGCTCGCGGAGGCCCGCGCCGGCCTCGTGGCGCGGGGAGACGCGAAGGTCGACGTCGCCGCGACGTTCCTGCCGGACTCTCCCGGGAAGAGAACGGCGGCAGGGCGCGTCCGCGCCGCCTCTCTCGCCGGCCTCGCCTCCGGGCGGATCGAGGCAGGCCGCGTCGCGCTCGACCTCCCCGATGCGGCGGAGGCCGCCGCGGAGCTCCGCGCGTTCTTCCCTTCGCTCGTCCCCGAGCCCCCCGAAGGGCTCGACCTCGCCGGCCCGCTGCGCCTCGACGCCGACGTCTCGGGTCCGCTCCGGGCGCCGCGCGCGACGATCGCCGGGACGTTCCGTCCGGCGCGCGGCGGGATGCTCGCCCTGGACGCGTCCGCCGACGCGGCGCGGGGAGCGGCCGCGGGGCGCCTCACCGCCGCCGGCCTCGACGTCGCGACGTTCCACCCGGGCGCGACGGGGCTCGCCTCGGCAGACGCCGGCTTCGCGCTCTCCAGGAGAGGCCGGCACGCGCTCGTCGTCCTCGACGCAGCCGACGTCTGCCTCTCCGAGGAGGCTCCCCGCGTCGACGCGCTCCACGCGACGCTCGCCCTCGACGGTCCCGAGCTCTCGGTCCTCCACCTCGCCGCCGCGAGCGCCGCGGCCCCGTCGCCGGCCGGCCCCGCGCCGGCGCGCTTCGACGCCTCCGGGCGGCTCTCGCTCGACGCGCCGTACGAGGACGCCGACCTCCGGGCGCTCCTCG
The DNA here is from genome assembly GCA_029567505.1 of Acidobacteriota bacterium. Taxonomy (GTDB): domain Bacteria; phylum Acidobacteriota; class Thermoanaerobaculia; order UBA5066; family UBA5066; genus UBA5066. Next base: position 6,167 of record JAKPXO010000184.1, read on the forward strand.
TTGCCGCCGGCCTTCCGGCCGAGGTGAACGCCGTCATCCGCGACGGGATCCTCGCCCTCGACGTCCCGTCGGCGGGGAGCCCCGGCCTCGCCGGGACGTTCGCCGCGCGTGTCCCGCTCAGTTCGCTCCGGGAGCTGCCCGCCCTCGCCGGCGCGATTCCCGCGGGGCTCCCCGAAGGACCGATCGAGGTGACTCTCGAGGCTCCCGGCCTCGATGCCTGCGCGCTCGGGCCGCTCCTCCCGCCCGGGACGGAGGCGCTCGCGGCGCGCGGCGACATGCGCCTCTTCGCCACGTTCGGCCTCGCCGACCCGCTCGCGGGGACGGCCGCGATCGAGATCGAGGGCCTGACGCTCGAGTCGCCCGCCGGACCGGTCCGGCTCCGCGAGACGGCGCGCCTCTCGCTCGCCGGCGGCAAGCTCGCGCTTCAGCCGGTGACGGTCGACGGCGAGAGGACCTCCTTCTCCGTCGCCGCCGAGGCGGAGCTCCTCCCCGGCGCACGGCTCGGGGGGCCGCTCGAGAGCCTCGTCGCACACCTGTCGGCGACGGCTCGGGGACGGGCCGACGCGGCTCTCCTGTCGCCGTTTCTCCAGGGCGGGATCGCGAAGGGCGAGCTCGCGCTGGACGCGAGCGCCTCCGGCCCGCCCCGCGCCCTCGCGGGGCACGTCCTCGTCGACGGGAGGGGAGCGCGCTTCACCTGGCCGCTCGCCTACCCGACCGAGCTGGGCGACCCGGTCCTCGAGGCGGAGCTGACGCCGGGGCAGGTCGAGCTGACGCGGGGCGAGGCGCTCCTGAACGGCGGGCCGCTCCGCCTCGAGGGCGGCTGGTACTCCGGCGTCGGGGCGACCGCCACCGCCCGGTTCTCCGACGTCCGCTACCGGCTCGCGTACGGGCTCGCCTCGGTCCTCTCGGGAGAGCTGACGTTCGACCAGCTCGAGGACGAGCGGAGGCTCTCGGGGACCGTCGTCCTCGAGCGCGGCCTCCTCGAGCGGGACGTGGACCTCGACCGCGAGGTCCTCGCGCTCGTCCTGGCGCCGCCGGAGTCTCCGGGCACGGAGGCTTCGTTCCTCGACACGCTGGCCCTCGACCTCGGGATCACGACCGCCTCCGGCGTGAGGATCCGGAACAACGTCGCCGATCTCACCGCTTCCTGGAGCCGCATCGACGTGTCGGGAGCGGCGAGCCGGCCCGTCGTGAGGGGGCGGATCGACGTCGAGAGCGGCGGGCTCGTCTTCGCCTACGGCCAGACGTTCCGGATCGACCGCGGCGTCGTCACCTACTCGGGCGACCCGCAGAGCGATCCGCGCCTCGACTTCCTGACGACCTCGTCCCTCGAGGACCCGTCGATCGCGGCGGCCGGCGGCGGGAGCGACCTCTTCGCGTCAGCGCGCCGGGACGCCTCCGGCGGAGCCTCTTCGGAAGACGCCGCCGCGGCGCTCGCCGAGGGGCTCGCCGGCTACTACGGGAACCGGCTCGCGGGATCTCTCGGCGCGGCGCTCGGCCGG
>JAKPXO010000526.1 GCA_029567505.1 Acidobacteriota bacterium
CACTGTTTCGCCAGCGATTCGGGGTTGCCCCCCAGCAGGATGTCCGTACCACGACCTGCCATGTTGGTGGCGATGGTGATGGCCCCCTTGCGACCCGCCTGGGCGACGATCTCGGCCTCTTTCTCATGCTGCTTGGCGTTAAGCACATAGTGTGGAATACCCTGTTTGATCAGCATCTCGGAAAGCAGTTCCGATTTCTCGATGGAGATGGTTCCGACGAGCACCGGGCGCCCATTCCCGTACAGCTCCTTGATCTCCTCGACGACGGCGTTGTACTTCTCGCGCTCGGTCCGGTAGACGACGTCGTGCCCGTCCTGCCGGACCATGTCGCGGTTCGTCGGGACGACGACGACGTCGAGCTTGTAGATCTTGTCGAACTCGGCCGCCTCGGTGTCCGCGGTGCCCGTCATCCCGGCGAGCTTGTCGTACATCCGGAAGTAGTTCTGGAGGGTGACCGTCGCGAGGGTCTGGTTCTCGCGCTCGATCTTGACCCCCTCCTTCGCCTCCACGGCCTGGTGGAGGCCGTCGGACCAGCGGCGTCCGGGCATCAAGCGCCCGGTGAACTCGTCGACGATGATGACCTGCCCGTCCTTCACGACGTAATTGACGTCGCGCTTGTAGAGGGCGTGGGCCCGCAGCGCCTGCTGGCAGGCGTGGAGGACGTCGATGTTCGTCGGGTCGTAGAGGTTCTCGACGCCGAGGAGCCGCTCGCACTTCCCGACGCCTTCCTCGGTCAGCGCGGCGGTGTGGGCCTTCTCGTCGACGAGGAAGTCGCCGGTGGTCGTCTTGTTGCCGTACTTGTCCTTGATCTCCTCGCCCCGGACGAGCTTCGGGACGATCCGGTCGCACCGGTAGTAGATGTCGACGTCCCCCTCGGAGGGGCCCGAGATGATGAGCGGCGTCCGGGCCTCGTCGATGAGGATCGAGTCGACCTCGTCGACCAGGGCGAAGAAGTGGGGCCTCTGGACCATCTGCGTGAGCTCGAACTTCATGTTGTCGCGCAGGTAGTCGAAGCCGAACTCGTTGTTCGTGCCGTAGGTGATGTCGCAGGCGTAGGCCTCGCGGCGAGCGGCGTCGTCGAGATCGTGCTGGATGCAGCCGACGGTCAGGCCGAGGGCGCCGTAGATCCGCCCCATCCACTCCGCGTCGCGCCGGGCGAGGTAGTCGTTCACGGTGACGACGTGCGCGCCTCTCCCGGCGATCGCGTTCAGAGTGACGGGAAGGGTCGCGACGAGAGTCTTCCCCTCGCCCGTCCGCATCTCGGAGATCTTCCCCTGGTGGAGGACGGCCCCGCCGCGGAGCTGGACGTCGTAGTGGCGCTGGCCGATCGTCCGCTTGCCCGCCTCCCGGACGAGGGCGAAGACGCGGGGGAGGAACGGGTCGAGGACCGCCCGGGTCTTCGCCCGGCGCGCCTCGAGGTCGGCCGGAAGGTCCTTCAGCTCGGACTCGACCCGCTCCCGGATCTCGCCGAGGCGGGCCCGAAGTCCGTCGAGGGGCAGGGGGGCGAGCTCCGGCTCCAGCCGGCCGACCTCTTCGACGAGAGGCGTCAGCGCCTTCATGTCGCGGTCGTGCTTCGTCCCGAAGATCTTGGAGAGTGCCTTGTCGATGATCATCTTCCGTCCATGGGCGCCCGGCGGGGGCGCGAGCACCGGATGCTAGCAGAGGGGCTCGGGGTCGCCCGCCGTCGTGCGGACCGGCTCAGAACGCGTTCAGGACGTAGTCGAGCGGGTTGACCGGCTTGCCGGCGACCTGCACCTCGTAGTGGAGGTGCGGCCCGGTCGACCGCCCGGTGGAGCCGACGAGGCCGACGAGGTCTCCCCGGCGGACGCGCTGGCCCTCGGACACGCGCGGGGTCTCCATGTGGGCGAAAAGGGTCCGGATCCCGAAGCCGTGGGCGATCTCGACGACCCGGCCGTAGCCCCTGTCCCAGCCGACCCGCACCACGGTCCCGCTCGCGGGGGCGACGATCCGGCTTCCCTTCGGCGAGGAGATGTCGATGCCGGCGTGGAAGTCCGGGCGCCCCGTGAACGGGTCGGCTCGGAGGCCGAAACCGGCGGTCAGGACCCCGAGCGACGGCGCGAGCGTGGGCGTGAGCGCGAGCTGGTCTGCCTGGACCGACAGCCGGCTCTCGACCTCGCCGAGTCGCCCGGACAGGAGGAGCCCGCGGCGGGAGGCCTCTTCGAGGACGGCCTCCGTGTGGCGAGCGTCGTCGGCCGGAAGCGCCGTGAGGCCGCCGACGCCGCCCGTTCCCGGGTCGGGGGAGCCGGAGAGGCCGGCGACGATAGAGAGTCGGCGGGTCCGCTCCTCGAACTCGGCCAGGACCTTCTCCAGAGACTCGAGCTTCGCGTTCAGGCTCTTCGTGCGGCCGCGGAGATCCTGGTTCTCGGCGACGAGGCTCGTCACCTCTCGGTTCTTCCGGACCGACTGGAGCCAGAGGACCCCGAAGACGACCCCGAGGAGAAGCGAAAGGGACACGGCCGTCGCGACACTCCAGAGAAGCCGGGACGTCACCTGGAACTGGCGGAACCTCGCGCGCGCGTGCGGTACGACGATGATCGTGTGCTGCTTTCGCGTCAACGGAATCTCCGGGACCGCCGGGACTGGTCGTCCCCCCAGGCTTTGTGACGAGCCGCACGGAAGTCTATCGACCTGACGTTTCCCGTCAAGCGAAAGTTTCCTGGGACGAAGTCCCTTCGTCGGAAGGACTTGCGGCGGCTCAGGGGGTTCGACCGGGTGTCGCGGCCCGGTAGCGGAGCGCCTCGGCGACATGTGCCGGACCGGTCTCAGCGGAGCCCTCGAGATCCGCGATCGTCCTCGCTACGCGAAGGACGCGCTGGTGGCCACGCGCGGAAAGGCCCAGCCGGTCCATCGCGCGGGAAAGGAGCGCGGAGGCCTCCGAGAGAACGGCTCCGGTCGCCCGCAGACGACCGGGAGTGAGCGCCGCGTTCGTCAGTCGTCTGTCGCCCGTCCGCTCCGCCTGCCGCTCGCGCGCCGCGAGGACGCGCGTCCGGACCCGGGAGGAAGATTCTGGCGGGATGCCGGAGTCCAGGTCGGCGGAGGGGAGTGCCGACACCTCGACGTGAAGGTCGATCCTGTCGAGCAGCGGGCCCGAGACCTTTCGTCGATAGCGGCCCAGGTCGTGCTCGGAACAAGTGCACTCTTTTCGAGGATCTCCCCGGAATCCACAGGGGCAAGGGTTCATCGCGGCCACGAGGAGGAAGCGCGCGGGGAAGGAACGGCTGCCGCTCGCGCGCGTCACGCGGACGATGCCCTCCTCGAGGGGCTCGCGAAGCGCCTCGAGCGCGTCCCGGCGGAACTCCGGCAGCTCGTCGAGGAAGAGGACGCCGTGGTGGGCGAGGGAGAGTTCGCCGGGTCTCGGGTCGGGACCTCCTCCCGCGAGGGCGGGCGCCGACGCGCCGTGGTGCGGGGAGCGGAACGGGCGCGTCCGGAGCAGCCCCGAACCGGGCGGAAGACGCCCCGCCGCGCTCCAGATCCGCGTCGTCTCCAGCGACTCCTCCGGCGAGAGCGGCGGGAGGATTCCCGGGAGCCTGCGGGCGAGCATCGTCTTGCCGGAGCCCGGCGGCCCGAAGAGGAGCAGGTTGTGTCCGCCGGCGGCAGCGATCTCGAGGGCCCTGCGGGCGACGGCCTGGCCGCGGACCTCGGCGAGGTCGGGAGCGTCGGGCTCCGTCGTGGGGAGGGCCTCCGTCGGGACGAAGGGCTGGAGGAGCTCCCGACCCGCGACGTGAGCGACCACCGCGCCGAGGTGAGGGGCGGGGAGGACGACCACCCCGGGGACCGACGCCGCCTCGGCGGCGTTCTGAGGTGCGACGACGATCCGGGAACGACCCTCGGCCCGGGCCGACTCCGCAATCGAGAGGACTCCGGGGACCGGCCGAACCTCGCCGTCCAGGGCGAGCTCGCCCGCGAGCGTCAGCTCGGCGAGCCCCTGGAGAGGGACGTCTCCGTTGGCGGCGAGGACGGCGAGTGCGACGGCGAGGTCGTAGAGCGTTCCCGCCTTCGGGAGGTCGGCGGGCGCGAGATTGACGACGACGCTCCGGCCGGGGAGGGGGAGGCCGATCTGACGGAGCGCGGAGCGGATTCGCTCCCGGCTTTCCCGAACGGCGGCGTCGGGGAGGCCGACGATCGTGAGCCCCGGCAGCCCGAGCCCGAGCGCCGCCTCGACGACGACCGGGCGGGCCTCGAGTCCGACGAGGGCGGCGCTCCAGGCCCTCGCGACGCTCATCTCGACCCGGTCAGCGCGTGGCCGTGGGGACGGCGAGCTTCTGGCCGGGCCGGATCACGTGCCCCCGGCCGATCCGGTTCGCCCGGCGAAGCGCGTCGACGGTGACTCCGTAGCGGCTCGCGATGCGGAAGAGCGTCTCGCCCTTGCGGACGGTGTGCTTCGTCCTGCGGGCCGCGGGCTTCGTCCGCGCCGAGGTGCGGGTCTCGGCCGGGCGCGGCGCGACGCGCTCGGTGACGAACCCCTCCCGGGGGATCTCGACCCGGGCCGGGAGTGGAGCGGACGGAAGGGGCGTCACGGAGATCCCGGGCAGGTCGGCGCCGAGCGCGGCGGCGTCGACGACGGCGGCCGAAGGGGTCGGAAGGGCACGGATCTCGCCGCGTACGACCTCGGGGAGGATCGGTGTGTCCGCCGCCTCGGCGAGGTCGGCCGGGGGCGTGCGCGGTGTCGAGTACCGGCCCGGGACGACGAGAAGCTGGCCGGCGCGCAGCTTTGCGTTCGGGCGGAGGCCGTTCGCTTCCCGGAGGGCGGCGACCGTCACGTGGTTCCTCTTCGCGAACCGGGTGAGCGTGTCGCCCTTCCGGACCTTCAGGCGACGCTCCCGGATCTCCGGAGCCGCGGGGATGCTCTCGAGCCGCGCCTCGAGGACGGGGCCGGCCCCCTTCGGGACCCGGAGCGGATATCGAGCGACGCCGTGGGGTGTGGACGGGCGGCGCAGCTCACCGTTCAGCGAGCGAAGGGTTTCGACCGTCGTCCCGATCTCCCGGGCGACGCGGGCGAGAGCGACCGGACGCGGGACCTCGACGACGTCGAACTCCAGCGGCGGGTCGGGAACGACGTCGAAGCCGAAGCGGCTCGGGTCTTTCGCGATGAGGGCCGACGCGATGAAGAAGGGGACGTAGTCGCGCGTCTCGCGGTGGAGCGCGCGGGCCTCGCGAAGCTCCCAGTAGTCCCGGGAGCCCGTCCGCTGGAGGCCGCGCAGGACCCGGCCCTCTCCCGCGTTGTACGCGGCCATCGCGAGGTACCAGTCGCCGAACATCTCGTAGAGGTCGCGCAGGTAGGCGGCGGCGGCGCGGGTCGACTTGACGGGGTCGCTTCGTTCGTCGAAGTCCCGGGTCGTCCGGAGACCGTAGCGCTTCCCGGTCCCCGCGATGAACTGCCAGTACCCCTTCGCCGCCGCGCGCGAATGGGCCTGCGACTT
>JAKPXO010000527.1 GCA_029567505.1 Acidobacteriota bacterium
AGCTCCCGTTCGGGCCGCGCCTCGCCGGGAACGTCGAGGCGAGCCGCCTCGAGGGGGCGGAAGGCTGGGACTCCTCCCATTCCCTCACGCTCTCCCAGCCCCTCCTGCGCGGGCTCGACCCGGCCGTCACGCGCGAGCCCCTCCGCGCCGCCCGACGCCAGGTCGCCGCCGAGGAGCGGAACCTCGGCGTTCAGAAGCGGCTCACGGTCGTCGCCGTCTGGAGCGCCTACCTCTCCGCGGCCCTCCAGGACGAGCTCGTCCGCGAGGCAGCCGGGCGGACGACGCGGGCGGAGCGGATCCTCGAGGCGAGCCGCGCGAAGGAGGAGATCGGGAGCGTCTCCCGCCTCGACGTCCTCCGCGCCGAGCAGCTCTTCGCCCAGGCCCGCTCGCAGGAGAACGACGCGCGCAACGCGCGCGAGGACGCCCACGACCTTCTGGCCCGCCTCCTCGGCCTCCCGGCCGGCAGCCGCTTCGGCCTCGAGCCGCCGACCGCTCTCCCGGTCGAGGTCCCCGAGCTCGAGGAGGCCCTCGACGCCGCGGCCGCGTCCCGCGAGGAGCTCGTCGAGGCGCGAGAGCGGGTGACGGACGCCGAGGCGCAGCTCCGGATCGCGCGGAGCCTCCTCCTCCCCTCGCTCGACGCCGGCCTGACCTGGAGCGCCGCGGGCCGCTCGGACGGCTTCGGCGGAGCGTTCGGCAATCCGGGCGGCTCGACCTGGACGCTCGGGTTCACCTCGCAGGCGCCCCTCAACCTCGGGGCGCAGCTCTCGGCGCGGACCCAGGCCGAGGTCTCCCTTCGGATCGCCCGTCGGGCCGTCGAGACGCTCGAGGCGGACGTCGCCCGCCTCGTCCGCTCCGCCGGCCGCCGCCTCGCCACCTCGCGCGAACGGCTCGCGCTCGACGAGGCGAACGAGGAGGTCGCACGGATGCAGCTCGAGGTGGCCGAGCTCCGCTTCGGCAAGGGGCTCACCGACAACTTCTTCGTCGTCGACGCCGAGGGGCTCTACAACGCCGCCCGCGTCTCGCTCCTCACCTCGCGGCGCGAGGTCCTCCTCGACGGGCTCCGACTCCTCGCCGAGGCCGGGCTCCTCCGCCCGGAGGCGTTCCTCCCCCGGCCGGCCCCCGCGCCGTACACTCCGTCCAGCCGATGATCGAAGCCGAGTCCGTCGCGCCGGCCGTGCGCCGCCTCCGCGAGGCGTTCTCCCGCCTCGCGGCGCTGCCGCCCCGGACGAAGAAGCTCCTCGTCGGCGGCACCGCGGTCGCCCTCCTCGGGGCCGGCCTGGTCCTCCGCCAGGCCGCGGTCTCCGACGCCGTCGGCGAGGTGCGGGCCGCGCGCGGGCCGCTCCGGATCACCGTCGCCGTCGCCGGAGTGCTCGCCCCCGCCCGGGCCGAGAGCTACGGCCCCGAGATCCCGGGCGTCGAGCTGAAGGTCGTCGAGCTCGTCCCCGAGGGGACGTGGGTCGCGCCCGGCGCGCTCCTCGTCCGCTTCGACGACGGACCGTTCCGGCGCGAGCTCGAGACGGCCCGCTCGCGCCTCGTCCAGACGTCGGGGGAAGCCGAGCAGGCCCGGCAGGCGCTCCGCGCGCTCCTCGCGACGCAGAGGAGCGAGCGGCTCGAGGCCGAGACGGCGTTCGCGCGCGCCGAGCTCGACCTCTCGACGTTCGTCAACGGTGTCGCGCCGCTCCAGGTCCAGCAGTCGGCGGCCGCGGTGGAGCGGGCGAAGCGGGAGGCCGCAGAATCGACGCAGAAGCTCGAGGGGCTCGCTCCGTTCGCCGAGAAGGGGTACGTCTCCCGGGACGAGCTGCGCGCCGCCGAGCGGCGGGCCACCGAGGCCGCGGCCGACCTCGTCCTCGCCGAGCAGCAGCACCGGACGCTCACGCGCTTCACCCACCCGCAGCTCCTGGCCCAGAAGAGCCAGGAGGTGGCGTCCCGGCGGAACGCGCTCCGCGTCGTCTCCGAGAAGACCTCGGCCCAGGCCGCGCAGGCGAAGGCCGCGTCCGACCTCGCCGGCGCCCGCGCCGCGGAGGCGGCGTCCGCCGTCGCCGACGTGGAGCGGAAGATCGCCCTCTGCACCGTCGAGGCCCGCTCGAGCGGGCTCGCGGTCCACCGCGAGATCTTCGAGAAGGGGGGCGAGAAGCGGCGCGTGCGCGTCGGCGACGCCGTCTTCGCCGGCCAGCCCGTCCTCGACCTCCCCGACCTCTCGGAGATGCTCGTCGAGACGCGCGTGAAGGAAGGCGAGATCCACCGCGTCGCGCCCGGCCAGCCCGCCGAGGTCCGCCTCGAGGCCTTTCCCGACGAGCTCTTCGCCGCGACCGTCCTTCGCCTCGGCGCCCTCACGGCGGGCGATCGAGGCGAGGCCCGCTCCTTCCCGCTCGTCCTGAAGCTCGCGAAGGCCGACCCGCGCCTCCGCCCCGGGATGACCGCGCAGGCGCTCGTCCTCGCCGGCGAGGTGGCCGACGCCGTCCAGGTCCCGATCGACGCCGTCCGCTACGAGGGCGACGTGGCCGTCTGCACCGTGAAGACCGTCACTGGCGCCGAGACCCGCCGCGTGAAGACCGGCCGCAGCAACGCGTTCTTCGTCGAGATCACCGAAGGGCTCGCCGAAGGGGACGTCGTCCTCCTCGCGCGGTAGCGGGCGGATCGTGCCCCCCCGTCCCCGGGGAGGTGCCTCCGCGCCCGTCGCGCGCTGCCTATACTCCCCTCCGTGGACCGCGAACGCTGGAGCTCCTATCCCGCCGCGACCGAGGAGGAGCGCACCCTCCTCGCGGTCCTGAACGGAACGGCCGTCCGGAAGAACCTGCCGGTCGTCTCCCCGCGCGGCGACGAGCGCTCCGTCGAGGCGACGCTCTCGGTCGAGGCGGCGGAGCCGTTCGACGGGAAGGCCGAGGTCGTCGTCCGGCTCGTCTTCCACGGGCCCGCCCCGACGGACGGCGAGCGCCTCGCCGAGGATCCGTGGGACCTCCTCGACGCGTTCCTCCGCGAAGCCGAAGGGGAGGCGCGGCGCCGGGCTTCGGCACGACGGTGACGATGGAGCGCTTCCGCCCGTCCGAGGCGTGGGCGTCGATCATCCTCCGGCCGACCGCGGAGCAGCAGGAAAAGGTGCCGTCCAGGACGATGTCGACGACCGCCTTCCAGCCGTTCGGCGAGAGCTCCTCGGCGGGGCAGACGAAGCTCCCCGCGGCGTTCGCGAGGAGGACGGCGATCGCGCCCCACCGCTCGTGGAGCGCGGCGGCCATCTTCGCCACGTCGTCGTCGTAGCGAACGTCGCACGCGAAGGTGGCGACGTCGGCCGCCCCCGCCGCCGCGATCTCCGTCGCGGCCGCCTCGAGGACGGCCGCGCGCCGGCCGCAGATCGCCACGCGGTCGCCCCCGCGCGCGAAGCGGAGCGCCGCCGCCTTCCCGAGCCCCGTCCCACCTCCCGTCACGAGCACCGTCCTCGCCGTTCCGTCCTCCTCCGCGGCCCCTGGTTACCCGCCCGGTCTCCGCTCGGTCTCCGCTCGCGCCCGTGCCGCGTTTGCCCTACTATCCCGCCCTTTGTCCGCAGGGCTCTGGCCCGAACTTCATTCGAGGAGTGAACTTGAAGAAGACGAACCTGATCGTCGTCGCTGCCCTCGTCACCCTGCTCGCGCCGAAGGCGCGCGCGGCCCGGTGGATCGTCCCCGGCTCGGCCCACGCGAGCGGCTCCGGCGGGACGAACTGGCGCACCGACCTGACGCTCGTGAACCCGTCGGCCTCGGCCGCGTCCGTCACCGTCTGGTTCCTCCCGGCGAGCGCGGACAACACGACGCTCCCCTCCCCGGCGTCGCGCACGGTCCCCGCCGGCGGGCAGCTCGTCGTCCCCGACGTCCTCGACACGCTCTTCGGCCGCTCCGGCGGCGGCGCGCTCCTCGTCGAGTCGGCCGAGACGGCCCTCACGGTCGCGAGCCGCACGTACAACAAGCTGCCCGACCGCGAGTACGGCATGTCGCTCCCGGGGATCGCCGTGACGCAGGCGATCACCCCCGGCGAGACGGGTCACCTCGTCTTCCTCGCGAAGTCCGATCGGTATCGGACGAACGTCGGGTTCGCCGGGACGACCGGCCAGCGCGGCACCGTCCGCGTCCGCCTCCGCAACGGCGCCGGCGCGCAAATCGGCGAGGGGACGCTCGAGCTCCTCCCGAACGGGCAGACGCAGATGAACGACGTCTTCGCGACGCTCGGCGCCCCCGCGACGACGGTGGCCCGCGCCGAGGTGACGGGCGACGTGCCGTTCGTCTCGTTCGCGACGGTCATCGACAGCCGGACGGGGGACCCCTTCGCCGTCCTCGCGCAGCGCTCGACGGCCGCCGCGCCGGACCTCGTCATCCCCTCCACCGTCCACAAGGACGGCGCCAACGGCGCCCGCTACCGCTCCGACCTCCGGATCTTCAACCCCTCGGCCGAGGCGGCGAGCATCACACTCTCGCTCTACGCCGGCGGGACGACCACGGCCTCGCCCCAGACGCGGACGATCTCCGTCCCGGCGTCGGGCCTGGCCGGGCTCGACGACGTCCTCGCCGGGACGTTCGGCCTCCTCGACGCCTACGGCGCGCTCCGGATCACCTCGACCCGCCCCGTCCTCGCCCTGACGAACACGTTCAACGACGCCCCCGAGGGAACGTCCGGCCAGGAGCTCCCCGCCGTCTCCGTCTCCTCCTTCGCCGCCGCCGGGGACACGCTCCGCTTCGCCGGCCTCTCGGGCGACGGCTTCCGGACGAACCTCCTCTTCGTGAACCTCGGCGACACCGCGCTCAGCCTCGCGGGGAGCTTCAGGGGCGCCTCGGGGAACGTCCTCTCCAGCCGGACCTTCAGCATCCCTCCGAAGGCGATGATCCAGGAGAACAGCGTCTTCCCCGCCGACGCGTCGGGCTTCCTCGAGCTCGGGCCGCCCGCGGGCGCGCGCCTCGCCGCCGGGACGCCGTCGTTCTACGT
>JAKPXO010000222.1 GCA_029567505.1 Acidobacteriota bacterium
TCGGCCCCGTCGAGGAGAGCCCGTACGCGGAGGGTTCGTTCACCGCCGTCGTCTTCTGGCACGTCCTCGAGCACCTTCGCGACCCGCGCGCGGCCCTCCGGCGCGCCCGACGCCTCCTCGCGCCCGGGGGGCTCCTCGTCGTCGCCGTCCCGAACCTCGAGAGCCTTCAGGCCCGGGTCGGCGGACGCGGCTGGTTCCACCTCGACGTCCCGCGCCACTACCACCACTTCGGCCTCCGCGTCCTCACCCGTCTCCTCGACGAGGAGGGCTTCGACGTGGAGGACGTGAGCCATTTCGCGCTCGAGCAGAACCCGTACGGCTGGATCCAGAGCCTCCTGAACCGGCTCGGGTTCCGCCCGAACCTCCTCTACGAGGCGCTGAAGAGCGAGAGCGCCCGGAGCGGAGCGCACCCGGCGCGGGAGGCCCCGCTCGCGTTCGCCCTGATGCTCCTCGCCCTCGTCGCCATCGCGCCGCTCTCGGGGCTCCTCTTCACCGCGGAGCTCCTCCTCCGGCGGGGAGGGACGGTGGAGGTCTGGGCCCGGCGGCGGGAGCGCCCGGCCGCCGCCCCCACGCCCTGAGCGTCGCGTAGTCCTCGTAGATCCAGTGGAGCCGCCAGGCCCTCAGGACGGCCTCGGGCGGGGCCGGCGCGTCGAGGGGCGCGAACGCTCGCTCGACCTCTGGGTGCGGCGCCTCGTAGACGTAGAGGTCCCCGGTCCGGAGGACGACGGCTTCGATCGACCGAAGGTCGACCTCGGTCAACTGCCGGTTGTACGACGGCAGGACGAGGCGCGCCGCGCGAATCCGGGCCGCGTAGTAGGCCGACGCGTCGCAGTACGCCACGGAGCCGGGGGGGACGCCCGCGCGGACGACCTCCTCGACGCGCGCGTAGCTCCGCGCGCGGAAATTCACGAGCCCGAGCGCGAGCTGCGCCGGGAGGCCGACGCAGGCCGACGCGACGAGGACCGCCCGAAAGGCGCGCCGCGCCCTCCCCTCGAAGCCCCACGCCTCGCCGGCGGCGAGCGTCGCGACGGCGAGCGGCACCCAGGTCATCCAGGAGTAGTAGAGGGCGTAGCGGCCGGCGGCGCAGAGCGCCGTCGGAATGAGGACGGCGGAGGCCGCCCCGAAGAGCGCGGGCGGGAGGACGGGCGTCCGCCCCGTCCGCGCGGCGACGGCGAGGAGGACGAGGCAGAAGACAGTCAGGAGGACGCCGCTCGGGTCCTCGATCGAGACCCGCGGGAAGAGTTCGAGCCGCGCGAGAGCGCCGCCGAGGGCGCCACGGCCGACGCCGTTCGCCAGGAGCGTCACGTCGCGGAACCTCTCCCAGAGCCCGGCGCAAGAGAGACCGAGGACGAGCCCCGCAAGCCCGAGCGCGCCGCCCGTGGCGAAGAGCGCCACGGGGAGGAGGGCGCGCCGCCACCAGAACACCACGAGGAGCGTCCCGAGTACCCCCGTGAAGGCGAGGCCTTGCAGGCCGGCGACGGGGACGAGCGCCCCCACGGCGAGGAGCGCGAGCCCCCGCAGCGCGCCATTCCGGAGCGAGGAGGCGAAGAAGCCGAGCGAGACGACGAGGAAGACGACGGCATCCGGCCGGCCGCAACGGTAGGAAAACGAGATACCCGCGCCGCACGCGCCGAGGACGACGAAGAGAAGGCGCGCCGGCTCCGTCCGGAGGAGGCCGTGGCGGCGCACGGCGAGCCAGCAGAGGCCAACCGCAGCGAGGCCGAGGACGTGGCCGAGCGAGCGGACCGAGAGGAGCGAGAAGCCGAAGACGTGCAGCCAGCCCGAGAGGAGGACGACGTACCCGGGCGTATAGCCGACCCATGTCTCCGAGACGGACTGCCCTCCCCAGGCCGTCGAGCGGAGCCCTTCTCCCAGCCAGAGGTTCACTGCGGGGTCGACGTGGAGCGCCTCGTCGAGCCAGACGACCGGGAAGAGATCCGCGGTCGCCAGGTTGACCGCGAGGAAGAGGAGGAGCAAGGCGACCGCGCGGAACGCCTCGTGGCGTCCCGGGTGAGGCGCCGCGGCCCGGATCCTCGTCTCCACTCCTCGTGTCGCTCCGTCGCGCACGATACCGCGCGGGGGCGCACCGGCGTGCGCCGCGTCACCGGACCGTCGCGCCCGCCGGCGGCGCACGGCTCGCGATCCCCACGCCGGCCGCTTCCCGTGGCATCGTGCGCGGTCGGGGCGGGCTCACTCCCGCCCGAGGAGAGATATCGATGAAACGGATCCCCGTCCTGTCCGCGCTCCTCCTGCTCGCCACGGCGTCGGCTGCGCCCGCCGCCGACCTGACGACGCTCCAGAAGGCCTACTTCGCCTCGACGAAGCCCGGGAGCTGGGCCCGGTACGAGATGACCTCGACCGACCCGAAGGGGAAGGTCCAGAAGAGCGAGATGACGATGTCGCGCCTCGGCGGCGACGGCGACCGCGTCTGGTTCGAGATCCGATCGGTCCCGAAGGAAGGCGCGAAGGGCAAGCCGACGACGATCAAGTACCTGCTCGACACCGACTTCAAGGTCGAGAAGAACGCGCTCGACTACATGAAGTACGTCGAGTCGATGATCTTCCAGGTCGACGGCGAGGAGGCGATGGAGTACCCGCCCGACATGATGCGGCAGGTCGCCTCCGCCTTCGTCTCGAACGTCGACTACGGCGCCGACATGACCTCTCTCGGCGCCTGCATGACCGACGGGAAGAGCGGAGAGAAGGTCGTCATCCGCGGCTCGTTCGACGTGAAGGTCGTCATCGTGAGGATGAAGGGGACGACGGAGACCGAGCTCTGCCTGAGCGACGAGGTCCCGTTCGGCCGCCTCTCCGAGAAGACCGTCACGAAGGACGACAAGGGGCGCCTGACCTCCACGAGCGAGTCGCGCCTCGTCGACTCCGGGACGGGCGCGACGTCGGCGATCAAGGGACCGGTCAAGAAAATCGAGCTCCCGAAGATGCCCTGGGGCTGATCCCGGAGTCTCCCGGACCGGGAGGGGCCGCCCGGCCCCTTCCGGTCTGCGCCGCGCCGGTCAGCCCCGGCCGAAGGCGACGAGGAGGACGGTCCCTGCCGTCACGACGAAGATCCCGGCGAGCGTCCGCGCGTCGAGGCGCTCGCGCCCGATGACGACGGCGAACGGCACGGAGAGCGCCGGCGCGAGCGACGTCAGGGCCGCCGCCACCGCGAGCGGCGTGTGCGTCAGCCCGACGACGAAGAGCGCCGTCCCCCCGACGCTCTCGAGGAGGAAGACGGGCCAGACGCGCTTCATCTCGCGGGCGGGGACGACCAGAGATGACGGCCTCCGCCGCATCAGGAGCGTCCCGACGGGAAGCAGCGCCGCGGCGAAGCCCATCCGGAAGACGTTCACGGCGGCGACCGGCAGGTCCGCTCCCCCCTTCGTCACCGCGAACGTGTTGAGTGCCCAGAAGAGCGACGTGGCGAGGGCGAGGAGGACGCCGGCCGTCCCCGGGCGAGCGCTCCGCTCCGCGGACGCTCCGTCGAGCGCCGAAGGCTCCTCGCTCCGTCTCCGCCCCCGGCCGATCACCGTGACGACTCCCGCCACGACGAGGCCGACGCCGGCGAGGCCCGCCGCGCCGACGCTCTGACCGAGGAACGCCCCGCCGGCGAAGGCCGACCAGAGCGGGTAGGTGGAGGCGATCGCGAGCGAGACCGGGACGCCGAGGGAGCGGGCGCTCGCGAGGAACAGCGCGTCGCCGACGACGTAGCTCCCGACGACGCTCAGGAGGAGCCACCCCGCACGGCCCGGCGTGACGAGGGCGAGGCCGGTCGCCGGCCCGGCGAGGAGAGCGGCCGCCAGGAAGATCGGGAAGGAGAGCGCGGCCCGCATGAAGTTGACCGCCATCGGACCGTGGTCGCGCGCCACGCGGGCGTAGACGTTCGCCGCGAGGGCCCAGAAGGCGGCCGACCCGAGGCAGGCGAGCGGGCCGAGGAGCGACGCGGCGTTCACGGGAGGCGCGTCAGGCCGCCGCGGGCGTCGCGGAGACGACCGCCGGGACCCTGTGGCGGTCGACCGCCCAGGCCCAGAGGACGAGGAGCCACTGCGCGTGCCCGGCCCAGGCGATCGCCTTCGAGTCGGGCGGCGCGCCGCCGAAGAGGTTCGCGGCGTAGACGGCGAGGAGGAAGGCGACGAGGCCGGCCAGGGCCCAGGTCCCGGCACGGTCGCGGGGACGCGTCGCGCGGACGTAGAGCGCGACCCCGGCGGCGAAGAGGGCCAGCTCGACGGCGAGCGTTCCCGGGAGGGAGCCCCAGAGGCCGAGGCCGACCTTCGGGCCGCTCCCCGGGAGGAGCGGGAGGTCCGGGCGGTGGGTCAGGAGGTCGAGGAGCCAGTGGCTGACGACCGCGCCGAAGAGGACCGCGGCGCCGGCCGCGGAGCGCCGCGCCACGTGGTGGACGCCGGCGAAGAGCGCTCCCCAGAGGACGACCGCGAGGAGGGAGTGGGAGATCGGATAGGAGACGAAGTCGAGCGGCGTGACCCGGGTGATGCCGGGGCTCACCTCGACCCGCTCGAGGCCGAGGAGAAGGAGCGTCGGCCAGAGGAGGTCGACGAGCTGCGCGGCGAGGAAGAGCGTGCCGAGAGAGACGCGCGGCGCGGCCGCCTTCCCCGCGAAGCCGACTCCGAAGTGGCCGACGAACATGGCGGCGGAGAGTAGCAGGGGCGGGGGGATCCCCGGTCAGCAGTCGGGGAGGCCGACGCTGACGTTCGCGTGGGCGGCGAGGCGGACCGCGAGCCCTCCGCGCGCCGTCTCCTTGTACTTGCTCTTCATGTCGAGGCCGGTGTCGCGCATCGTCCGGATGACGTCGTCGAGGGAGACGAAGGCGTGCCCGTCCCCGCGCAGGGCGAGGCGCGCGGCGTTGATCGCCTTGACCGCGGCCATCGCGTTCCGCTCGATGCAGGGCACCTGAACGAGGCCGCCGACCGGGTCGCAGGTGAGGCCGAGGTTGTGCTCCATGGCGATCTCCGCCGCGTTCGCCGCCTGCTCCGGCGTCCCGCCGAGGACCTCGGCGAGGGCGCCGGCGGCCATCGAGCAGGCGCTCCCGACCTCTCCCTGGCAGCCCACCTCGGCGCCGCTGATCGACGCCCCCTCCTTGCAGAGGAGGCCGATCGCCCCGGCCGTCAGGAGCATCCTCACGACGCCGGCGTCGGTCGCGCCGACGACGAAGCGACGGTAATAGTGGAGGACCGCCGGCAGGATCCCCGCGGCGCCGTTCGTCGGCGCCGTCACGACCCGGCTCCCCGCGGCGTTCTCCTCGTTCACCGCGAGGGCGTAGAGGCTCACCCAGTCGATCGCGGTGAGCGGGTCGGCGAGGCCGCTCTCGGGGAACTCCGTCAGCTTCCGGAAGAGGGCGGGCGCGCGGCGCTTCACGCCGAGGCCGCCCGGGAGGGCCCCCTCCGCGCGGCAGCCGCGCCGTACGCACTCCTGCATGACGCCCCAGATCCGGAGGAGGCCCGCTTCCGTCTCGGCCTCCGGCCGGAACGCTCCTTCGTTCAGCCGGACCACCCCGCTGATCCCGAGCGCCGTCCGCTCGCAGGCGGCGAGCAGCTCCTCCGCCGTCCGGAACGGGTGCGGGACCGCCGTGTCGGCCGCGGCGCCCGCGTCCGCCGCCCCCTCCTCGACGACGAACCCGCCGCCGATCGAGAAGAAGGTCCTCGCCGCGAGCGGCTCTCCGGCCGGACCGAACGCCTCGAAGACGAGGCCGTTCGGGTGGAACGGGAGCGGCTCGAGCTCGAGCCGGAGCGCCGCCCCCTCGGCGAACGGCACCTCGTGCCGCCCCAGGAGCGCGAGGCGCCCCGAGCGCCTCACGCCGGCGACGAGAGCGTCGACGCTCTCGGGCTCGACCTCCTCCGGCGTCTCGCCGAGGAGGCCGAGGAGGACGGCGCGATCCGTCGCGTGCCCGCGGGCGGTCGCCGCCAGCGAGCCGTGAAGCGTCACCCGGACCGACGCGACCGCCTCCAGCGCGCCCGCCTCGTCGAGGCCCGCGGCGAACGTCCGCGCCGCCCTCATCGGCCCGAGGGTGTGCGAGCTGCTCGGCCCGATGCCGATCTTGTAGAGGTCGAAGACCGAGACGCTCATCGCGCGCCCCGCCCGGCGGACGGGACTTCGGCGGCCCTCACCGGGCCTTCTCTCGGCTGCAGACGACGAGGGCGCCGATGACGCCCGGCACCCAGCCGGCGAGCGTCAGGAGCGAGACGAGGAGAAGCGTCCCGCACCCCTTGTCGAGGACGGCGAGCGGCGGGAGGAAGATGCAGAGGAGCGCGCGGCCGAGTCCCATCCGTCTATTCTCTCCTCGGCGGCGGTCCGGCCGCGACGCCGGCCGGCCCCGGGCACGCCCCTCCCGCCCCGGAAAGGAGCCTCCCGTGATCGACGAGACGCTGACGATGATCCCCGGCCCGACACCGGTCCACGACCGGGTCCTCGACGCCCTCGCCCGCCCGACGACGTCGCACGTCGCCCCGTCGTTCGTCGCGGCGTTCCGCGAGGCGCTCGCCGGCTTCCGTGCGCTCTGCCGGAGCGAGCGCGGGCAGCCGTTCGTTGTGGCCGGGGGCGGGACGCTCGCGATGGAGATGGCTCTCGTCAACGTCGTCGCGCCGGGCGAGAAGCTCCTCGTCGTCTCCCACGGCTACTTCGGCGACCGCTTCGGCGACCTCGCCGCCTCCTTCGGCATCGAGGCCGACGTGATGAAGGCCGAGTGGGGCAAGGCGATTTCGCCCGCCGAGGTCGCGGCGCGCCTCGCCCGCGGCGGATATGCGGCCGTCACCGTCAGCCACGTCGACACCTCGACCGGGACGCTCGCCCCCGTCGAGGGGTATGTCGAGCTCCTGAGGGGGCGTCCCGAGCTCGTCCTCCTCGACGGCGTCTGCGCCACGGGCGGCGTCGACGAGAAGTTCGACGCGTGGGGCGTCGACGTCCTCCTGACCGGGCCGCAGAAGGCGATCGGGGCCCCTCCCGGCCTCGCGCTCTGCCTCTTCTCGGAGCGGGCGCTGGCGCGGAGGAAGGCCCGCGCCACCGTCCCGGCCTACTACGCCGACGTGATGCGCTGGCTCCCCGTGATGGAAGACCCCGGGACGTACTTCTCGACGCCCTGCGTGAACGAGATCGTCGCGCTCGCCGAGGCGCTCCGGATCCTCCACGCCGAGGGGCTCGAGGCCCGCTTCGCGCGCCACGCGCGAATCGCGCGCGCCGTCCGCGCCGGCCTCGCGGCGCTCGACCTCGAGCTCCTCACCGACGCGGGCGCCCGCGCCGACACCCTCTCGGTCGTCCTCCTTCCCGAGGGCGTCGCCGACGCCGACTTCCGGCGCGAGGTGGCCGCGCGGGGCGTCGTCGTGGCGGGCGGCCTCGGCCCGATCGCCGGGAAGGCCTTCCGACTCGGGCACATGGGGAACATCGGGCCGGCCGAGGTCGCGACGACGCTGACCGCGATCGAGGGGGCCCTCGCCGCGGTCGGCCGCCCCGTCGCTCCCGGCGCGGCCCTCGCTGCCGCCGCCACGCACCTCTGACGTCCGGCCGCGCCGGCTCCGGACCTCCGGCCCGGAGCCGTAACGCCCCTTCGGGCAGTCGCAGAGTGTAGAGGGTAGACCTGACCCCGGGGTCAGGTCTACCCTCTACACTCTGCGTGGAGGCGCCCCCCGCACGCGCCCGTTTCGGGCACACTCTCGCCGCACTGCAACGTCTCGGGCGATCCGGCCGGGAGGGCTCCCGGGCGATGGAGTGCAGGGAGGGGTCTGCCTTGATGAACGAGAGTCCGACGTCCCCCGCGGAGAGCAGCGCCCCGGGCGCGCCCGGCTTCTCGAGGCGCGCCTTCGCGACGCCCGAGCCGTACGTTCGCCTCTTCTCCCGCCGCGTCCAGCAGGAAGGCGCCCTCGACCTGACCCAGGGCGACTACAAGAACGCCGACTTCGCGCCCCACCCGGAGGTCGTCCGGGCGGCCCAGCGGATCACGCGGAACACCGTCCACAGCTACGGGCCCGCGGTCGGGCGAATGGACGTCCGCGGCGAGGTCGCCGACTTCTTCAACCGCGACGGACTCCTCGACTATCCGGCGTCGCCCGTCCGCTTCCTCCCCGACGAGGTCCTCTTCACGCCGGGGACCCGCTCGGGCCTCGCGATGGTCCTCGAGGTGCTCGGCGCCGACGGCTCGGGCGTCGTCGTCCCTCGGCCGAGCTGGGAATACGACTGGTACGTCGAGCGGGCGGGAAAGAAGCTCGTCGAGCTGCCGACGACGCCCCCCGACTTCCTCCCCGACCCGAGAGAGCTCGACCGGCTCCTCGCGAAGGGCGGGATCTCCTCCGTCATCCTGAACAACCCGCACAACCCGACGGGGCGCGTCTACCCGAGGGAGCTCGTCGAGGCGCTCGTCCGGGTCGCGGTGAAGCACCGCTGCTACGTCCTCTACGACTCCGTCTACCAGCGACTCGACTACGTCGGCTGGTTCGTGAACCCCGCGTTCGCCGACCCCGAGTGGCGCGATTGGGTCGTTTCCCTCTCGGGCCTGTCGAAGATGGACATGTTCGGGGCGTCGACCGGCGCGCGCGCCTGCTGGATGGTCCTCTCGGACCAGATCCGCGCGAACGGCATCCGCGCCCGCGAGATCCTCGCGAACCTCTCCGCCTGGCTCGTCGCCACCCCCTCGACGCTCGCGCAGGACTGGGCCCTCGCCGCCCTCCAGAGCCCGCTCGCCTCGCTCCGCCGCCCCTCGCCCTACATGCGCGAGCGGCGCGACTACATGGTGAAGGCCGCCGACGACCTCGCGCCGCTCGGCGTCACGCGGACCGACTTCGGCGGGACGTTCTACGCCCCGCTCGCCTTCCCCGGCCTCGTCGGCGAGCCGTTCGACAGGCTCCGGAACGGCGTCCGCGAGAAAGCCGTCGTGAAGGACTCGGTCGACGCCTTCGAGCTCCTCCTCTCGGGGGGCGGCGGCGGGATCCCGTTCGTCGCCTTCGCCG
>JAKPXO010000230.1 GCA_029567505.1 Acidobacteriota bacterium
TACGCCGCCGTCAAGGGCTGGCTCGACGCGAAGGAAGCCACCGTCATCAAGCTGTTCGAGCTGGCGCCGCAGTAAGGAGACCCGATGAACGACCTCCTGGCCCTCCTCCGCACCTCCTACGGCTGGGACGTGGAGCCCAGCGCGATCCCGTCCCGAAAGGTGGCCTGACATGGCGAAGAATCACGAGGACGAACTGGCCGAGCGCGTGGCCGCCCTTGAGGAGCAGCTCGAGGAGCTGAGGGGGAAGCTGGGAGCGGACGTCGAGCGCGAGGAGCGGCTGGCGCTCGGCTCTGCCGACCTGGGCCTGACGATGGACGCGCTCCGCCCGCTCGGTCTCTACGGTCCCCCGCTGGCGCTCGTGGAGCGCTGGCTGAGGACGTGGACGCGGGACGAGATCCTCTCCGCGGTCGAGAAGACGCTCCGGCCCTGGTTCGGTCACGCCACGGCGCCGGGCGCTCCTCCCGTCTCGCCTGGCGCGGACTGGCGCGAGACGGCGGCGTACCTCGAGACGCGACAGTCGCACCTCGGATGGATGCGCGTGGAGTACGTGCTGGCGCACGGCAAGCTCCCGCCCGATCCGGTGTCCATGGACCCGCTCGCGTCGGTGTTCGAGGGGCTCCCTCTCGACGCGCCGCGGGCGGCGATCGAGGCCCTGGTGCCGGAGGTCCTCCGGCGCGCCGAGCTCGGCATCACCTGGGCGGGTACGCAGGGGGCGGCCGGGGAAGGCCTCCTCCGGCGGAAGGCGCTCCTCTCGGGCGGCCCGGACGGGCCCGGGTGGATGCCGGAGTGGAGCGCCTTCCGGGACGCCCGGCTCCTGCGCGTGGTCGTCCTGACCGGGGTGCTCTCGATCGAGCGCGGCCTCGGTTCCTACTCGCTCCACGGGATCGACCCGGCGTGGTCCGTGGAGGACTTCCTGACCGTTCAGAGGCAGTTCTCGGTCCCGTGGCCGGGACGGCCGATCGGGAAGTGACGCCGATGCGCCACCTCCACCGGCATGCCATCGCTGTCCCCCTCCTGGTCGTTCTCCTGGCCACGGTCGCGTGCGCCTCCGGCTACGTCACGACCTCGAGCGGGGCGATCGTCCCGGCCGCGACGGTCCAGGCGCAGGACATCACCGGGGACGCGCTCTCGATTCTCCAGGACGTCCACAACGCCGCAGTCGCGGCGCACGACGCGAAGGCCGGGGCCGAGCCGGCCGACGTCCACGCGAAGCGCCGCGCCGCGCTGCTCGCCTCCGCCTCCGGTCTCCGTGCCGCGTGGGACGGGCTCAGCGCGTGGAAGCTCGGCTCCGAGGGCGCGGGCATGGCGGCCGTCGTCGGCAAGGTCCGCGACGCGCTCCCCGAGATGCTCGACGCGGCGGTCGCGCTCGGCGTGGTCTCGCGGGAGTACGCGGACGCGATCGGCGTCTTCTTCGGTACGGCCTCGCAGGGGCTCGTCCCGAAGCCTCTCGCCAAAGAAGGAGCGCCGCGATGAATCCGCAGCCGCTCGTCATCCCCCAGCGTCTCGACGCTGACGACCTCACCGCGCTCAAGGCCGCGAACCCCGGCGTCTTCCTCGTCGTCGCGCAGGGCGAGGTCCCGACCGAGCCCCCGAAGGCGAACCGGCACACGTGGCTCACGGTCATCTCCGTGCTGCGCGGTCTCCTCGCCGCCGGCAAGGTGGCCGGGATCTTCACGGGGCCGCTGATCCCGATCGCCGCGACGGCGCTCGGGGTCGGGCTCGACCACGCCGAGCGGGCGATCCTCGACGCTCCGGAGGTCGAGGACTGGACTCCCGACCGGATCGCGGCGAAGAGGGCCGCGGTCGCGGACCCTCAGACCTGACGGAGGCCACGACGATGAGCGCGCAGACTCCGCTCCCGAACAGGCCGGCCGAACCTCCGAACGTCTCCATGGCGACCGGACTCCCTGTCGGAGTCGAGCCTGACGGCTCCCCGCGCCTCTCCTTCAAGGGATGGCTCTTCTCGGTCTGGCTCGCGAAGAACAAGGGCTTCGTCAAGACGGTCCTCGCGCCCGTCTCCGCGATCCTCACCGGAGGAGCGCTCGAGCCCGGGATGCTGCGGCCGGCTCTCGTGACGGCGGGCCTCGGGCTCCTGACGATCGG
>JAKPXO010000238.1 GCA_029567505.1 Acidobacteriota bacterium
CGTTACGCGCGTCGCGAGGCCGAGCCGGTCCTCCGGCCCGCTGCGGACCGATTCCTCGGCGCCGGCGTCCCCTGCGGGGGCCTCGGCGAGGCGCGCGACGGCTGCGAGCGCGGCCGGATAGGGCGCGAGCTCTGCGAGGAGTGCGCCCTTGAACCGCGCCCAGGAGGGCGAGCGGAGCACGTCGCGGACGGCGGCCCGCTGGTCTTCGGAGACGCGGTGCAGGAGCGCGACGACGTCGAGGAGCGTCTTCACGGCCCCGATGGCGCCCCGAAAGTCGCGATCCCCCTCGGCCTTGTCCCGGAGCCTCCGAGCGTCCTTCACGGCCTCACGGAGGATGCCGAGCAGGTCGTCCGCGCGGGCATCCTCTCGGGCCGTCACGGCGCGGGCGAGCGTTTGCGGGAGATGTCTCGCGGCGTGCCGCTCGAGGGCGTCCGGGGAAACGCGGTGCTGCCGCGCTATGCCGCGGATCGAACCGCGATTCGCGGCGACCGCCGTGTCTATCTCGTCCCGGCCAGGATGCGAGCAGACGGTGCAGGTTCGCGACATCAAGCCTCTCCGCGGAGGAGCGCCTCGGCCCCCGCGGCGGCCCGGAGGAGCGTCGGGAGCGGAACGACGAGGCCTTCCTGCTGCGCCAGGAGCGCGAGGAGGAGGACGAGCGCGAGCCGGTGATCCCCCTTCGCGAGGACCTCCGCGACGCTGGCCGCCAGCTCTGCCGGCGGGACCTTTCCGAGTAGCCGTTCGAAAACGGCGTCCGGGACCTTGGCTGCATCCATCGTCGATCTCCTTCTGAAAGATCCCGCCCGCTCGCCCCCGGGAGCGCCTCGCCCGTTCCGAAGAAAGGAGCTGCGAGGGCGAGCGGGCAGGAAGGCTAGGTTGCGTAGGGGACGGCCAGACCGAGGGTTTCGGTATCGGCCCCGGCTCGCCGGAGAGCGTCGCGGAGCTCGTCGTCGGCGCGATCCGCGTAGAAGGTGGCGGCCTGCCGGCCCGCGGCGGCGGCGGCGCGGTCCAGGGCGCGGTGAGCGCGGAGTGCCGGGCCGATCGTTTCGCTGAAGGCGGCGAGCGCTTGACGGAAGCGGCGTTCGGCGAGGTCGAAGGCGGCGGCGGCCGTTTCGTACTCCCGCTCGAGGCGGGCCGCCTCGGCGGCGCGGGCCGCCTCGGCGACGACGGCGCGGGCGGAGTCGAGTGCCCGGCCGGCGGCGGTGATCTCGAGCGCGATCGCCGCGAGCCGGCGGTCCGCGTCGAGGAGGGACGCGGCAGCCGCGGAGGCATCCTCGCCTCGCTCGGCCGCGGAGTCGATCGCCTTCCGGAGCGCCTCGGCTTCGGATCGGATCGCCTCGCGGCGGCGCTCGAGGGTCGACATCCGGCCCGCCAGGCCGCCGGCCCTCAGCTCGGCCTCCGAAGGCGTCGTGACGGGGGCCGGGCCGGGCGACGGAGCGGCCGGAGGGGTTCGCTTACCGAACGCCATTGAAGAAGTCCTCGGGCCGAAGCGACGCGAGCGCGGCGGAGATGCTGACGCCGTTGTCGGCGGCGAGCTTCGCGGCGGCGCGGCAG
>JAKPXO010000242.1 GCA_029567505.1 Acidobacteriota bacterium
GACGCCGCAGGTGGCGCAGGTCTTCTCGGAGTCGGGCAGGTCGACGACGACCTCGACGCGCCGGAGATCCTTCGGGATGGCTCGGCGGCCCCGGCGGGGCCTGGTCTTCTCGGCGGGCGGGCCCTCGCCCGAGTCGGTCTCGACGGGCTCGTCCTCCTTTCCCGTCTCGTTCTCGAGCTGCTCGTAAGCAAGGACGAGCTGGCCCGGCGTCAGCTGCTCGGCCTTCTTGCCGAAGAGCCGACGGCTCAGGACGTCGAGCCGGTGACGGAGCCATTTGATCTCGTGAGTGCTGCGCTCCAGATCGGTGCGGAGCTTGCCGATGAGCTGGTGTGCGGCGGCGAGATCCTCGGGGAGTGTCGCGCTCTGTGCTTCCGCCGCTGCCACGCGCCTCAATATGGGGCGCGCTTCTTCACTTTGCCAGGTCTCACGCGGCTCGCTCGTACCAGGTGCGCTTCTTCGTGCGCGCCGGGTCGATGCCGCAGAGAAGGAGCGCCAGATCTCCCGCCTGAATCGTCATCGCCCCCGCCTCGCTCGTCTCCGGCCACGCGAAAGTCCCCTTCTCCAGCCGCTTGTAGAGGACCCAGAAACCCGAGCGATCCCACACGAGGATCTTCAGACGGTCGCCCCGACGGTTGCGGAAGACGAAGAGATGACCCGAGTAGGGATCCCCGAGGCCGTGCCGAAGCACCAGGGCCCGAAGACCGTCGACGGAGCGGCGCATGTCCGTGGCGCCAGTGGCCAGCGACACCCGGACCGAGGGCGGCAGAGTCAGCACGCGCGAAGGGCCGACAGGAGCTGCCGGAGCGGCCGGCCAGTCAGCGTCGCAGGGATGAGTAGCCGTCGCCCGTCCCCGAAAGTCAGCTCGAAGCACGCCGCCGCGGGCGGCTTCTCCTCGGGAACGATGCGCACCGGCACGAACGCGGGCGCCTCTGCCGCACCGATCCGCCTCCTCCAGTACCAGAGTCGGGACTCCGGCATCCCCGCCTCCCGCGCGAACGCCGCTGCCGACTTCCCGCTCGCTCTCCACCGCGTCATCAGCTTCGCCATCTCCTGCCGTTTCGCCTCGCGCTTGCCCACGGTCACCTCCGGACCGCCGAGCTTCTGGCATCAGGATGACCGAGAGAAGGACGGGCTTCGTCGGACGTTTACCCGCGACGACGGGGGCGTCGACGGTCGAGAAGCGGGCGGCGAGGTCGACGAGCGCGCCGGCGTCCGCGAGCTGCGGCGCCGTTACGAGGAGCGGGCGCGCGAACGAGAGGCCGTCCGCGGCCTGCCTCACCGCCTCGGGCGTCGTCGAGGCGTCGTCGAGGTCGAGGCCGAGGAGGTCGACGAACGCCGCCGCTTCCTCGGAAAGGATCTCCTGCGCGCCGGGAGGGAAGAGGCCGCCCCCGGCGGGCTGGTGGAAGAGAACGGCGATCCGGGCCGTCGGCCCGACCGACCGCGCGATCGCGGCCGCCTTCATCAGGAGCCAGCGGCGCGAGCGGACCTCGCCCGAGAGGTCGGGAAGCGAGAGGACGAAGAGGTCGGCGTCGCGCGCGGACGCCAGGAGGGCGCCGAGGCCCGGGACGAGCGAGTCGGCGGTCACCGCCTCGGCCTCGCGGGCGTTCTCGGGGACCTTCACCTCCGGCAGCTCGACGAGGAGCCCGGCCCGGCGGCCGGCCGCCCGAGCCTCGGCGAAGAGGCGGCGGACACCCTCCGGCGTCGCCGTTCTTCCCACCTCGGCCGCCCGGACCTCGACGAGGAGGCCCGGCGCGTTCGCGGAGAGGCTTCCGGGAGCCGGTCCGGCGGCGGGCGGCGCCGTCGCCTCCGGGCGAACGACGACCCAGGGGGTGAGGTGGGGCCGCTCGGGAGGAGCGGCGAGGGCCGACGCGAGCGCCAGCGAAGCAAGGCTGATCATGGCGCGAGTTATACGCAATCGCCGGGCCGTGCGTCCGGAACGAGCGTCGCGTCAGGACGCGTCCCATAAAGGAAACGTGGCGGGCCGTTCGGATTCCTGTTCGACCGCGGTGCGATCCCGCCGGCGCCGCGCCGGAGGACGAAGGCGGCGAGCCGTAGAATGAGTACGGAGGACGATATGAGCCGTGCCACGGTCCGCAAAGAAGCCGAAGGGCTGGACGAGGCTCTCGAGCGGGCCGGCCATGGCGAGAGGGTCGTCCTGCGGCGGAGCCGCACGGCCGTCGTCGCGGCGATCCCGATGGAGGACTTCAAGCTCCTGAGGGAGATGGAAGACCGCCGGGACGTGGCCGTGTCGCGCCAGAGGCTCGCCGACCCGAAGGAGAAGAGGATCCCCTACCAGGAGGTCCGCAAGCAGGCGGGGCTCTGATTGCCCTATCGGCTGGACTTCGTCTCTTCGGCCCGGCGAGAGTTTCTCGCCCTTCCTCCCGGTATCCAGAGGCGCATCGACACGCACCTCGTGCTGCTGCCCGAGGAGCCGCGGCCCCGGGGCGCCAAGAGTCTGAAGGGCCACGCCGGCCTCTACCGGATACGCGTGGGGGAATATCGCGTCGTCTACGAGATCGACGACCCGGCCCGTGTCGTGACGGTGACCCGTGTGCGGCTGCGGGCCCGCGCGTACCGGAACCTGTAGCAGCAGAGCGAGGCGCCCGGCGACAATGGGCGCCGTGACTCCCTGGAAGCTCGTCCTCGCGGCAGCGCTGCTCGTCCTGGCCCCCTTCGCGGCCGCGCACTCCCGTCCAAGATAGATCCGTCATCGCGTGAGGAAGGCCCTCCGGACGGCCGAGGTGGTCTCGACCGTGTCTGTTGCAGGACGAAGCGGAGGGTGTCGAAAGCGGGCGAAAGAGGAAACGGGGCGGGCCGAACGGCCCGCCCCGGAACAACTATCGGATTCGGGTGGGGGGAAGGACCTGGAACGGGAGCGTCGCCGGCTCGGGATCGATGAAGACCGTGCTCGTGTACACGAGGAACGGCTGGGTGGCCTCC
>JAKPXO010000247.1 GCA_029567505.1 Acidobacteriota bacterium
AACTTCTCGCTCGCGAGCGCCTTGATCGGGCTCGTGTAGTACGAGACGCGCCGCTCGCAGAGCGCCTTGAAGTGGAGCCCGAGGGCGACGAGGGACTTCCCCGACCCGGTCGGCGTCCCGAGGATGACGTGCTTGCCCGCCATGATCTCGAGGAGCGCCTCCTCCTGGGCGGGATAGAGCGTCAGCCCGGTGTCGGCGACCCAGTCGAGGAAGAGGCCGAGGATCTCGTCGCCGTCGGTCGTGCCGCGGGGCGGGACGCGGTCGGCGAGGGGGGTGACGGGCGGCTTCTCAGGGATCGTCATGGCGGGAGGACGGAGTTTCCCATCCTCTCGCCCGGGGACGAAACGACGCTCAGCCAGTCGTCTTCGGGAGCCGGTGCTCGCCCGACCGCCCCGTCTCCGGAGAACGTCCGCCGCGCGGCGTGGCGCTGACGACGCGGTTCCGACCGTCCCTCTTGGCCCGATACAGGGCGGCGTCCGCCGTCGCGAGGAGGCGCTCCGGGTCTCCGTCGGACTCCGGCACGAAGGTCGCGACGCCGA
The DNA here is from genome assembly GCA_029567505.1 of Acidobacteriota bacterium. Classification (GTDB taxonomy): domain Bacteria; phylum Acidobacteriota; class Thermoanaerobaculia; order UBA5066; family UBA5066; genus UBA5066. The sequence goes on from JAKPXO010000247.1 coordinate 540, forward strand.
AGCTCGCGGTCACGACCGGGGTGGCTCCGTCGGGGTGCGGCATCGCGAGCTCCTCGAGGGCCGCCCGGGTCCGCTCGGCCACGACCGTGGCGTCCGCTCCGCTCGTCGCCGGGAGAAGCAGCGCGAACTCCTCGCCGCCGAAGCGGGCCGCGACGTCGCCCGCCCGGCGGGCATTCGCCTGCAGGACGCGCGCGACCTCCACGAGGCAGCGGTCCCCGGCCGGGTGCCCGAGCGCGTCGTTGTACCGCTTGAAGAAGTCGATGTCCGCGAGGACGAGCGAGAGCGGGTGCCCGAAGCGGATCGCCCGCTTCCACTCCGCGTCGAGCGTCTCGTCCAGCCGGCGGCGGTTCGCGATGCCCGTGAGCGCGTCGGAGAAGGAGAGGTCGGAGAGCCGCTCGTTGGCCTCTCGCAGCGCCTCCGTTCGCTCTCCGACGAGCCTCTCGAGCTCGGCGTGGCGCTGCTTCAGCCGGACGGTCCTCTGCCGGACCAGGAGAGCGGCCGCCGAGAGGAGAAGGAGCACGGCGAGGGCCCGGAACCACGCGGTCTGGTGGATCGCCGGCTCGAGGACGAGCGAGAGAGGCTCCGCCTCCTGCCCCCAGGCGCCGTCGCCGACCCGGCTCTGGACCCGGAAGCGATACCGCCCGGGCGGCAGGGCGGTGTAGTAGGCGGACCGCCGCGTCCCCACCTCGTGCCAGTCGTCGTCGAAGCCGTCGAGACGGAAGCGGAACCCGACGAGCTCGGGGGGCCGCAGCGTCGTGGCCGCATAGCGGACCTCGAGGAGCCTTCTCCCCGGCTCGATCTGCAGCTCCCGCCTCGCGACGCGGAGGCCTCCGTCGACGACGACCTCTTCGACCCGCGCTCCGGGAGGAGGCGGAGGCGGCGGGATCCGGGCGGGGTCGACGACGACGACGCCGCGATAGGACGGGAGCCAGATCTTCCCGTCGGGACCGACCGACCCGGCGGGCTGCTGCCCGCTCGCGAACGAGGCGCTCCGGAGGCCGTCGGCCAGGCCGAACGACAGCGGCCGCACGGCGCCGCGCAGGCCGTCCGCGACCTCGTTCAGCTCCCTTTTCAGGATCCGCTGGAACCCCTTGTTCCCGGTCAGCCAGAGCGCGCCGAAGCGATCCGGGATGAGCGTCTGCACCCGGCCCTCCGCGAGCCCGGCTTCGGGACGAATCGAGGTGAGGCGGCCGTCCTTCAGGCGGTTGATGCCGCTCCAGGCGCTCCCGATCCAGAGGACCCCGTCCTCGTCCTCGTGCAGCGCCGCGATCCGGTCGCTCACGAGGCCGTCTCGCGTCGTCAGGACGCGGAAGCCCGAGGCGTCCCGCCGGATGAGGCCGTCGCCGGACGTGCCGCACCAAATCGCCCCCCCGCGGTCCTCGAGCATGCAGACGACCGCGTTGAGCGAGACCCACTCCGGCGTCGGGACGCGCTCGAATCGGCGGCCATCGCGCGACGTGGCAACGCCCGTCGTCGTGGCGACCCAGAGCGTCCCCTCACGGTCCTCGAGGATGACGCGGACGTCGTCGCCGGGCAGGCCATCGTCTTTCCCGAACGCCTCGATCCGTCCGCCCCGCAGCCGCGCGAGACCCGAGGTGTAGGTGCCGACCCAGAGCGCTCCGGAGCGGTCTTCCCGGAGCGCCGACACCTCGTCGCTCGGCAGGCCGTCCGCCTTCCGGAAGACCTCGAAGCGCCCCTCGCGGAACCGGTTGAGCCCTCCACCGGCGGTGGCGATCCAGACGCTCCCGTCGCGCGCGTGAAGGACGGACCGGACGTTGTCGTTCGAGAGCCCCTCGGGCTCGCCGTAGGACGGGAAGCTCCGGTCGCGGAGCCGGTTCAGCCCGCCGACCCAGGTCCCGACCCAGACGAATCCCTCCTCGTCCGGGAGGATCGACCAGATCTTGTCGTTCGAGAGCGGCGGCGCGGCGAGGACGGAGAACGCCCCGTCGCGAAACCGGCAGACGCCGCTCCCCCAGGTCCCGATCCAGAGCGATCCTGCCGCGTCGAGCGCGAGCGCCGTGAGCTGGTCGGTCGGCAGGCCGTCGGAGGGGGTCCAGACGCGCCGGCTGTCGCCGACGATCCGGACGAGGCCGGCGCCGGCCGTCGCGACCCAGACCCCGCCCGACGGGTCGGCAATGACCGTCACGACGTGGTCGCTCGGGAAGCCGTCCGTCATCGTCCAGCGCGTCACGCGGCCGTCCCGCAGCCGCGCGAGGCCGGCGCCGCTGGTGCCGATCCAGACCGCCCCTTCCCGGTCGATGCAGACCGTCCGAAGCCGCGCCGGAGGCAGGCCGTTCTCCTTCGTCAGGAGCGTCGCCTTGCCGGCCGTGAAGCGAACGAGCCCGCGACCCGCGCCGGCCCAGACGGTGCCGTCCGCGCCCTCGGCGAGCGCCCAGACCGTCCCCTGCCCCAGCTCGTCGGCGCCGAGGACCTGCGTGAAGGCGCCGTTCTCGTACTTCAGGACGTTCTCGCTCCGCCCGACCCAGATCGCGCCGTGGCGGTCCTCCATCAGCGCGAAGGCTGAGCCCGTCGCGAGGAGCGGCGTCGTCTTCCCGTCGAAAACCGTGAACCGGGCGCCGTCGAAACGGACGAGCCCGTCGTACGTGCCGAACCAGAGGTGCCCTTCGCGCGTCCGGAGGATCGACGTGACGGTGTCCTGGGGGAGGCCGTTCTCCGTCCGCCAGACGTCGACCTGGGCCTGCGAGAGGGGGCGTCCCGCGTCGAGGGCCGACGCGCGCGGGGCGAGGACGAGCGCGCCCAGGAGAGCGACGCACGCGGGGACCGTGCCCCGGCCCACTCTCCACACCGGTCCCCGCGGGGTCTCAGCTGCTGCCAGAACCCTCTCCTCGTCCGTCCCGGCGCCGAGGAAGGTCTCCCGGCTGCCGCGACGGTCCATTCTAGCGGTCTGCCCGTCCGCCGCCAGGCGAGGACGACGTATCCACACCCCGACGGAGGTGGAAGAATGGGGACGATGCACGAGATGGAGCCCCTCTTCTTCGGCCGCACGTTCGACGACTTCCTCTTTCGCCCGCAGCGGAGCCCCGTCGCCTCCCGCCGCGCCGTGGACCTCTCGATGCCGCTCGTCCCCGGACTCGACCTCGGCCTCCCGATCGTCGGGGCGAACATGGACACGGTCGTCGGCGAGGAGATGGCCCGGGCGCTGGCCCTCGAGGGCGCCTTCGGCTTCCTCCACCGAAGCTCCCCGATCGAGGCGCAGGCGGCGCGCGTCCGCTACGTGAAGACGCGCCACTCCTACGTGATCGAGAAGCCGCTCGTCCTCCCTCGGACCGCGACGATCGCCGAGGTCCGCCGGCTCATCGAGAAGCACCGCTCGAGCGGCATCCTGATCGAGGAGACCGCCGGCTCGGGCCTCCTCGCCGGGATCCTCTCCCACCGCGACCTTCCGCACGCCCCGGACGGGAGCGAGAGGCGGGTCGAGGAGCTGATGACCCCGCTGGCACGGCTCCTGACGCGCCCGCCGACCGTCACCATGGAGGAGGCCGAGAAGGCGATGTGGGAGCGCCGCGTCGAGAAGCTCCCGCTCGTCGACGACGCCGGACGGATCCGTGGCCTCGTCACGATGCGAGACCTCCACCTCTTCAAGAAGAAGCCCTGGTCCGTGAAGGACGAGCGGGGGCGGCTCCGCG
>JAKPXO010000257.1 GCA_029567505.1 Acidobacteriota bacterium
CGTCGTCATGGCGATCGTCGACTCCTGGGACGTCGGCGGCGACGTGAAGTACAGGAAGTGACGTGGCCGCGCGCCTGACCGACGCCGAGATCGAGGCGATCGCCCGACGCATCGTCTCGGACCTCGACGGCCAGCCCGCGGCCGCGTCGCCGGCCGGCGGCGCGGCCGCGGGGGACTCCGCCGCCCCGATGGGAATCCACCCCACCGTGAACGCCGCCGTCGAGGCGGCGCGGAAGGCCCAGCCCCGCTTCGTCGCTCTCCCGCTGCGCGTCCGCGCGAAGGTGATCGAGGCGATCCGCGCCACGATGCGCGAGAACGGCGCGGCCCTCGCAAAAGCGGCATGGGAGGAGACCGGGCTCGGGCGGTACGAGGACAAGGTCGTCAAGAACGCCCTCGTCACCGAGCGGACGCCCGGCCTCGAGGACCTCTATCCGTCGGCGGTGACGGGCGACCACGGCCTCACGCTGATGGAGCCGGCGCCGTTCAGCGTCATCGGCGCGCTCACGCCGTCCACGAACCCGACGTCGACGATCATCTGCAACGCGATCGGGATGCTCGCCGCCGGGAACGCCGTCGTCTTCTCGGTCCATCCGTCGGCGAAGGAGTGCTCCATCCGGACGATCGCCCTCCTGAACAAGGCGATCGTCTCCGCGGGCGGTCCCCCCGACGTCGTCACGGGCGTCTCCGCGCCGTCGCTCGAGTCGGCGCAGGAGGTAATGAAGCACCCCGGCATCCGCCTCCTCGTCGTCACGGGGGGCGGGGCGGTCGTGAAGGCCGCGATGGCCAGCGGCAAGCGGGCCATCTGCGCCGGGCCGGGGAACCCGCCCGTCGTCGTCGACGAGACGGCCGACCTCGCGAAGGCCGGCCGGGACATCGTCCTCGGCGGCTCGACCGACAACAACGTCATCTGCGTCGACGAGAAGGAGGTCCTCGTCGTCGCGAAGGTGGCCGACGAGCTGATCCGCGCGATGGTCGCCGCCGGCGCGGTGGTGATCGGGAAGGACCGGCTGAAGGAGCTCGAGAAGGCGATCTTCACGAAGATGGCCGGACCGCGCGAGCACGCCTGGGTCGACAAGGACCTCATCGGGAAGAACGCGAACGTCATCCTCCGGAGAATGGGGATCTCGGCGCCCGATACCGTCCGGCAGATCGTCGTCGAGGTCGACGCGGACCACCCGCTCCTCTGGACCGAGCAGATGATGCCGGTGATGCCGGTCTGCCGCGTCCCGAGCGTCGACGCGGCGATCGACCTCGCCGTCCCCGTCGAGGGGCGCAACCGGCACACCTTCGTCATGCACTCGCGGAACCTCGACGCCCTCTCGCGGATGGCGAAGGAGTGCGACGCCTCGATCTTCGTCAAGAACGGCCGGTCGCAGGCGGGCCTCGGCCTCGACGGCGAGGGCTTCTGCTCCTTCACGATCGCGAGCCCGACGGGCGAGGGGCTCACGTCGCCGCGCAGCTTCTCGCGCTGGCGCCGCTGCGTCCTCGTCGACAACTTCCGGATCACCTGAGCGTCCGATGAAGCGCGCCGCCGCCCTCGCCGTCCTCGACTTCGCGGAAATCCCCGCGGGGCTCGACGCGACGGACGCGATGCTGAAGAAGGCCCCCGTCGCCTTCTTCCGCTCGGGGACGGTGACGGCCGGGCGCTACCTGACGCTGATCGGCGGGACGCCCGCCTCCGTCGAGGAGGCGCTCGCCGAGGGGCTCGCCCGCGCCGAGGGGCACCTCCTCGACCACCTCTACCTCGCCGACGTCCACCCGCGCCTCCTCGACGCCCTCGAGGGGCGCCGGGGCGAGGACGGGACGGGCGCGCTCCTGATCCTTGAGACGGCGACGGCCTCCTCCGTCGTCCTCGCCTGCGAGCGGGCGCTCAAGGGAACGCTCGTCGACCTCGTCGAGGTGCGCCTATCGGACGCGGGCCTCGCGGGCAAGGGGCTCGCCCTCTTCCGCGGCGACCTCCACGAGCTGGAGGCGGCGGTCGAGATCGTGACGTCGGCCCTCCCGCCCGCCGCGGGCCTCTCGTACCGCGTCCTTGCGCGCCCCCACGACGCCTTCGCGCGCGAGGCCGCGCTCGGCACCGCGTTCGCGGCCAGCCGCTTCGTCGACCTCGGCGGCGAGGAGGCCTCGTAGTGCTCCTCGGGCGCGTCATCGGCCGCGTCGTGCCGTGCGTCGTGACGCCGGGCCTCGAGGGGGTCCCGATGCTCCTCCTCCAGCCGCTCGGCAAGGACGGGGCGCCGAAAGGGAAGACCCTCGTCGCCGCCGACCCGACGCGGATGGCGGGGGAGGGCGAGCTCGTCGCCTACGAGGGGGGCCGCGAGGCGGCGCTCCTCCTCGAGCCGTGGTTCGTCCCGGTCGACCACGCCGTCGTCGGCATCGTCGACGCGCTCCACCTCCCGGGCAGGGAGAAAGCGTGATCACGGGGATCGTCATCGGCGAGATCACGGCGACGATCCGCCACCCCTTCTTCGAGGGGAAGAAGATGCTCGTCGTCGCGCGGACCGGCGCGGACGGCGCCGAGACGGGCGACTACGTCATCGCGATCGACGCCATTGGTGTCGGCCCCGGCGACCCGGTCCTCGTCCTCGACGAAGGGAACGGCGCCCGCCAGGTCGTCGGCTCCCCGACCGCCCCCGTCCGCTCCGTCGTCGTCGGCTTCCTCGATCGCGTCGACGTCGTCTGACGTGGACGCGCCGCCCCCCGCTCCGCCGCTCCTCCCGCCGCCCCCTCCGCCCCGGCCGGCTCCGCCCCCTGCCTTCGCCCTCCCCGTCGTCGAGCCCGCCTGCCTCCGTTGGCAGCGCGTCTACCTCGGCGCGATGGCGGCGATCTACCTCGCCTGCGTCGTCGGCGGCGCGCTCCTCCTCGTCTTCCGGCAGGAGGTCGCCGACTGGCCCCCGCGCGACGAGCCGTGGGAGATCGTCCTGACGGGCGGCCTCCTCCTCGGCCTCGGCGCCTTCTTCCTCGCCCTCTACGTTGCCGGCTACTTCCTCCCGCGCCGGCCCTGGGCGTGGGTCGCGCACCTCGTCCTGATCGCCTTCGGCCTGACGAGCTGCTGCACGATGCCCGCCGCCATTCCCCTCCTCGTCGCCTTCCTCCGCCGCGACACTCAGGCCTGGTTCGGCCGCTGACCTCAACTCTCCCCGGAGCCGGTGCCAGGCGTGAAATCGTGTATTGTTGAGGTATGCCGAGACCTCCCCGCCTCGATTCGACCGGCACCGTCACGCACGTCGTCGCCCGCGGGAACGAGCGCCGGCCCCTCTTCCGCGACGACGCCGATCGCACGAAGTACCTCGAGCTCCTCGGTGAGGCGTGCGGTCGCTACGGCGCGAGGGCGTTCGCGTGGTGCCTCATGCCGAACCACGTCCACCTCGCGCTGCAGACGGGGAGCGCGCCGATCTCCCGCCTCGTCCACGACGTCCACTCGCGGTACGCGCAGTACTTCAACCGGCGCTGGGAGCGCTCCGGGCACCTCTTCCAGGGGCGCTTCCAGGGGATCGTCGTCGACCGCGAGGCGTATCTCCTCGAGGTCGTCCGATACATCCACCGCAACCCGGTGAAGGCACGCCTCGTCGCGCGGCCCGAGGAGTTCCCCTGGTCGAGCCACGGCGCCTACCTCTCGACGGGTCCCTCGTGGCTCGCCTCCGGGGAGGTCCTCGGTCTCCTCGCCGGGGGACGACCGAAGGCCCGCCGGCTCTTCCAGGAGTTCGTCACGGGGGCGTCGGCGGGGCGGTACGACCCCGACGGAGCCCGGTTCGGGGCGGTCGTCGGAGGGGAGGACTTCGTCCGGGCGGCGCTCGCGGGGGCGGGGCGGGAAGACCTCGTGAGGCGCACGCTCACGGTCGAAGCCGTCGTCAAGGCCGTCGCGGCGCACGAGGAGGTCTCCGTCGACGAGCTGACGGGGCCGTCCCGCCTCCGGAGCCTCTCCCGGGTCCGGAGCCTCTGCGCCCTTCTGGGCCGGGAGTACGGCGGGATCCCGTTCGCGAGGACCGCCCGCTTCTTCGGGCGCGACGCCTCGACGATCTCGCGCGACGTGGCGTTCCTGGAGCGCCGCCTCGCCGAAGACCCCGCGGAGGCGCGCCGGCTGGCGGAGCTGCGTCGGGTGCTCGCGGAGTGACGCCGGCCGGCACGACGTGACGCCCCACCATCGCACGGTTGCCTGAAGCCGACGGCGCGGGGGCGCGTCGGGCCGGGACGTCCCGGAAGAACAATACACGATTTCACGCCTGGCACCGGGGCGGGGGGAGTGTGGGAGGATGGGGGGGTGAGGGGGCTGCTCTTCTTCGACCTGGACGACACGCTGCTCGACCACGCGGGGGCGGAGGCGCGGGCGCAGCTGGAGACGTTCGAGGGGAGGCGGGACGTCTTCGGCGCGGTGGCGTTCGACGAATGGCTCGCCGCGTATCGCCGGGCGAACGGTCGCCTCTGGGCGGCCTACGGCCGCGGGGAGATCGGGCGGGAGGAGCTTCACCGCCGACGGTTCGCCGATCCTCTCGGGGAGCTCGGGTGCGACCCGGAAGCGGCGGACGAGACGGGTGCGTTCTACCTCGAGCGCTACCGTGGCGCCTGGCGCCTGAACGAAGGGGCCGAGGAGCTCCTCGCGGCCGCCGCGAAGGAGGGGGAGGTCGGGATCCTCTCGAACGGCTTCCGGGAGCTTCAGCGGGCGAAGCTGGCGCGTTTCCGGCTGGAGCTCTGGGTGAAGCACGTCGTCCTCTCCGAGGAGGCGGGCGCGATGAAGCCGGCACGTGAGATCTTCGACGCCGCGGTCCGATCGGCGTGCGGCGCCGACGGAGCGGACGGCCGCCGGAAGCTCTACCTCGGAGACCACTACGAGACCGACGCCGTCGGCGCGAAGGGAGCGGGCTGGCTCCCGGTCCTCTACAACCCCTCCCGTCGTCCGCTTCCGGCGCCGGTGCTGAACGTGGCGCGGCTCACCGACGCCATCCCGCTCCTCGCGGGCTAGCGGGGAAGAGGCCCCGTCAACCGGTCAGGTGGAGAAGCGGGCGAGGCGGACGGCCTTCTCGACGACCGACGCGAGGAGGCGTGGAACCCCCGGGGAATCGGGCGCGGCCATCGCCTCGGCCACCTCGAGCGCCATGCGCGGCTTCCCGTGCGCCTTCAGCGCGCGGTCGATGATCGCGGTCGTGGGGATGCGCCGGCGGCCGAAGAGCGACGGGAAGACGCCGGCACGCTGGGCGGCGGCCCGGTAGACGCCGGCGTAGCCGGCCCCCCAGAGGTGGTGCTCGACGTCCCGCTCGCGGAAGCCGGTGACACGCTCGCGGTCGGGCTCTCCCTGGAGGAAGGAGCGGGCGGCCCGGACGTAGTGCCGTCCGGCGTCGTCCCCGTCGGCGAGGAGGTGCCACTCGATCCCGAGGCCGCGCGCCATCTTCACGAGCGGCGCGATGCCGCACTGGGCGAACTCGACGCACCGGACCCCCTCGGCGGGGAGGTCGTGCCCGATGAGCCGGGCGATCTCCGGGAGGAGCCACGACTCGGTCTCCCCCTCGACGAGGAGCCAGCAGCGGGCGAAGACCGAGGAGGCCCTGTTGACGCGGATGTGGTAGCCGACGCGCCGCATCTCGTCGACCGTCAGTGCCCCCTCGGCGAGGCCGTGGACGGCCACTCCGCCCCCGTTCCGGACGAGGCGGCGAATGGCGTGGAGGGGGACCGAGGCGAGCAGATCGCCCGAGTTCGTCGTCAGGATCCTCTGCCCGGCGACGCGGTCGATCAGGCCGAAGACGCGCGCAGCCAGGATCGGGTGGAGATGGGCCTCCGCTTCCTCGATCAGGACGAGCGGCTCGGCACCCGCCTCGACGGGGGAGCCGTTCTCGGCGTCGAGGACGGCCCCGAGGAGCATCAGGAGCGCGAGGCTCTGCATGCCCGTCCCCTCGCGCGACTCGGCCCGGAGAGGATCGGTGGCGCCGAGGAGGACCGGGGTCTCCGCGAGGATCTCGGTCGTGCGTCCGCCCGGGGCGCGGGGCGGGAGGCGAAGGCGCTCGACCCAGCGCTCCGCGAGAGCGCGGGCGGCCGCGATCGGCTCCCGGAGCTCTTCGGGATGGGGCCGCCAGGAGCCCGAGAACTTCCGGTAGGCGCTCTCGACCGTCCGACGGAGCTTCCGGGTGACCTCGCCCTCGCCAGCTTCCCCGGGCGCTGGCGGGACGACGGCCGGCGCGGGCGCCTCCGGGCCGGTCGCCGGGGTCTCCAGGTCGATCTCCACGGGCGCGACTCGCGGGGGCCGATTGAAGCGGACGCGCAGGACCGGATGCCGGCGGCGGAACGCCTCGACGGCCTCCTCGTCTCCCGGGCTCAGGTCGCGTCCGTCGCGGTCCGTGAGCCGGGACGTGGCGACGGCGGGGGAGCCGTCGGGCGTCCGTGAGGCCGTGAGCTCGGCGACGGTCTCGCGCCCGCCCTCCCCGGCGAACGTGAACCGCATCGAGATCCGCTCGACCGGAGCCGCCGTCCCGACCGGGAGGTGGAAGTCGAGAGGTGAGAAGGCGGGCCGCGCGCCGCGGTGACCGAACGCGAGCTCGAGCGCATCGAGGACGCTCGTCTTGCCGCAGGAGTTCTCTCCGATCAGCGCGGTCGTGTCGTCCAGGTCCAGCGTCATCCGCCGGATCCCACGGAAGCCCTCGATCTCGATGCGTCTGAGCGGCACGTCGCGGTCGCGTCTCCGCGTGGAGTGTAGGCCCCGAAGCGTCCCGGCGTCGGGCGTCGTCAGCGTTCGGTCAGCCGCTTCGCGAGGAAGAGGCGCCGCGGGTCGACGTAGCCCGCCTCGCGGTAGAGCCGCCGCGCGCCGTCATTCTCCTCGGCCACCTCGATCCGGACGGCACGCCCTTCTGCGCCGCGCGCGGCCTCCTCGACGAACGCGAGCGCCGCCCGCCCGATTCCCGTCCCGCGGAAGGCGGGAAGGACGAAGAGCTCGTCGAGGAGGAGGAAGCGACCCCCCTGCTCCGTGCTGAACCCCCACGTCCCCATCGCGTAGCCGGCCACGGCGCCGCCCGCGAGCGCGAGCCAGACGCGACCGAGCGCGGGCTCGGAGAGGAGCTCGCGGAGCGGCGGCTCGACGAGCCCCTCGTCGAACGGGATCCCCTCGTGCTCCCAGAGCGCCCGCATCATCGGGAGGAGGGTGGGGACGTCGCCTGCCTGGGCTACCCAGAACGTCACCGTCGGCGGGACGGCGGAGGAACGTCTCACGAAATACGCCCGCGGCGATCGCCACGGCAGCGCGCGTCCGGACGGGACGCCGCCACCGCGCCTACCTCGAGAGGACCCGTGGGTCGAACCTGGCGCGCATCGTCGCCGAGCCGATCTCGACGGAGATGGAGCGGAGAGAGGCGGCCGCCGCGGCCGCGTTCTCGCCGACGGCGAAGAGGCGGACGCGCACCAGGCTCGTCGGGTCGTCGTTGAGGTTCAAGCGGATCTCGGCCGTCGCCCCGGCGACGCCCGGCACGTTCCGTCCGGAGGCGTCGGTGGCCGAGACGATCCGGGCCGACTTCAGGCCCGAGACGTTCGCGGGCTGCCGGAACTCGAGGATGATGCTGAGCCCTCTCCCCATCGTGTCGGCGGAGGCGTAGAAGCCGGCGACGTTCGCGTCGACGAGGCGCCTTTCGGCCGAACCGAGCTTCGCGGCCCGGCTCACGGTCTTCGCGGGCTCCGGGACCGCCGTCGGGAGGACGGTCTCGGGCGCCGTCGGCGGCGCCACGGAGGCCGGATCGGGTGGCGCCGGGAGGGCGAGCGCCTCGGGCGAGGAGGAGGGGAGGTTCGGCTTGACGTAGAAGGTCCAGCCGGCCCAGGCGCCTCCGCCGAGGATCGCGACGACGAGGAGCGACACCAGGACGGTCGTGCGTTTCCGGGAGGACGCTTCCTTCTGGCGCACACGGATCGACTCGGTGTCCCGCCTGACCGGACGCGGGCGCGACTCGCCGCCGAACGCGGGGTGGACGACCGGCGAGCGGGGGATCCCCTGCTTGCTCTCGCTGATGACCTGCATCTGTTCGTTGTAGTCGGCCTGCTCGAGCCAGTCGGGCATCTGCGAGGCGGGGGTGGCCTTCGGGGCCGGCGCCGGAGCGGGGAGCCGCGAACCGGCGAGGCTCGGGGAGGAGGACGGGGCCTTCGTCTCTGCTTCGGTGAACGGGAACGCGCCGTCGTCGAAGAGTCCCGCGGCACCCGAGCCGCCCGGAGTCGGAGACGAGCCGGCGGGCGAAGCCGGGGTCCCGGCGGAGCCGGAGATCGAGCTGCGCGCCTCGGGAGACGGGAGAGTCGAGACCGTCTCGGGGTCCGGGACGAGGCCGGACTTCTCCGCCTCGGACTGCGCGGCGACGAGGGCGTCGATGATCTCCTCGTACCCCTGCGGTCGGTCCTCGGACTTCTTCGCGAGCATCTTCAGGACGAGGGCCTGCAGCGAGTCGGGGATCGCCGGGTTCCCCTCGGGGGCGGCGAAGTCGATCGGCCCGCGGTTCTCCTGAGCCATGACCCACTCGAGGTAGTTCCTCGAGTTCTGGACGTTGATCGGACGGCGCTTCGTCAGGAGACGGAAGAAGATGACGCCGAGGGAGTAGATGTCGCTCCGGAAGTCGACCTGGCCGAAAGTCAGCAGCTCGTGCGAGGCGTAGGCGAGCTTCCCGAGGAACTCGCCGGTCTGCGTCAGCTCCCCGCCGCTCCCCTCCTGCAGGACCTTCGCGACGCCGAAGTCGAGGATCTTCACGAGGCGGCGCTCGTCCTGGAGGGTGACCATGATGTTGTTCGGCGAGAGGTCGCGGTGGAGGATGTTCCGTTCCTTCAGGTACGCGAGCCCCATCGCGGCCTGGACCATGAGCGGGATCAGCTCCGGGAACGGCCGCCCCTCGAAGGCGCCGAAGTCGACCGCCTTCACGTACTCCATGACGATGGTCGGGAGCCCCTCGCGCGAGCGGGTGATCTCGTAGCACCGGACGATGTTCCGGTGGTTCAGCGAGGCCAGGATCTGGTTCTCCTTCATGAACCGCGCCTGGAGCTCGGGGTCGGTCAGGCTCCGCGACATCACCTTCACGGCGACCGGAAGGTGCGTCCGCCGGTCCTCCGCGAGGAAGACGATCCCCATCCCCCCCTCGCCCAGGACGCGGGAGACGGAGTAGTGATCGAACTCGGGAGGCCTGAGAAGGACGCTCAATGCAGGACCGTTTCGCGGATTGTACGGCCCATTCCTGAACTCGCATCGCGGCAGCGGGATACGCGCTTCCGGCAGGGCTCGACGGCCGGACGGAAGCCGGGCCGGGCGCGACGCGCGCGTCCCGACGGCGGTGCGGTCGCGGTCACGCCCCGTTCTGCCACAGGGCGAAGGCGGCCCCGGCCGGGTCGCGCAAGACGGCGTAGCGGCTCTCGCCCATCGCCTTCGGCCCGAGCAGGACTTCCCCTCCCCGCTCCGTCGCGGCCGCGACGCTCGCGTCGAGGTCGGCCACGACGACGTAGACGAGCCAGGCGGCCGGGAGGCCCGCGTTCCCGCCGCGCGCGTGACAGACCCCGGCGCGCGCCTGGCCCGACGAGGGGTCGATCATCGCCCAGTCGGAGTAGTCCCCCATCGGAACCGGCTCCGGCCGCCATCCGGTGACGGCCGCGTAGAAGTCGCGGAGGCGCGGGGCGTCCTCGACCGTGAGGTCGAGCCAGCCGATCGAGCCGATCGCGGGGGCGCTCACGCGGCCTCCGTCCGGGAGGCCCGCCAGGCCGCGAAGAGGCGGGGGGCCTCGTCGACGAAACCCGCGTGGCGAGGCGTCCATCCGAGCCGCCGGACCGCCTTCCACGACGCGACGTGCTGGTTCAGGGCGAGGCCGGTCGCGAACGGGCCCATCGCGGCGACGGCCTGCTCGACCGGCAGGTGCTCGACGCGCCCCTCCGCCCCCGCGGCGCGGCTCGCGGCGATGGCGCACTCCAGCACCGTGGACCGGCTCCTGTCGGTGGCGTTGAGCACCTCGCCGGAGAGGCCCGACTCGGCGGCCCGGACGTAGAGGTCGGCGAGGTCGTCGCGGTGGACCATCGCCCAGCGGTTCGTACCGTCCCCGACGACGCGTGCGGCGCCGTCCCGCGAGGCGCTCTCGAACCAGTCCGCGGTGAGGCTCCCCGCGCCGCCGTAGACGCATCCGGGCCGGATGACGAGCGTCCGCAGCCCGGCGCCGTTCCAGGAGAGGACGGCGGCGTCGACGGCCGGACGGGGCGCGGAGAAGGTCGGCGGATCGAGCGGGGTCGACTCGTCGACGGCGGCCTCCCCCGTGTCTCCGTAGACCCAGACGCCGCTCGTGGCGAGGAGGACCCGGTCGACGCGATCGCGAGCGGCGTCGCGCAGGGCCCCGAGCGCGGCGCGGTGGAGGTCCCACGAGCGGTCCGACGAGTCGACGGCGCAATGGACGAGGACGGAGCAGCGTCCGGCGACCTCCCTCCAGGCGTCGGGCTCCTCCATCGTGCCGAGGACCGGCACGACCTCCGCGGCCTCGAGGGACGCGGTCTTCTGCGGGTCCCGGACGAGGCCGCAGGTCTCGTGCCCCGCTCGGGCGAACGCGGCCGCGACGGCCGAGCCGATGTGTCCGGTGGCTCCGGTGACGAAGACTCTCATGGGGACCTCCTCCGGGACGGTCCGGATGATAGGCCGCGTCCGCCTCAGCGGGCGGGCGGCGAAAAGGCGAAGCCCCGGACGGCGTGAGGCCGGTAGGGCTCCTCGAGCGCGGCGGTCTCCTCCGGGGAGAGCGCCAGGTCGAGCGCGGCGAGCGCGTCCTCGAGGTGGGCGAGCTTCGTCGCGCCGACGATCGGCGCGGTGACGCCGGGCCGCGAGAGGAGCCAGGCGAGCGCGACCCGGGCCATCGGCACGCCCCGGGCCGCGGCGACCGAACGCGTCGCGTCGATGACGTCGGCGTCGGAGGGGTGGTCGTAGAGCTGCCGGGCGTAGTCGTCCGAGGCGGCACGCGGCGTCGCCTCGCGGTCCGCGGGCGTGGCCCGCGTCCCGGCGAGGAGGCCTCGGGCCAGCGGCGACCACGGGAGGACCCCGAGCCCCTCCTCGGCGCAGAGCGGGAGCATCTCGCGCTCCTCCTCGCGGTAGAGGAGGTTGTAGTGGTTCTGCATGGAGACGAAGCGCGGGTAGCCGCGGAGGTCGGAGGTCGCGAGCGCCTTCGCCAGGCGGAAGGCCTCGCCCGAGCTCGCCCCGACGTAGCGGACCTTCCCCTGCCGGACGAGGAGGTCGAGCGCCTCGAGCGTCTCGGCGACCGGCGTCGCGGGATCGAAGCGGTGGATCTGGTAGAGGTCGATCGTCTCGACGCCGAGACGGCGGAGGCTCGCCTCGCAGGCCTGGACGACGTGCTTGCGCGAGAGCCCGGACATGTTCGGGCCGGGGCCCATCGGGAAGTGGACCTTCGTCGCGATCACGAGCTCGTCGCGGCGCCCCATCTCGCGCAGGAGGCGCCCGGTCAGCTCCTCGCTCGCGCCGAGCGAGTACATGTCGGCCGTGTCGAAGAGGTTGATCCCCGCCTCGAGGGCCCGCCGGAAGAAGGGCCGCGCGTCCTCCTCCGAAAGGACCCACGGGCGCCAGAGCGGGTCTCCGTAGCTCATGCAGCCGAGGGCGAGGCGGGAGACGACGAGGCCGGTGCGGCCGAGCTGGGTGTACTTCATGGCGCGTCCGTCCCGACGATCCTCGCACGCCGCCGGCTATTCGGCGCCGGGCGCCCGCGGAACGCGGGAAAGCACGAAAAGCCCGCGCGTGCGGGCCCTATGAGGAATGCCGTGAAGCTGTCGCGTTCCGTCGGGGTCGATACGGGAGAGGGCCGGAGGCCCGGGTGGGGGCCGAACGAGGCCGAGGACGGCCTCGTTCGGCCGGGGTCGATCTCAGTCGGGGTCGATATTGGTCACGAAGGAGATCTTCCCCGCCTTGAACTGCTTGATCACGACGCTCTTCACCGGGTCGGGGGCGCCTCCCTTGAAGACGATCCGGCCCGTCACGCCGTCGAAGCTCGAGATCTTCGAGAAGGCCTCGCGCACCGCCTCGCGGTCGTCGCTGGTCGCGGTCTCGAGAGCCTGCTTCAGGAGGTAGAGCGTGTCGTACGTCAGGGCGGCGCCGTCGTCCGGGACCTCCTTGTCGTAACGGTTCTCGTAGGCCCCGCGGAAGATGCCGACCTTGTCCTCCATGGCGTCGGGGTTGTAGTGGGCGCAGAAGAACGCGCCGTCCACCTCCGCGGCGCTCTTGAGGAGCTCGGAGTTCGTCCAGGTGTCGCTGCCGAGGAAGGGGGCCTTCACGCCCGCCGCCCGGGCCTGCCGGATCTGCTCGGGGATCTCCCCGTAATAGCTCGGGAGGAAGACGACGTCGGGAGCCGCCTCGGCGATCCTCTTCCACTGGGCCGAGAAGTCCTTGTCGCCGGTCGCGTAGGTCTCGAAAGCGACGACCTGGCCGCCGCGCCCCTCGAACTCCTTCTTCAACAGCTCGGCCTGGCTCTTCGGGGCCTCGGACGCCGGGTTGTAGAGGACCGCGGCCTTCGTCGCCTTCATGTAGGCCGCCGCGAACTTCGCGAGCGCCGACCCCTGGAAGGCGTCGGTGAAGCAGGTCCGGTAGACCCACGTCCGCGGCGCACCGGTGTCGTCCAGCGTCACGCGGGGCGCGGTCCCCCAGGGCGAGATCAGGAGCGTCTTCTTCTCCGCGGCCACCTGGGCGGCCGGGACCGCTCCGAAGCTCGCGTTCGGTCCGACGATCGCGAGGACCTTCTCCTGGTCGATGAGGCGCTTCGCCGCCTCGGCGGCCGGCTCGGCGGCCCCCTGGCTGTCCTCGATGACGAGGCGAAGGAGGTGCTTCGTGCCGGCGACCTCGACGCCGCCGGCCTCGTTGATCTCGGTGACGGCCAGCTCCGCGGCCTTCTTGCAGGCGTCGCCGATCTCCGAGATGTCCCCGCTCAGCTCGGCGATGACACCGACCTTGATGTCGGGTCCGCTCTTCTTGCAGGCCGCCTGGGTGAGGAGGGCGCCGCCGAGGGCCGCGGCGAGCATGAGGGTCGTTCCGGAGATCGCATAGTCCCGCTTCATAACCCGGAAGCGTATTTCCGGACGGGGGGCGCGGTCAAACGGTCTTCCATTCTAGAATCCGGCTTTCGCCCCGGGGAGGGGCGGCGCGCGCTCGACGGACGTCCGGAAGGAGCCTCGCGGGAGGTGCCCGGAGCGGTCCCGCCGCCGCCAGGGGAAAGCCGTCGCCGGAGGACCCATGTCGTTCAACCTCAAGAACCGCCACTTCCTGACGATCCACGACTTCACCCCGAAGGAGATCCTCTACCTCCTCGACCTGGCGCGCGACCTGAAGCGGGCCAAGTACGCGGGGACCGAGGTGAAGCGCCTCGGCGGGAAGAACGTCGCGTTGATCTTCGAGAAGGACTCGACCCGTACCCGCTGCGCCTTCGAGGTCGCCTGCTACGACCAGGGCGCGAACGTCACCTACCTCGGACCCTCCGGCTCCCAGATCGGGAAGAAGGAGACGATGAAGGACACGGCGCGGGTCCTCGGGCGGATGTACGACGCCATCGAGTACCGCGGCTACGGGCAGGCCATCGTGGAGGAGCTCGCGAAGTGGGCCGGCGTCCCGGTCTACAACGGGCTGACCGACGAGTTCCACCCGACCCAGATCCTGGCCGACCTCCTCACGATGCGCGAGCACAGCGACAAGCCGCTCGGGCAGGTCTCCTACGCCTACCTCGGCGACGCGCGGAACAACATGGGGAACACCCTCATGCTCGGCGGCGCGCTCATGGGGATGGACGTTCGCCTCGGCGCGCCGAAGCACCTCTGGCCGGTCGAGGAGCTCGTCGCGAAGGCGAACGAGCTCGCGAAGGCGTCCGGCGGGAAGGTCACGCTCACCGAAGACCCGAAGGCGGCCGTCAAGGGCGTCGACTTCGTCCACACCGACGTCTGGGTCTCGATGGGCGAGCCCGACTCGGTCTGGGCCGAGCGGATCAAGCTCCTCCTCCCGTACCAGGTGAACGCGGCGCTCATGGCGGCGACGGGGAACCCGAAGGCGAAGTTCCTCCACTGCCTTCCCTCGTTCCACAACCGCGACACGAAGATCGGCGAGGAGATCTACAAGAAGTTCGGGATCGAGGCGATGGAAGCGACGGACGACGTCTTCGAGTCGCCGGCGTCCGTGGTCTTCGACCAGGCCGAGAACCGGCTCCACACGATCAAGGCCGTCCTCGTCGCGACGCTGGCCTGAGAGCGAGCCCGCGCGGAGGGGTTCGGGGACCGCGAAGCGAAGACGAAGTCAACCCGGCGTCCGGGTCCCCCGAGAACATGATCAGCAGAGCCCCCATGCCCCCGGCTTCTCGTCGCCGCGGGGGGGGCCGCAAGATGGAAGACAAGGAGTAGAGACATGCGCGTCGTCGTCGCCCTCGGAGGGAACGCCCTCCTCAAGCGCGGGGAGCCGATGACGGCGGAGAACCAGCGGGCCAACGTGAAAAGGGCCTGCGAGGCGCTCGCGCCGGTCGCGAACGACAACGAGATCGTCATCTCGCACGGGAACGGTCCGCAGGTGGGGCTCCTGGCCCTGCAGCAGTCGGCCTATGCCCACGTGGAGCCGTATCCGCTCGATGTCCTCGGCGCCCAGACGGAAGGGATGATCGGCTACGTCATCGAGCAGGAGATGGGGAACCTCCTCCCGTTCGAGCGCCCCTTCGCCACGATCCTCTCGATGACCGAGGTCGACCCGGCCGACCCGGCCTTCCGGAACCCCACGAAGCCGATCGGCCCGGTCTACTCGAAGGAGGACGCCGACCGGATGGCCGCCGAGAAGGGCTGGACATTCAAGGCGGACGGGAACGGGTGGCGCCGGGTCGTCCCCTCGCCGCACCCGAAGCGGATCTTCGAGATCCGGCCGGTGAAGTGGCTCCTCGAGAAGGGGACCGTCGTGATCTTCGCCGGTGGCGGGGGAATCCCGACCATGTACGGCCCCGACCGCAAGCTGCAGGGGATCGAGGCCGTCATCGACAAGGACCTCGCCTCCTCGCTCCTGGCGCGCGAGGTCGGAGCGGACGCGTTCGTCATGGCGACGGACGCCGACGCCGTCTACGTCGGGTGGGGGACGCCCGAGGCGCGCGCCCTGAAGACGGTCTCGATCGCCGATCTGAAGAAGTACTCCTTCCCGGCCGGATCGATGGGGCCGAAGGTCCAGGCCGCGTGCGAGTTCGCCGTAGCGACCGGAAAGGCGGCCTGCATCGGAGCGCTGGAGGACACGGCCCGGATGCTCCGGGGAGAGGCCGGGACGACGGTCGTCCGGGACGACGTCGAGCCGGAGTACTGGCCCCGGAAGGGCTGAGGCCGGTGCCCGCCCGCGGCGTCGAGGGGTCCCGCCTCCCGTGAGAGCCGGCGGGGCCCTCCTCCTCCTCGCGCTGCCGCTCTGGCTCGGCTGCGCGACCGCGCCGCGCGCGACGATCCTCTACGTCACCGACGCTCACGAGATCGCGCCGGTCGTCGACCGGCACGGCGAGAGGGGAGGGGTCGCGCGCCTGAAGACGGTCGTCGACCGCCTCGGGGCCGGAGGGCCGGACGCGCTCCTCGTCTTCGGCGGGGACCTCGCGGGCGGCACGCTCTTCGGCGGCGTCTTCCGCGGGGAGCCGATGGTCGACGCCCTCGGTCGCGTCGGCGTCGACCTCGCGACGTTCGGCCAGCACGAGTTCGACTTCGGGCCGGCCCACGCCGAGCGCCTCGTCCGCCGCTCCGCCTTCCCCTGGATCACGTCGAACCTCGTCGACGAGGCCGGGCGTCCGTTCGCGGCGCTCCCGACGCGCCGTCTCGTCCGGGTCGGGGGGCTCACCGTCGGCTTCCTCGGCCTCACGGACGACCTCGGCACGACGACACCCCACCGAGCGGTCCGGCAGACCGACCTCGTGGAGGCGGTGGCGCGCGAGGCGGCGGCGCTTCGGCGGGAAGGGGCCGAGGCGATCGTCGTCCTGACGCAGGCCGGGTTCGAGGTGAACCGGCGGCTGCTCGCCGAGGTCCCGGAGGTCGACGCCGTTCTGACCGAGGAGGAATCCGAGACGGTCTCGGTCGTTCGCTGGTTTGACGGTCGTCCGGTCGCCGCGCCGAGCGGCAACCTCGGGTCGGTCGTCGAGCTGACGCTCGAGAGGAGCGGAGGCCGGATCTCCTCGCGCGTCGCGGTGCACCCGGTCGACGTCTCCGTCGCCCCCGACCCCGAGCTCTCGGAGATGGAGAAGGAGCTCATGGCGCGGCTGGAGAGGGAGCTCGCGGCTCCGGCCGGAGCGCTCGCCCGGCCGCTCGACGAGACCGGGAGTCACGAGCGGGAGACACCGCTCGGAAGCCTCGTGGCCGACGCCTTCCGCGCGGGGACGGGCGCGGACGTCGCCCTCGTTCCCGGTTCGAGCCTCCGCGCTCCTCTCCCCGCCGGGCCCCTCTCGATGCGGCACGTCGTTTCCGCCCTGCCGTTCGGGAACCGCGTGGTGACGGTGGAGCTCGCGGGGGCGGAGCTCCGGGCGGTGCTCGAGAGGAGCCTCGCGGCGGTCGGGCGGAGGACGGGCGGCCTCCTGCAGCTCTCCGGGGTGACGCTCGAGGCCGACCTCGGCGCCCCGGCGGGGCGCCGCCTCCTCGCGGTCCGGGTCGCGGACTCACCGCTCCGGGACGACGCGAGGTACCGCGTGGCCGTCTCGAGCTTCCTCGCCGCCGGCGGGGACGGCCACGCCGAGCTCGCCGCCGGGCGGCGGCTCGGGGGCGTCGAACCGCTCGACGCCGACCTCCTCGCGGAGCACCTCCGGTGGCTTTCCCGAGACGGTCCGGCGGAGCCGCCGCCGCTCGGGCGAATCGCGCTCGCGCCCACCGGGAGGTGACGGAGAGCCCCCCGTCGGGGGGACGGAACGGCGAAGGCCCGGGGTCGCCCCCGGGCCTCCCGTCGCTCGCGAACGCCTCGCGGCGGTCAGTAGCGGTAGTGGTCGGGCTTGTACGGCCCCTCGGCCGAAACGCCGAGGTAGCCGGCCTGCCTCGGCGTGAGCGTGGTCAGCTTCACGCCGAGGTGGGCGAGGTGGAGGCGGGCGACCTCCTCGTCGAGCTTCTTCGGGAGGACGTAGACCTTCTTCCCGTACTCGCCCTGGTTCTTCGCGAGCGCGATCTGTGCCATGACCTGGTTCGTGAACGACGAGGACATGACGAAGCTCGGGTGGCCCGTGGCGCAGCCGAGGTTCATGAGGCGCCCTTCGGCCAGGATCATGACCGAGTGGCCGTCGGCGAACCGGAACTCGTCGTACTGGGGCTTGATGTTGATCCGCGTGACGCCGGGGACCTTCTTCAGCCCGGCCATGTCGATCTCGTTGTCGAAGTGGCCGATGTTCCCGACGATCGCCTTGTCCTTCATCTTCGCCATGTGCTCGGCGGTGATGACGTCGAGGTTTCCGGTCGCGGTGATGAAGACGTCGGCGGTCGCGACGACGTCCTCGAGCGTCTTCACCTCGTAGCCCTGCATCGCGGCCTGGAGCGCGCAGATCGGGTCGATCTCGGTGACGATGACGCGGCAGCCCTGCCCGCGGAGCGCCTCGGCGCACCCCTTGCCGACCTCGCCGAAGCCGAGGACGACGGCGACCTTGCCGCCGAGCATGACGTCCGTCGCCCGGTTCAGGCCGTCGACGACGGAATGGCGGCAGCCGTAGACGTTGTCGAACTTCGACTTCGTCACGGAGTCGTTCACGTTGATCGCGGGGAAGAGGAGCGCCCCGTCCTTCTCCATCTGGTAGAGGCGGTGGACGCCCGTCGTCGTCTCCTCGGAGACGCCGCGGATCGCCTTCGCGAGGCGGGAGAAGACCTTCCCGTCCTTCGCGAGCTCCGTCCGGATCAGCTCGAGGATGACGCCCCACTCCTCGGGGTCGTTCTTCGGGTCGAACACGGGGACCTTCCCGGCCGTCTCGAACTCGAGCCCCTTGTGAACGAGGAGCGTCGCGTCGCCACCGTCGTCGACGATCAGGGTCGGGCCGCTCCCGTCGGGCCACTCGATCGCCTCGCGGGTGCACCACCAGTATTCCTCGAGCGTCTCCCCCTTCCAGGCGAAGACGGGAGTCCCCTTCGGGCTCTCGGGCGTTCCGCCGCTCTCGGGCCGGCCGACGACGACCGCCGCGGCGGCGTGGTCCTGGGTGGAGAAGATGTTGCAGGAGACCCAGCGGACGTCCGCGCCGAGCTCGACGAGCGTCTCGATCAGGACGGCCGTCTGGACGGTCATGTGGAGGCTTCCCATGACGCGCTCGCCGGCGAGCGGCTTCTCGCCGCGGTGGCGCTCGCGGAGCGCCATCAGGCCGGGCATCTCCTGCTCGGCGAGGCGGATCTCTTTCCGCCCGAGCTCGGAGAGGGAGAGGTCGGCGACCTTGAACTTCGGTCGGGCGGAGGACGCGGGGGCGACCTTCGGGTCGAGGACGGTGCTCATGTTTCTCCTTGGCCGGCCCGCCCCGTCGTCGGGGGACGGCGTACTCCTGGCCGATCGTGGTACGGGGCCCGCCCCGCGCCGGGTGGCGAGAGGCAGTGTCCGGGCGGGGAGTCTCCCAACGGGGGCCGCCCCTTGTCAAAAAGGGCCGTCAGCCTCCCTGGGCCTCGGCCTCGGCGACGAGGAGAGGGAAGAGAGCCCGGTCCCACTGGCCGCGGCGGGCCTCCCCTTCGAGGACGCTCAGCGTCTGCCCGTCGTCCCGGACGGCGCGGTACGGGCGCGAGGAGGTCATCGCGTCGAACGCGTCGGCGAGGGCGACGAGCTGCACCGGGAGCGGGATCTCGGCGCCCCGTAGGCCGTCCGGATAGCCCGACCCGTCGATCCTCTCGTGGTGGCGGAGGACGAAGGGGCCGTACGGCTCCAGGGCGGGGACGTCGCGGATCAGGCTGAACCCGATGACCGGGTGGGACTTGACGACGGCGAGCTCGCCGTCGGTGAGGCGCTCGCGCTTGTAGAGGATGCCGTCGGGGATCGCGACCGTCCCGATGTCGTGGAGGACTCCGCCGACCCGGACCCGCTCGATCTCGGCTTCCGACAGGCCCGCCCGGCGGCCCATCCCGGCCGCAAGCCGCCCGACGCGGGCGGAGTGCTCGATCCGGTGGGGCTCCCGCGCCTCGAACGCCTCGAGGAGGCCGGCGAAGGCGGCGACCGTTCGGTGGGATTCGGCCCGGGCGCGCGCGTCGGCGAAGAGGCCCCGGAGGCGGGCCCTCACGACGGGCGCCGGCGACGGCCACGGCACGACGTCGTCGGCACCGGCCCGGAGCGCGGCGACGCTCCCCGCCCCGCGGGGGGCGACGGCGAGGACGGCGAGGGAGGCGGTCCGCGGGTCCTCGCGGAGGGCCCGAAGGCGGGCGGCTCCGCCGCCGCCGAGCCCGCTCGCCGCGACGACGACGGGGCCCGAGGCGGCCGCGAGGGCGACCTCCTCGACGGAGGCCGCGACGGTGACCGGCGTCCGCAGCTCCTCGAACGACCGCGCGATCCGCGCCGACCGCGCCGGGTCGGGCTCGAGGAGCAGGAGGCGGACGTTCGACACGGGCGGACGATAGCGCGAATCGCCCGTCGAGAGGCTAGACTCGCCCGAATGGTCGTCCCCGGTGAAGCGGCGGCGTTCGCCGTCGGCCGGTCCGCAGCCTGGTGTCGGCTCGTCGAGCGGGCGACCCGAGTCGCCCCGCTCGGCGTCACCGTGCTCATCCGCGGGGAGACGGGATCGGGGAAGGACGTCGTCGCCCGCCTGATCGTCGCCCTCGGAAACCGCGAGGGGGCGCCCTTCGTCGCGGTCAATTGCGCGGCGCTCCCCGACACCCTCGTCGAGAGCGAGCTCTTCGGACACGCCCGCGGCTCGTTCAGCGGAGCCACCGAGGCGCGCCGGGGGCTCTTCGAGGAGGCGCACCGCGGGACCCTCTTCCTCGACGAGATCGGGGCGCTCCCTCTCTCCGCGCAGGCGAAGCTGCTGCGCGTCCTCGAGGAAGGGCGCGTCCGCCGGGTGGGCGAGAACCGCGTCACGGACGTGAGGGTCCGCGTCCTGGCCGCCACGAGCCTCGACATGGAGGCGGCGATCGGGCGGCGGGAGTTCCGCGAGGACCTCTACTACCGCCTCTCCGCGCTGGAGCTCCTCGTCCCGCCGCTCCGGGAGCGCCCCGAGGACATCCCGCTCCTGGCCGAGCACTTCCTCCGCAAGCTCCGGGAGCAGGGCGGTCCGGAGCGGACGCTCTCGCCGGAGGCCCTCGACCTGCTGACGGGCTATCCGTTCCCCGGGAACGTCCGGGAGCTGAAGCACGCCGTCGAGCAGGCGGCGGTCTTCGGCGACGGACCGATCCTCGAACCGACGGACTTCCGGGCGCTCTGGGGCCGCTCCCAGATGCTGCTCCCGGCGAGCGAGCCGCGCGGAGGCCGGAGCCCGATCGTCGACGTGACCTCGGCGCGACTGGAGGAGGCGCTCCGCAGGACGGGCGGGAACCGCCTGGAGGCGGCGCGACTCCTCGGCATAAGCCGTTCCTCGTTCTACCGGATCCTCCGCCGCCTGCCGGCCGCCGAAGCCCCCCAGCCCGACTGACGCCTCGCCGGCGACGCGCGCGAGGGGCCCGGAGCTCATTCGTTCGAGCCGTCCCTTCGGGAAAGCCCGTGTCAGCTCCGCGCCCGCCGTCGACCGGCGGCGACGATCCGCCGGAGCGCCGAGACGACGTCGAGGACGTCCTCCTCCGTCATCGCGGGGAAGAGCGGGAGCGACATCAGGTTCTCCGTCGTCCGCGTCGCGTGCGGCAGGCCGTCCTTCGGGAGCCCCTCCGGGTGCCGCGCGAAGTAGTCGCGGTAGAACGAGAACGCGAAGAGCCCCTGCCAGTGGATGCCCGTGCCGACGTTCTCCGCCTTCAGCGCCGCCGTCAGCTCGTCGCGCGAAAGGCCGGTCGCCTCGGGGCGGTTCCGGAGGACGAAGAGGTTCCAGCAATGCTCGCGCTCGGCGTCGCCGTCGGCGGGGAGCTCCACCTCCGGCACCTCCGCGAGGAGTGAGAGGTAGAGGCGCGCGAGCTCGCGGCGGCGCGCGGCGAACGCGTCGAGCTTCGGGAGCTGGGCGAGGCCGACGGCCGCCTGGACGTCGGTGAAGTTCGACTTCCGGCCCGGCATCGGGACGTCGTAGAGCGGGGAGCCCTCGGGGTAGGGGGTCCCCGCGCCGCGCGCGATGCCGTGGAAACGCTGGAGCTTCAGGTACGCCTCGTGGCGGAGATCGTGGAACGCGATCGCGCCTCCCTCGATCGTCGTCAGGTTCTTGTTCGGGTGGAAGGAGTAGACGGAGAACGCCGACCGCGGGTCGGCGCCGATCCGGCGGCCGGCGTAGCGCGCCCCCATCGTATGGGCGGCGTCCTCGACGACGGCGAGGCCATGGCGCTCCGCGACGGCCCAGATCCGGTCCATGCGGCACGGAAGCCCGCCGTAGTGCACCGGGAGGATCGCCTTCGTCCGCGGAGTGATCCGCTCCTCGATCCGCTCCGCGTCGAGGTTCATCGTGTCGGCCTCGACGTCGACGAGGACGGGGACGGCTCCGCGGAGGACGACGTTCGAGACGGTGCAGACGAACGTGTGCGCCGTCGTGATCACCTCGTCCCCCTCGCCGATCCCGAGCGCGCCCAGGGCGAGCTCGAGGCCCGTCGTCGCGCTCAGGAGGGCGAGGCAGCGAGGGACCTCGTTGAAGGCCGCGAGCTCCTCCTCGAAGCGGGCGGTGCGCGGGCCCGTCGTGATCCAGCCGGAGCGGAGCGCCTCGACGACTCCGGCGATCTCCTCCTCGCCGATGCTCGGACGGGAAAAGGGGAGGAAGCTCTCGCGGCGAGGACGGTCCTGCATGCGCGCACTCTGCCACGGGCCGGCCGTTCGAGGGAGGCCGGACCGCCCCGAGCGGAGGCGGCCCGCGCGGGGTGCGCACGGACCGTGAGGACCTGGCCTCGGCTACGATGGACGGCCGAGGAGGACTTCGTGTCCGTTCACGCCACCCGCTTCCGGCTCGCCGCCGCCGCCGCGTTCGCCGTACTGGCCGCGCCCCTCGCGCCCTCCCCCGCGGACGCCTGCACCACCGCGATCGTCGCCCCGTCGGCCTCGAGGAGCGGCCGCCCGATGCTCTGGAAAAACCGGGACGCGGACGGGAGCGACAACCAGGTTGTCTACCTCGCCGACGGACGCTATCCCTACGTCGGCGTCGTGAACCGCGGGGACGCGGCCGGCCTCCAGGTCTGGGCCGGGATCAACTCCACCGGCTTCGGCGTGATGAACTCGGCCTCCTACAACCTCGAAAGCGGCGACACGGCGGGCGAGGGGACGTTCATGAAGCTCGCCCTCCAGTCGTGCGCGACGGTGGACGACTTCGAGGCGCTCCTCGCGCGCTCCAACTCCGGCGGACGGGACGTCTCCGCGAACTTCGGCGTCATCGACGCGAAGGGGGGCGCCGCGGTCTTCGAGACGTCGGCGAAAGGCTACGTCCGCGTCGACGCCGCCCCATCGGGCGACGGCGCCCGGGGCCTCCTCGTCCGCTCGAACTACAGCCACAGCGGAACGAAGGGGTCGGGATCCGGCTTCCTGCGCGAGGCGCGCGCGATCGAGCTCCTCGGGTCGTCGACTGCGGGCGGACTCGACCTCGCGACGATCCTGCGCGCCGCGCGCGACGTCGGGAACGCCGGGATCGGCCAGACGGGCGAGGAATCCGGACCGCCGCTCGTCTACACGGGCGACAGCATCTGCCGTCTCGACACCGTCGCCGCGATCGTTCTCGAGGCGCCCGCGCCGGGAGAGGGACCCGAGGCGGGAGCGCTCTGGATCGTCCCGAGCCTTCCGCTCGCGGGAGCCGCCGTGCCGGTTTTCCCTCACGCCGGCGCGGTCCCGGCGCCGCTGGCCGCGGGCCGGGGCCCGGCGCCTCTCGCCGCGCGAGCCCTCGAGCTGAGGAAGCGCCTCTTCCCCGACACGCGGGGCGAGAAGAAGCGCTACATGGACCGCCGCGCCCTCGCGGCGCTGAAGGCGCGCTCGCTCCCCGGCCTGCTCGCCGCCGAGGAGGCGACGCGGGCCGAGGTCGAGGCGGCGCGGGAGGCGTGGAGGCGCTCGCGCCCGGCGCCCGCCGACGCGGCGAAGCTCTCCGCGTCGGCCGCAGCGAGGGCCCTCGCCGCGGGCGAGGCCGCGGTCGCCGCCGTCGCGAAGGAGCTCGGAGAGCCCTGACGCCGGGAGGGCAACCGACGGCATGACCGAACCTCCGTTCGACCGCTGGCTCGAGGACCTCGAGCGACGCCATCTCGCCGAGCTCTCCTTCGCCCAGGTGCGCAAGGGGCTCCAGGCGGTCTCCTCGCTCTACGTCGAGCGGAGGGGCCGGATCGGCTCGGGGGCGGTCTTCGAGGGAGAGGGGAAGCGGGCCGCCTTCGCGCTCTTCTACGGGCCGCTCCACCATCTCGTCGTCGAGCGGATCGTCGCCTCCGTCGGCGCCGCCGAGCCGCCCCTCTCGCGCGTCCTCGACCTCGGGTGCGGCACCGGTGCGGCGGGCGCGGCCTGGGCGCTCGCCGCGGGCGCCGAGGTCTTCGGAGTGGAGAGGAGCGGCTGGGCGGCGAGCGAGGCGCGCCGGACGTACGCCGCGCTATCCCTGCGCGGCCGCGCGACGGCGGGGGACCTCCTGCGCGAGCGCCTCCCCGGCCGCGGCGCCGCGATCCTCCTCGGATGGGTGGTCAACGAGCTCGGGGACCCCTCCCGCGGGACTCTCCTCCCGCGGCTCCTCGAGGCCGCGCGCCGCGGAGCGCGTGTCCTCGTCGTGGAGCCGATCGCCGCGCGTCAGGTGCCGTGGTGGGGCGAGTGGGAGCAGGCGTTCGCCGCGGACGGCGGCCGGGGCGACCTCTGGCGCTTTTCGGCGCCGCTCCCGCCCCTCGTCGCCCGCCTCGACCGGGCCGCGGGCCTCGACCACCGCGTCCTGACGGCGCGCTCGCTCTACCTGCCGGGCCATCAGGACTGACGGAGCGTCGGGCGCGGGAAGACCCGCTTCCGCGGGGCCGCGGCGGAGGAAGGAGCTCGTCGGCGATCCGCGACGGAGTCGGGTCGACGGCCGAGGGCACGGAGAAACGGAAGACGGCGCCCCCGCCCTCGCGCACTCGGCGGAAGGCCGCTCCGCGATCCGAAGGTCGATCCGTGCCCGAGTGGAGGCGTCGCCGACCGCCTCCTCGAGGGCCGACCGCGCGAGCTCCGCCCTGTCGACCCGGTCCCGCTGCCGCTCGTACCGGCCCAGGCGGGAGAAGCGCAGGAGGACGTCGATGATGGAGGACATCCGCCGGGCGTTGCCCCGGCTCACGTCGAGCCGGCGGAGGGTCTCCTCGGCCAGCGCCACGGGCGAGTCTCCGACGAACAGCCCGGCGATGCCCTCGATCGCGAGGCACGGGGAACGAACGTCGCAGCTACCGTTTCGCGCCCGGTCGGCGCGACGCGGCGCCGGGAGGCTCGGGAAGCGCGCCTGGGGCCAGGACCGGTTCGGCGGCGGACGCGCCCGCCTCAGTCGCTCGCGGCGGTCCGGCGCCCGGGCGAACGACGGCGCGGCTTCGGGCTTCCGGCGGCGGTCTCGGGCGGGGGCGGCTCCTCTGGGGCGTCCTGGACGCGCTCGACGACGAGCGTCATCTTCGCGAGGAGCGCCGCGAGCGCTCCGATCGCCGCCCAGATCGGGACGAGAACGGCCCCCGCGAGCCCGACGACGAGCGGGATCTCGAGGAGCGTCACCCCTTTCGCGTTGCGGATGACGATGCGACGGACGTTCCCCTGGCGGACGAGCTCCCGAACCGTCGCGAGCAGCTTCTCGCCGGTCACCTCGAGCTCTTCGACGCGGACCTTCGGACCCTTCATGGTGTGCCTCCGCGACGAGGTACGGCGGGGGCCGCGGACGGGTTCGCGCCGAGGATGCCCAAACGGGCCGGAATCGGCGCAGGGATGGCCGTATCGCGGTACTCTCGTCCCGGAGGAGCAGGTGGGCTCGGCCGTGGTTCGAACCCCGCGAGCGAAGGGCTCGGCGAAGGACGACCGGAACCCCGACGCGTCCGGTGCGTTCCGCCGCCTCTGGCCGTACGCCGCCCTGCTCGTCCTCCTCGCTGCGGGCCTGGTGACTGTCCACGTCGGGTTCGCGAGGGCGGCGCGACGGGACTATCGGAACACACTGACGACGCTGGCCGGCCAGCAGAAGGCCGCCATCGAGGCTCACCTCGACCAGCGCATCGCGGACGCCCGCGTCTTCGCGGCCTTCCCGAGCGTCCGCGCCCTCCTGGCTTCGGATGCCGGGCTCGGCGACGAGGACTCGGCCCGCCTCGGAGTGGTCCTCGAGGCGGGCCGGGCCGAGTGGGGGGCACGCTCGATCCTGCTCCTCGGCGAGGACGGGGCCGTCCGGGCCGGCGCGGGAGAGCAGCTGCCGCCCGGCTCTGCCGCGGTCGTCGCCGGCGTTGCGGCGCGGGCGGTCGTCGTCAGCCTCGTCGGCGACGGGGAGGCCGCGCGTCTCCTCGTGGCGGCGCGCGTCCGCGCGCCGGGCGACGCACCGCGCGGCTGGGCCGTCCTCGTCGATGACCCTTCGAGGTCGCTCTGGAAGATCCTGCGGCGCGAGCCGATCCCGTCCCGCACGGGGGAGGCGCTCCTCGTCTCGACGGAGGCGGACGGCCCCGTCCTCCTCTCCCCCGCGCGCCACGTCGTATCCGATCCGACACCGCCCCGCGAGCTGCGCCTGGCCGCGGACCGGACCGCACTCGAGGGGCTGGACGGCCCCGACCGCTTCGGCGAGCTCGTCGACTACCGCGGCGAGACGGTCTGGGCCGCGTTTCGGCGGATTGACCGGACGCGCTGGGGCCTCGTCGTGAAGATCGACCGGGCCGAGGCCATGCGGAGCCGCGCGCCGGGCCGCCTGTGGCAGTCCCTCGCCCTCGTCTCCCTCGCTCTCGCGGCCGCCGCGACCTTCCGGGCGATCCGGACGTCGGAGCGGCTCCGGACGGCGGCCGAGCTGCAGCGCCGGGACGAACGGCACCGCCTCGTCCTGGAGCAGGTGCGCGACGCGGTCGTCTGGCACCGGCCCGGAGACGGCCGGATCCTCGAAGCGAACGGCGCGGCGACGGAGCTCTGGGGCCTGTCCCGCGACGAGCTCCTCGACCGGAGCCTCTTCGACCTCCTCGCCGCGGAGGACGTGACGGAGGCCCGGCTGAAGATGTCCGGCGCGCGCCGCGTCGGCGGCCTCATCCGGACGCGGGGGAAGCGGCGGGACGGAAGCCTCTTCCCCGCGGACATCTCTGCCCGGACCGTCGTCCTCGAGGGCGAGGAGATCCTCGTCTCGGTCGTCCGGGACGTCTCCGACGCCGAAGCGGCTCTCGGTCAGATCCGCTTCCTCAACAGGGTCCTCCGGACGCTGACGGCGGTCGACCAGGTCCTCGTCGAGGTCCACCACCGCGAAACCGTCCTTCGCCGGACGTGCGAGGAGATCGTCTCGACGGGTGGCTTCCTCGCAGCGTGGATCGGCGTTCCGGATGCGGAGGGACGGATCGCCCCGGCCGCCTCGGCCGGCGCCTTCGCCGGCTATCTCGAAGAGGTCCGGATCACGACCGACGCGGGGCCGCTCGGGCGGGGGCCGGTCGGGACCGCGTTCCGCGAGGGGCGAACGGTCGTCATCGACGACTGGGAGAGCGACCCCACCGTCGAGCCGTGGAGGGAGGCGGCGGCGCGGCGAGGGTTCCGCTCGGGAGCCTCCTGCGCGGTCCGGACGGGTGAGACGACGATCGGAGTCCTGACGCTCTACGCGGACCGCGCCGGGGCCTTCACCCCGGAGGCGGTCCTCCTCCTCGAGGACCTGGCGCGGGACCTCGGCCTCGCGCTCGAGCTGATCGAGGCCGGCGAGCGGCGCCGGAGCGCGGAAGAGTCGCTCGCCGCGAGCGAAGCCCGCTACCGGAGGCTCTTCGAGGACAACCCCGGACCGATGTGGGTCTTCGACGTCGCGTCCCTTCGGTTCCTCGCCGTGAACGAGGCCGCCGTCAGCCTCTACGGCTACTCGCGGGACGAGTTTCTCGGGATGACGCTTCGCGAGATCCGGCCGGCGGAGGACGAAGCGGCTCTCCGGGTCGACGTGCAGGTCCCGCGGACGCGAATCCGATCGTCGGGACCGTGGCGGCACCGGACGAAGGACGGACGGACGCTCCTCGTCGAGGTCGTCACGCACGACGTCACCTTCGAGGAGAGGCCGGCCCGGCTCGTCCTCGTGAACGACGTGACGGAGCGTGTCCGCGCGGAGGAGAAGCTCCGCGCCTTCTTCGACTCCGGGATGGTCGGCGCGTTCCTCGCGGACGCGAGCGGGCGGCTCACGGCGGCCAACGACGAGTTCCTCCGGATCGTGGGACGCACCCCGGCCGACCTGGAGGAGGGGGCGCTCTCCTGGCGGGGTCTGACGCCGCCGGAGTGGATCGAGGTCGACGTGGCGCGGTCCGCGGAGGCCCTGGAGCGAGGTGTCTGCACCCCCTACGAGAAGGAGTACCTCCGGAAGGACGGCAGCCGCGTTCCCGTCCTCGTCGGCTTCGCGCTCGTCGGCGAGACCCGCGAGGAATCGGTCGCGTTCGTCCTCGACCTCCGGGAGCGAAAGGCGGCCGAGGAGGAGGTCCGCCGCCTGAACTCCGACCTCGAGGCGCGCGTCGAGCGAAGGACCGAGGAGCTCGTCGCGAAGTCCCGGGAGCTCGAGAGCTTCGCCTACTCGGTTTCCCACGACCTCCGGGCGCCGCTGCGGGCGATCGACGGTTTCTCCCGCATGATCGAGGAGGACCACGCCGCGGGGCTCGACGGGGAGGGGCGGCGGCTTCTCGGGGTGGTCCGGGACGCCGCGCGGCGGATGGGGAGGCTCATTGACGACCTCCTCGCGTTCTCCCGGGCCGGAAGGCAGGACCTGAAGAGGACGCGCGTCGACGTCGGGGAGCTGGTCCGGGAGGTCCTGCGGGAGGTCCTGTCCGAAGAAGAGCGCGGGCGAACCGACCTCGAGATCGGCGAGCTGCCGCCCGTCGAGGCGGACGCTCCCCTCCTCCGGCAGGTCTTCGTGAACCTCCTCTCGAACGCCGTGAAGTTCAGCGCGACGCGAGCCCGGCGAAGTATCGCGATCCGGGGGCGGCGCGAGGACGCCCGGGTGGTCTACGATGTCGTGGACAACGGCGTGGGGTTCGACATGAAGTTCGCGGGGAAGCTCTTCGGCGTCTTCCAGCGCCTCCACGGGAGGGAGTTCGACGGGACCGGTGTCGGGCTCGCGCTCGCGGAGAGGATCGTCTCCCGGCACGACGGTTCGATCTCGGCCTGGGCCGAGCCGGATCGTGGCGCCCGGTTCACGGTGTCGATCCCCGAGGCAGGAGGAGAGAAATGACGGTGCAGGAAGCTCCGGACGTTCTCGTCGTCGAGGACAACCCCGACGACGTCGAGCTGACCCTCCGCGCCCTGCAGCGGATGCACCTGACGAATCCCGTGCGGGTCGCCCGCGACGGGGTCGAGGCGCTCGAGGTCCTCCTCGGCGACGGCACGACCCGGCCGCCGCTGCCCCGGGTCGTGCTGCTCGACCTCAAGCTCCCCCGCGTGGGCGGCCTCGAGGTCCTCGCCCGCCTCCGCCAGGA
Organism: Acidobacteriota bacterium; assembly: GCA_029567505.1. Classification (GTDB taxonomy): domain Bacteria; phylum Acidobacteriota; class Thermoanaerobaculia; order UBA5066; family UBA5066; genus UBA5066. Next base: position 28,555 of record JAKPXO010000257.1, read on the forward strand.
GGAACGGACCCGGACTCTCCCCGTGGTCGTCCTCACGTCCTCGCGCGAGGAGCCGGACGTGAAGAAGGCCTATTCCCTCGGCGTCAACAGCTACGTCGTCAAGCCCGTCGAGTTCGAGAAGTTCGTCGACGCCGTCGGGAGGGTGGGGCAGTACTGGCTCCTTTTCAATCTGTCTCCGGCGTGAGGGCTCTGCCATGACGTCCGCTTCGGTCGAAGGTCCGCCCCTCAGGCTCCTCCTGCTCGAGGACGTCCAGACCGACGCTGAGCTGGAGGTCCGGGAGCTCCGGCGGGCCGGCATCCCGGTGGAGTGGACGAGGGTCGAGACGGAGACGGCCTTCCGTGAGGCGCTCGCGGTCCTCGACCCCGACCTCGTCCTCGCGGACTACTCGCTCCCGGGGTGGAACGGCCTGGCCGCGCTCGAAGTGGTCCGAAGCGAGCGCCCCGACCTTCCGTTCATCGTCGTGACGGGGGCGCTCGACGAGGAGACGGCCGCCGACTGCATCAAGCGGGGAGCGGACGACTACGTCCTGAAGGAGCGGCTCTCGCGCCTCCCTCACGCGGTCCGCACGGCGCGCGAGGCCTGGGCGACGCGGGTCGCCCGGCGACGGGCCGAGGAGGAGCTCCGGCTCCGCAACTCGGCCCTGGAGGCCGCCGCCGACGGGATTCTCCTGACCGACGTGGACGGGCGGATCGTCTGGACGAATCCCGCCTTCACCCAGATCACGGGCTGGCCCCTCGAGGAGATCCTCGGGCGGAAGCCGGACGTCCTGAAGTCGAGTCTCCAGCGGGACGCCTTCTATCGGCAGATGTGGGAGACGATCCTGGCCGGCGGGGTCTGGCGCGGGGAGCTCTACAACCGCCGGAAGGACGGGTCGATCTACCTCGAGGAGATGACGATCACGCCCGTCCGGAGCGACAAGGGCGTGATCACGCATTTCGTCGCGATCAAGGAGGACCTGACCTCCCGCCGGAGGCAGGAAGACCTGATCCGGAACCTCGCGACGCGCGATCCCCTGACCGGGCTTCCGAACCAGGCGATGCTCCGCGAGGACATCGAGCGCGCGGTGGCCGTGGACGGAGCGTGCGGAACGCTCGTCATGATCGACCTCGACCGGTTCGCTCTCCTGAACGAAGCCCTGGGCCATCCTGCCGGCGACCGCCTCCTGATCGAGGTGGCCGAACGTCTCTCGCTCGACCTGCCCCGGAGCGGAATGCTCTACCGCTTCGGCGGGGACGAGTTCGTCGTCCTTCTCCCGGAGTCGGGCCTCGAGGAGGCCGGAGAGATCGCGGAGCGGCTGCGGCGAACGGTCGACGGGATCCGGTTCGCCTCGGAAAACGTCGTCTTCGACGTCTCGGCGAGCCTCGGCCTCGCCCCGGTCGAGGCGGCCCGGAGCGCTTCGGCGACGCTCTCCCTCGCCGACGCCGCTTTGCGAATGGCCAAGGAGGCCGGGCGGAACCGCTGGGTCGTCTGCGGTGACGACACGGCCGGCCGGCGCGCCATCGACGACATCGGGCGCTGGGCCGCCCAGGTGAAGGACGCGATCCGGGAGGGGCGGTTCCGTCTCTACGCCCAGAGGATCGTCTCGCTCGAGACCGGGGAGTCCCACCACGAGGAGGTCCTCCTCCGGATGATCGACGCGAACGGGGGCGTCGTCGCTCCGGGGGCGTTCCTGCCGGCCGCGGAGCGCTTCGGGCTGATGCCGGCGCTCGACCGGTGGGTCGTCTCGAAGGCGATCGAGCTCCTCCGCGCCCGCCCGGAGCGCCGGCTCTTCGTGAACCTCTCCGGCACGAGCCTCGGCGACCAGGCGCTCCTCGCGGAGGTCGAGGCGCTGGTCGGCGCGAGCGGCCTGCCAGCCGGCGCGCTGACGATCGAGATCACGGAAACGGCGGCCATCGCCGACATCGCCGGCCTCCAGCGCTGGGCCCGGAGGCTGAAGGAAGCGGGCTGCGGCTTCGCCCTCGACGACTTCGGGACCGGCTTCTCCTCGTTCGCCTACCTCCAGTCGCTCCCCGTCGACCTCGTGAAGATCGACGGCTCGTTCGTCCGCGACCTCGACACGAACGCCACGAACCGGGCCCTGACCGGCGCGATGGTCACGGTCGCTCACGCCCTCGGGAAGACCGTCGTCGCCGAGATGGTCGAGCGGGCGCCGGTCGCCGAGATCCTGAAGGAGCTCGGGGCGGAGTACGGGCAGGGCTGGTACTGGGGGAGGCCGGAGCCGACCGAGGCGGCCTGAGGAGAGCGGCCGCGGGGCTCAGGTCTCTCCGACGACGCGGTTGCGGCCCTCGGCCTTCGCCCGGTACATCAGGGCGTCGGCGCGGGCGACGAGCGTCTCGGGCGTGTCGTCCGGACGGGCGAGCGCCGCGCCGATCGAGACGGTCACGGAGACCGGGCCCGCGGGCGTCGGCGTCCGGGAGCTCTCGACGAGGACGCGAAACCTCTCCGCCACCGCGCCGAACGCCGGACCGGGGCAATGGGCGGCCAGGACGACGAGCTCCTCGCCTCCCCAGCGGCCGACGAAGTCGTGCCCGCGCGCGGCGTGCCGCAGCGTCCTCGCGACGAGCCGGAGGACCGCGTCGCCCGTCTCGTGCCCGTGACGGTCGTTGACCGCCTTGAAGCGGTCGATGTCGACGAAGAGGAGGCCGAACGTGAAGCCGTGCCGCTGGGCCTCCCGGAGGCGCGAGGCGAGCTCCGCCTCGGCCCAGCGCCGGTTGCCGACGCCCGTCAGCGGGTCGAGGAACGCGAGGCGCTGAAGCTCCTCGGCGCGCTGGCGCGTCTCCTGGTGCTCCGTCTCGTCCTGGAACGTCTCGACCGCTCCGATGATCTCGCCCGAGGCGTCGCGGATCGCGACCGCGCGCACCTTGACCGGGACGCGGTGCCCGCCCTTGTGGAGGAGCGCGACGTCGGTCTCCCGGTCCCGTCCGTCCGCGACGGTCTGGGCGAGCGGGCAGCCGGCGTGGCAGAGCTCGCGTCCCTCGCCGTCGACGTGGCGCAGGAGGTTGTCCCAGCAGTACGAGCCGACGACCTCCTCTCCGGAATAGCCGGTGATCCGCTGGGCGCCGTGATTCCACGAGGTGATGCGGCGGTCTCGGTCGACGAAGTAGACGCCGTCCGTGAGCGAATCGAGCAGCTTCCTGTAGAAGGACTCGGGGATCTCCACCGTCCGCCTCCGATCCAGCCCGTCCGAGGTCCTGATTGTGGAGCCGGGCGCTCTCCCCACGCAACGTTCGCGTCCGCCGGGGAGGCTCGGGAAGAGGGACGGGGGAGGCGGGGCGGTCCGGGCGGAGCCGGCTACCGGGCCCGGGCCGGCTGTACGGCGGCGGCGAACGTCAGCTTCGGATTCGTCTTCTTCGCCCGCTCGAAGTGCCACTCGCTCTCGAAGAGGACGAGCGGCCGCCCCTCGCCGTCGGCGAGCAGCTCGCAGCGGCCCGGGTCGTCGAAGTCGCGCGGGTCGAAGCCCTCGTTCTCGATCCAGCGGGCGATCTGGTGTGGCAGTCGCGCATACGAGACGTCGGCTCCGTACTCGGCCCGCAGCCGGTGCTGGATCACCTCGAACTGGAGCGCGCCGACCGCGCCCAGGATCGGGTCCCGTTCGAGGCGGACCGGGTCGTAGAAGACCTGGACGGCCCCCTCCTCCGAAAGCTGGTCGAGCCCCTTCTTCAGCTGCTTCCTCTTGAGCGGGTCGAGGAGGACGACGCGGCAGAAGAGCTCGGGGGAGAAGCGGGGGATGCCGGCGTACTCGACGGCGGGCCCCTCGTGGATCGTGTCGCCGATCCGAAGGGCCCCCGAGTCCCACAAGCCGAGGACGTCGCCGGCCCACGCCTCGTCGACGAGCGTTCGCTCCTGCGCGAGGAACTGGAGCGGCTTGTTCAGCTTGAGCGTCCGTCCGGTGCGCGCGTGCCGCACCTCCATGCCGCGGGTGAACCTCCCCGAGCAGACGCGGACGAAGGCGACGCGGTCGCGGTGGGCCGGGTCCATGTTCGCCTGGATCTTGAAGACGAAGCCGGAGAAGCGCGGCTCGGCCGGGTCGACCGACCCGGCGCTCGACTCCCGCGGTGCCGGGCCGGGCGCCAGCTCGAGGAACTCGGCGAGGAACGGCTCGACGCCGAAGTCGTTCAGCGCGCTCCCGAAGAAGACGGGGGTCAGCTCGCCCGCGAGGAAGAGATCGCGGTCGAACGGCATCCCGGCCGCGTCGAGCATCGCGAGCTCCTCGACGAGCTGGGCGTGCGCCTTCGCCCCGATCTCCTCGACGAGCGCCGGGTCGTCGAGCTCGAACGTCTCGGCCTCGAGCTTCTCCCCCTTCGTCTCGCCCCGCTCGTAGCGGAGGAGCTTCTTCGACCAGCGGTCGTAGACCCCCTGGAAGTCGGGCCCGGAGCCGATCGGCCAGGTCGCGGGGGAGCAGGGGATCCCGAGGACCTTCTCGATCTCGTCCATCAGGTCGAACGGGTCACGCCCGGCCCGGTCCAGCTTGTTCACGAACGTCGCGATCGGGATCTTCCTCATCCGGCAGACCTGGAAGAGCTTGATCGTCTGCGGCTCGACTCCCTTGGCGGCGTCGACGAGCATGACGGCGCTGTCGGCGGCGGCGAGGGTGCGGTAGGTGTCCTCGCTGAAGTCGTTGTGGCCCGGCGTGTCGAGGAGATTCACGTGCCGGCCGGCGTACCCGAACTGCATGACGCTCGTCGTGATCGAGATGCCGCGTTCGCGCTCCATCTCCATCCAGTCGCTCGTGGCGTGTCGCGCCGCCTTGCGCGACTTCACCGAGCCGGCGAGGTGGATCGCCCCGCCGTAGAGGAGGAGCTTCTCCGTCAGCGTCGTCTTGCCGGCGTCGGGGTGGCTGATGATCGCGAAGGTCCGGCGGCGGGCGATCTCGGCGGCGAGGGCGTGATGCGGGTCGGTCATGGCTCGGGCCGTCGCGGGGGCCGTGGGGCCGGGCGGCGGGGGGCGGACTGTAGCATCCGGTGGTGACGGCAAGGCCGGCCCGTCCCGAAACAGGACGGGAATGCTCGAACTGAGAGGGCCGGGGCCCAAAACGGTACCGGGCGAATGGCCCCTGCGATCCGTCGAGCGGAGCCGGCCTCGCCGATGCGACAGGCGCCCGGGGCCGAGGTCCTGGTCACTCGGCTGCGCGCGGCACGCTCTTCGCGATCGGGACCCTTCGAACCCTCTGTTCGGCAGAAGGCTTCGGCTCCCGGGACGCATGGCACGCCGTTGTGCAGCGCCCCTCTTCGCAAGCATGGCAGCGGTCTTGCTCACCGTCGTTGCCCCATTTCGTTCGCCTTCGACCTGGATGCCCCTGAGCGGGGCACGGTGACAGGTGGGGAGCACCCGCGGGTGCCGGAGGGAGAGGCCATGAGCAATCGGACGGGGTTGAGCGAGGCGGGGTGGGTTCGCCACGGGGAGCAGCAGCCGGAGCGCGCGTCGAGGCCGTCGGGCCTTTCCCGGTCGTCCCTGGCGGGCACCCTCCTTTCCGTGCTTCTTGCGTCGCCGGCCCTGTCCGTCGTCGACGTGAACAAGAGCTTCGTCCCGATCAACGTCGTGCCGGGCCAGACGTCGACGATGACGATCAGCCTCTTCAATTCGGCGACCGCCGTCGCGGGCGGCACGGCGTTCGTCGATACGCTTCCGGCGGACGTCACCGCCACCTCGATCGTTTCGAACAGCTGCGGCGGGACTCTCTCGATCGCTCCGGCCACGCAGGTCTCGCTCACGGCCGGCACGATTCCGGCCGGTGATGGAATCAACTCGGGCCGCTGCGACGTCGTCGTGACCGTCCGCTCGCCGATTCCAGGGACCTACGTCAACACCATCCCCGCGGGCGGCGTGACGACGACGGACCAGGGCTCGAATCCGCAGGACGCGAGCGCGACCCTGACCGTCGCGCCGTTCCTTCCCCTCACGGGGACGAAGACGTTCAGCCCGAGCGTCCTTCACGTCGACCCGGCCGGCGTCAGCACGGTCACGATCACTCTGACGAACCCGAATACGCAGCTCCCCCTCACGAACCTCTCCTTCACCGACAACCTCCCCGTGCCCCTCGAGATCAGCTCCCCGGTGACGACGGGCGGCACCTGCGGCGGTTCGTTCACCGACGGCTCGGGGGGAAGCCTCGACCCAGCCGACACCTCGTTCCGGGTTACCGGCGGAAGCCTCGCCGCGGGCGGCAGCTGCACGGTCACCGCCCGGGTCCGGGTGCGCGCCTCCGAGGCGAACGTCGCCCGCAATGGCGGGGTTACGAACACCATCGGCTCGGGGACGGTCACGACCGCGGAAGGCGTGACGACGACGGCGAACATCAGCGGCGCAGTGACCGTCCAGACCGGGGCGAGGGTCGACAAGGCGTTCTCGCCGGGCACGTTGACCGTCGGCGGAACCTCGACGCTCACCCTCACGCTTCGGAACTACAACCTGACGGCGATCAGCCCGGCGGACCTCGTCGACGCGATGCCCGCCGGCATCACCGTCGTCGGCCCGGTGACGACCACGTGCGGCGGGACGACCTCCTTCACGGCGACGCAGGTCCAGCTCACGGGAGGGACCATCCCGGCGGCGTCGAGCGCGACGACGAACAACAGCGGCAGCTGCACGGTCACCGCGACCGTCCAGGGGACGACGATCGGCAGCTGGAACAACACGATCCCGACCGGCACCTTCGGCTCCGTCGCCTACTCGACGGGGAGCGCCACCCTCGTCGTGAACCCGGCGGCGACTTCCGTCTCCGCGGCGAAGGCGTTCAGCCCCACAACGGTCGTCCAGAGCCAGCAGACGACGCTCACGATCACCCTCTCGAACTCGAGCGGACTGAACGCCACGATCACGTCGTTCACGGACAACCTGACGACGATGGGGACGGGCTACACCGTCGCCTCTGCGCCCGCCGCGACGACGACGTGCGGAGGGAGCCTCGGCGCCGTCCCCGGAAGCACGGCGATCACCCTCTCCGGCGGCTCGATCCCGGCGGGCGGGAACTGTACGATCACCGTGCCGGTGGCCGTCGCCCCGAACGCGTCGACCGGCACGCGGACGAACACGATCGCAGCGGGGGCGCTCGTGACCGACCGGGGGAACAACGCCTTCGCCGCCGCGGCGAACCTCACGGTCAACCGGGCCGCGGCGGTCGGGAAGTCGTGGAACCCGACGACGGTCCTCTCGGGCGGGGTCAGCCGCCTGACGATCACGATCTCGCACGCGAACGGCGCGATCGCCTTCACGAACATGGGGTTGACGGACCTCCTCACCTCGATGGGGGCGGGCTTCGTCGTGGCGGCCACGCCGAACGTCTTCAACAACTGCGGCGGCACGGTGACCGCGGCGGCGGGGGCGACCTCGATCGTCCTCGCGGGCGGCTCGCTCGGGACCGGCTCGACGAGCTGCCAGGTGCGCGTCGACGTCCAGACGCCGGCGGCGGGCGCGCCCGGCAGCTACCGGAACCGGATTCCCGCGAACAGCCTGTCGACCGCCGAGGGCTTCACCTTCAACGCGAACGCCGACGCGAACCTGACGCTCCAGGCGGCGCCGGCCGTCACCTTGAACAAGGCCTTCACGCCCGTCGTCTCGAACGGCGGCGCCCCGTCGGTCGCGAGCATCACGGTCGCGAACAACCGGCCGGGGGCCATCGCCCTCACGAACGTCGGCCTCGTCGACCTCCTCCCGGCGAACGTCGAGGTCTACTCCGTCCCGGCGGCCACGTTCACCGGGGCGGGGTGCAGCGGTGCGACGATCTCAGCCGTCCCCTTCGCGACTCAGATCGGCTTCTCGGGGGCCTCGATCAACGCGAACTCCACCTGCACGCTCTCGGTGAACGTAACGGCATTCGTCGACGGGAACCACGTTAACCAGATCCCGATCTCGACGCTGACCTCCGCCCAGGGTGTCACGAACGACAACGAGCCTTCGGCGACGCTCACGATCCTCCGCAACGTCAACGTCGCGAAGTCTTTCTCGCCGAACACGGTCGAGGTGGGCGGCAGCTCGACGCTGACGATCCGGATCAGCAACACGAACACCGTCCCGAGGACCCTCGCGAACCCCGGCCTCGTCGACAACCTGCCCCTCGGAGTGACGGTCGCCGCCGCTCCGGCGCCCTCGACGACCTGTCCGGGCTCCACTGTCGACGCCCCCGCCGGAGGCGGGACGGTGACGGTCCGGAACGGGTTGCTCGCTGCCTCGACGTCCTGCACGGTCACGGTGCCCGTGACGGTCGGGGCGACGGGGACGTACGTCAACACGATCGCGGCGAACACGCTCGTGACGCTGGAGGGCTCCACGAACCCCGATCCGGCGGTCGACACGCTGCGGGCCGTCGCGAAGCCGACGATCATGAAGGCGTTCTCCCCGGCCTCGATTCCCGCGGGCGGGACGAGCACGATCACCTTCACGCTCTCGAACCCGAACAACGGGACGCTTCTCCCTGGCGGACTGATCGGGGCCTCCTTCACCGACACGCTGGCCGGCATGGCGATCAGCGCGAACCAGAACGCCGGCGGCACCTGCGCGGGGGCCGCGATGAACGCCTTCGCCACGGGCCAGACGGCGCTCTCCTTCTCGGGCCTCACGATCCCGGCCGGGGCGCCGGGCACGTGCACGGTGACGGTCGTCGTTGACGCCCCGAGCCCGGGAATCTTCCCGAACGTCACCTCGGGGGTCCTGACGAGCCAGACCCAGACCCCGGGAAGCCCGAGCCCGTCCATCGACCTGACCGTCCTCGCCGGCCCGCCGACGATCGCGAAATCCTTCTCCCCGGCCACGATCCTCGGCGGCGGCACGAGCGTCCTGACGTTCGTCCTGTCGAACCCGAACGCGGTGGCGGCAGCCCTCGCCTCCCCCGCGTTCACCGACGTCTTCCCGACGTCACCGGGCGCGATGACGCTCGCGAGCACGACGGTCTCCAGCACGTGCGGTGGGACGGTCGTCGACTCGGGCGGCGGGGCCCTCGGAGTCGGTGACGTCGGCATCCGTCTCAACGGCGGATCGATCCCGGCAGGCGGCAGCTGCACGCTCGCGGTCACAGTGACGGCAGGAGTCCCGGGCGTCTACGCGAACACCTCGTCGCTCCTGACGAGCACGAACGCGGGGACGAGCCCGGCTTTCGCGTCCGACAGCCTGACCGTCTCGGCGCAGGCGGACCTCTCCCTCCTCAAGACGGTCTCGGACGCAACGCCCCTCGTCGGCACCACGGTCGTCTTCACGATCACCGTGGCGAACGCCGGCCCGGCGCCGGCGGATTCCGTCACGGTGACGGACCAGCTCCCCGCCGGCTACACGTTCATCGGGGCGATCCCGTCACAGGGGTCGTACAACGCCGGGTCCGGTATCTGGAACGTCGGCACCGTCGGTGTCGGCGCGACGCCGACGCTCGACGTTCAGGCGTCGGTCAACCTGACCGGTCCGTACGGAACGAACGTGGCGGAGATCGCGACGTCGAGCCTTCCCGATCCGGATTCGACGCCTGGAAACGGGAACGCTGCGGAAGACGACTACGCGTCGGCCCCGGCGACTCCCGTCCCCGCGGCGGACCTTTCGATCACGAAGACCGACGGAGTGACGTCGGTCGTCCCGGGCAACAACGTCACCTACACGATCGTGGCGACGAACGCGGGCCCGTCCGCGGTCACCGGCGCCACCGTCTCCGACACCTTCCCGGCGACGCTCACCGGCGCCAGCTGGACGTGCGTTGCGTCGGGCGGCGGAAGCTGTACGGCCTCGGGCAGCGGCAACATCTCCGACACCGTCAACCTCCCCTCCGGAGCCACCGCGACCTACACGGTGACGGCGACGGTCTCGGCGACGGCCACGGGCACGCTCGCCAACACGGCGACTGTCTCGATCCCGGCCGGCGTCACCGACCCGACACCGGGCGACAACAATGCGACGGACACCGACACGCTCTCGCCTTCGGCGGATCTCTCGATCACGAAGACGGACGGCGTGACGACGGTGATCCCGGGCAACAGCGTCACCTACACCATCGTGGCCACGAACGCCGGCCCCTCGGCGGTCACCGCCGCCACCGTCGCCGACACCTTCCCGGCGACGCTCACGGGAGTGACCTGGACCTGCGTAGCGTCGGGCGGCGGAAGCTGCACGGCCTCGGGCTCGGGCAACATCTCCGACACCGTCAACCTCCCGGTCGGCGCGAGCGCGACCTACACGGTCTCGGCGACGGTCTCCGCGACGGCGACGGGCACCCTCGTCAACACGGCCACGGTCACCCTCCCCGGCGGCATCACCGACCCGACGCCAGGCAACAATACGGCGACGGATACCGACACCCTCAGCCCGACGGCGGATCTCACGATCACGAAGACGGACGGCGTGACGACGGTCGTGCCGGGCAGCAACGTCACCTACACGATCGTGGCGACGAACGCGGGCCCGTCCGCGGTCACCGGCGCCACCGTCGCCGACACCTTCCCGGCGACGCTCACGAGCGTTACCTGGACGTGCGCGGCGGCGGGCGGCGGGAGCTGCGCGGCCTCGGGCAGCGGCAACATCGCCGACACCGTCGACCTCCCTGCCGGCGCCTCTGTCACTTACACGGTGAACGCCACCGTCTCGGCGACGGCGACGGGCTCGCTCGTCAACACGGCAACGGTTGCTGCACCCGGCGGCATCACCGACCCGACGCCGGGTAACAACACGGCGACGGACACCGACACCCTCAGCCCGACGGCGGACCTCTCGATTACGAAGACGGACGGCGTGACGACGGTGATCCCGGGCAACGGCGTTACCTACACCATCGTGGCCACGAATGTCGGCCCGTCGGCCGTCAGCGGCGCCACCGTCTCCGACACCTTCCCGGCGACGCTCACGGGCGTCACCTGGACGTGCGTGGCGGCGGGCGGCGGAAGCTGCACGGCCTCGGGCTCGGGCAATATCGCCGACACCGTCAACCTCCCTGTCGGAGCGACGGTCACCTACACGGTGAACGCAACGGTCTCCGCGACGGCGACGGGCTCGCTCGTCAACACGGCAACGGTTGCTGCACCCGGCGGCATCACCGACCCGACGCCGGGTAACA
>JAKPXO010000266.1 GCA_029567505.1 Acidobacteriota bacterium
CCCGCGAGGAGCGCCGCCTGGACGGGCGAGGCGCCGCGCCAGCGCGGGAGGACCGAGCCGTGGACGTTCACGCAGCCGAGGCGAGGCAGGTCGAGGACCCTCTGCGCGAGGAGCTTCCCGTAGGCGACGACGACGAAGAGCTCGGCGCCGACGCCCGCGAGGCGGGCGAACGCGGCGTCGTCCTTCAGCGTCGGCGGCTGGAAGACCGGGAGGCCGAGCTCCTTCGCGCGCCGGGCGACGGGCGGATCGACGAGCGCGGCCGACCGGCCGACCGGCTTGGCCGGCTGGGAGACGACGAGGGCGACCTCGTGCCCGGCGGCGAGGAGCCCCTCGAGCGACGGGAGGGCGAAGTCGGGCGAGCCGAAGAAGACGATGCGCATCGGAGCCGCCGTCGGACCGTCAGCGCGGCTGGCGGTCGACGCCGTCGTAGTAGTCGGAGGGGACGAGGACCTCGCGGCTCTTCGCGCCGCCCGAGGGCGGGCCGACGATCCCGTCGCGCTGCATCATGTCGATGAGCTTTCCCGCGCGGGAGAAGCCGATCTCGAGCCGCCGCTGGAGAAACGAGATCGAGGCCATCCTCTCGCGGACGACGAGGCGGGCCGCCTGGTCGTACATCGGGTCGGCGTCGTCGGCGCCCGCCTTCCCTCCCCGTCCGTTCGCGTCGGGGACGACGTCGCGGTCGGCCGTGACGGAGTCGTCGTAGATCGGTTTCGCCTGCTTCTTCAGGAAGCGGCAGATCTCCTTGATCTCCTCGCCGGAGACGTAGCCGCCGTGGACGCGCTGGAGATACGAGGTCCCGGGCGGGAGGAAGAGCATGTCGCCCTGCCCGAGGAGCGCCTCGGCGCCCGTGGCGTCGAGGATCGTCCGCGCGTCGATCTTCGTCCGCGTCGTGTACGAGATCCGGCACGGAAGGTTCGCCTTGATCGTCCCGGTGATGACGTCGACGGAGGGACGCTGGGTCGCGAGGATCAGGTGGATGCCGACCGCGCGCGCCTTCTGCGCGAGTCGGGCGACCGATTCCTCGATGTCCTTCGGGGCCGTCATCATCAGGTCCGCGAGCTCGTCGATGACGACGACGATGTAGGGCATCGGGGAGATCGAGCCGTCGGGGCCGTCGGCCTTCAGCTTCTCGCCGAGCTTCTCGCGGACCTCCGCGACGGCCTCGGGGTCCCGGATCGCGGCGTTGTACTGCTCGATGTTCCGGACGCCGGGCCACTCGGAGAGGAGCTTGTAGCGCCCCTCCATCTCGTCGACGGCCCATTTCAGCGCGTTCGCCGCCTTCTTCGGGTCGACGACGACCGGCACGAGGAGGTGCGGCAGGTCGTCGTAGTCCTTCATGTCGTTCATCTTCGGGTCGACGAAGATGAACTTCACCTCGTCGGGGCGCGCCTTGTAGAGGATCGACGTGATCATGCCGTTCACGCCGACGCTCTTCCCGGCGCCCGTCATCCCGGCGACGAGGAGGTGCGGCATCCGGGCGAGGTCGGCGACGACGGGGTTCCCCTCGACGTCGATCCCGAGGGCGATCGTCAGGAGGGACGGCGAGCGCTTGAACTTCTCGCTCTCCACGATCTCGCGCAGGGAGATGAGGTCGCGGTTGCGGTTCGGCACCTCGATGCCGATGGCGGAGCGGCCGGGGATCCGCTCGATGCGGACCTTCTCGGCCGCGAGCGCGAGGGCGAGGTCGTTCTCGAGGCCGGCGACCTGCGCGACCTTCACGCCGGCCGAGGGCTTGAACTCGTAGGTCGTGACGACCGGCCCGGGCCGGTAGCTGTCGACCGCCCCCTCGACGCCGAACTCGAGGCACTTGGCGGCGATGAGCTCCATCGTCTGCTGGAACTCCTCGCGCGTCTTGTCGCGGTCGCGCTTCGGCGCGGAGCGGAGGAGCTTCTCGGGAGGGAAGACCCACCCGTTCGACTCCTTCGGCGACGGGAACGGGAGGACGCGCTGCGGAGCCGGTTCGGTCTTCTTCAGCTGGGCCGGACGCGCGACCGGGGCGGGGCGGCCGGGCGGTGCGGGCCGGCCGGACGGCGCGGGCACGAGGAGACACGACGCGGCGCCGCTGGCCTCGGCCCCCGCCGCGACCGGGGACCCCGTCGTCCGGCGCACCGAGAACTGCCCGGCGCCGCTGCGTTCGCGGACGCGCAAGGTCGCGAGCGAGGGGATCGCGACGACCTCTCCGCCCTCCTCCTCCTCGTCGTCGGACGGCGGGGGCGACTCGAGCGTCCGCTCCAGGTGCTTCTTCACGACGGCCCGGCGCGTCCGCTCCTTCTCCTCGACCTGCCGCCGCCGCTCCCGCTCGAGCCGCCAGGCGGCGACGCTCGCCGAGGTCCGGAGCGCGACGCGCCGGACCGCCTCTCCGAGCGAGAGCGACGCGACGAGGAGGAGGCCGATCAGGAGGAGCGACAGGAGCGCGATCGTCGCGCCGGGCGCGTTGAAGGCGGCGACGAGGGCGCCGGCGACGAGGTCGCCGACGAAGCCGCCGGCCCCGAGCCCTCCCCCGAGCAGGCGGGGGCGCCCGAACGCGAGGTGGCAGAGGGGAGCCGCCGAGAGGAGGACGACGACGAGGCCGAGCGCCTTCGTCCCCCACGCGCCGACGGCGCGGCCGCGGAACCGGGCGACGCCGAGGGCGAGGACGACGAGCGGCAGGACGAAGGACGCGAACCCGAAGAACTGGAGCGCGCCGTCCGCGAACGACGCGCCGACGCGCCCGGCCCAGTTGCCCGGCCGCGCGTCGGGGTCGGCCACGGCGGAGAAGAGCGACGGGTCGGCCGGGTCGTACGAGAAGAGCGCCGCCACGAGGAGGAGCCCGGCCGCGACGAGGAGGATGCCGAGGAACTCGTCCCGGCGACGGTGCGGGGCCTCGGAGCTTCGGGGGCTCTCGGTCATCGGCTTCCGAGGAGGCCCGCGGCGAGGACCGCGGCGCCGAGCAGCGCGCAGTAGAGGACGAAGGACTGGAGCTTCATCGCGACGACGAGGCGGAGGAGGAGGGCGACGGCGGCGTAGCCGACGACGGCGGCGGCGGCCATCCCCGCGAGGTAGACGCCGAAGTGGCTCCCGCCCGTCACGAGGTGGCCGGAGGCGCGGTACTCGCTCACGTTCTCGACGAGCGCCGCCGAAAGGATCGTCGGGACGGAGAGGAGGAACGAGTACTCCGCGGCGGCCCGCCGCGAGAGGCCCGAGAAGAGCCCCATCGAGATCGTGTTCCCCGAGCGCGAGAGGCCCCGGAAGAGGGCCGAGAGGGACTGGAACGCGCCGATGAGGGCCGCGTCGGAGAAGCGCATCTCCTCGAGCGTCCGGCCGCCCTCGCCGCGCCGCCGGCCAACCGCCTGGGCCGTCGCGAGGAGCGCCGACGTCGCGAGGAGCGCGAGGCCGATCCGGGGGAGGCTCTCCATCCCTTCGAGGGCGAACTGCTTGAGGGGAAGCGTGACGACACCCGTCAGCGCGACGGAGGTCGCGAGGAGCATCGCGAGCTTCCACGCCGGGCGGCGCACGTCCGGGTCACGCGAGACGGCTCCCGCGAGGAGGCTCCCGATCCGCTCCCGGAAGTAGACGACGACGGCCACGAGCGTCCCGACGTGGAGCATGACGTCGAAGAGGATCCCCGGCTGAGAGAAGCCGGGCAGGAGCTTCTGAGCCAGGATCAGGTGTGCGCTCGAGGAGACCGGGAGGAACTCGGTCAGACCCTGCAAGATGCCCAGCAGGATGGCCTGCCAGAACGTGACCGACATCGACCAAGTCTAGCAGCTCGGAGGCGCCGCTCCGCGGATTCAGCGGGTTCCGGCAGCCGCCGGGCGGGGTCCGAGACGCCGGGCGAGGGCGAGAAAGCCCTCCGGCGGAACCTCCTCTGCCCGGACCGTCGGGAGGAGCCCGGCCGACGCCACGGCCTCGGACGCGGCCTCGCGTCCCCAGACGGGGCCGAGCCCGTTGACGAGCGTCTTCCTTCGCACGCCGAACCCCGCCGACGCCACGGCGATCGCCACCGACGCGTCTTCGGGAGGCGCGGCGGGGACGAGCTCGATCACGGTGGAGACGACCTTCGGCCTTGGCGAGAAGTCGCCTGGCGGGACGTCGAAAAGGCGGCGCGCCGCGGCGTGCAAGCCGACGTCGACCGAGAGGAAGCCGTAGCCGTCGTCACCCGGACGAGAGCAGATCCGGTCGGCGACCTCGCGCTGGACCATGACGACGAGACGCGCGAAGAGGTCCCTTCTCCGGGAGAACGCGCGGACCATCGGCGTGGCGGACTCGTAGGGGAGGTTCGCGACGAGCGGGACCGGCGGGACGGCTCCGGCCTCGGCCAGCGCCCCGGCCGCGTCGAACGCGAGCGCGTCGGCCTCGACGACCCGAAGGGCCTCGCCGCCGAGCTCCTCGCGCAGCCGGGCCGCGAGACGCGCGTCCACCTCCACCGCGAGGACGTTCAGCCCGCGCGCGAGGAGCGGCCGCGTCAGCGCGCCCTTCCCCGGCCCGACCTCCACGACCCAGCTTCCGGCAGGAGCCCCGAGCGCGTCGACGATCCGGCCCGCGGTCCGCGGGCTCGAGAGGAAGTTCTGGCCGAGACGGGGCCGCCTTGACGCTCTCACGAACGCCAACCTACCATGCGCGCCCGGCGGATGGCCTCACGGCCTCCGCCGTCCCGCCGGTAGAAAGGAACCCATATGGCAGGAAACGTCCAGGAGTTCACCGCCGCCAACTTCGACGAGGCGGTCCTCGCGAGCAGCACCCCCGTCCTCGTCGATTTCTGGGCCGTCTGGTGCGGCCCGTGCCGCCAGGTGGCCCCGGTCGTCGAGGCCCTCGCCGCGAAGTGGGGAGCGGCGGTCAAGGTCGGGAAGGTCAACGTCGACGACCACCCGTCGATCGCCGAGAAGTACAACATCATGTCGATCCCGACCCTCATGCTCTTCAAGGACGGCGTCGTCGCCGAGCGCGTCATCGGCTTCGCCTCTCAGGCCGCCCTCGAGCAGAAGTTCCAGCAGCACGTCGCCTGAACTCTCCGGGGGGTGCGCTGCCGGGGGGCGCTGTTCGCCGCCCCCCGGCCCCCCCGATGTCGGCGGCGTGTACCTCCCAGTCGACCCTTACGCAGACGACCTCGCGCGACCCCCCGGACCCCCCAAGGCCGTGGCGACTGACGGACGGCCGATTCCCTCTCATGCCCCGAGCGCGGCGGGCCCGCCTCTCCGGCGGGTCCGCCCGTTCAGGGCGTCCGCGGCGACGGCGTCGCCGCGATCGGCCCGGGCAGGATCCTCCTTGCGACCGGCCCCTCCGGCCGGTCCTCGTAGAGGACCCTCACGCGGAGCCCCTTCCGGACCTCCGTCTCGATCTTCGTCTCTCCGTCGACCCGGAAGACCCGACCCGTCGCGCCGACCTCGGCGACGACCAGGTGCTGCCCCGGCGTGTACTCCATGCAGGCCCCGGCCGCCCGCCGCCAGGGCGACGGCGTCGGGGCGGGGGGACCGTAGTAGGGACGCGCCGTCGGGGTCGGAGCGGGACGGCGGGCCGACTTCTTCCGGCGTCTCGTCGCCGCGTCGGCGGGCCCCGGAAGGACGAGCGCGAGGGCGAGGAGCGCCGCGGCGAGAAGGGGTACGAGGGGCCGGCGCATCGGGCGTCCGAGGATATCCGAGGCGTGCCGTTCCGTCGCGGCACCGGCGTTGCTCGATGAGAATCGGTTGGCCCGGTGGCGCGCCAGAACGGCAGCGTTGTGGCCGTCGAACGTCCGTCCGCGCGTCTCGTTGACGCGCCCCGAGGAAGCATGAGCATCGCCCCCACCGACACGGCTGCCCTCACCGAGAAGATCCGGGAGAGCTCCCTCGCCGTCACCGCCCTGCTCGCCGAGGTCCGCAAGGTCATCGTCGGCCAGCCGAAGATGGTCGAGAGGCTCGTCATCGGCCTCCTGGCCGACGGGCACGTCCTGCTCGAGGGCGTCCCCGGCCTCGCGAAGACGCTCGCCGTGAAGACGCTCGCGCGCGGGCTCGACGCCACCTTCTCGCGGATCCAGTTCACGCCCGATCTCCTCCCCGCGGACCTCGTCGGGACGCTCGTCTTCAACCCCAAGTCGCAGGAGTTCGTGGCGCGGCGCGGACCGGTCTTCGCGCACGTCCTCCTCGCCGACGAGGTGAACCGGGCACCCGCGAAGGTCCAGTCGGCCCTCCTCGAGGCGATGCAGGAGCGCCAGGTCACGATCGGCGACGAGACGGTCCCGCTGCCGAAGCCGTTCCTCGTCCTGGCGACGCAGAACCCGATCGAGCAGGAGGGGACCTACCCGCTCCCCGAGGCCCAGGTCGACCGCTTCCTGATGAAGCTGAAGGTCGGCTACCCGACGAAGGCCGAGGAGCGCCAGATCCTGGACCGGATGGGAGACGCGACGGAGAAGACCGCTTCCGCCTCCGTGCGCCCCGTCCTGACCCCCGGCCAGATCGAGGAGCTCCAGGCGCTGGTCCGCCAGCTCTACGCCGACGAGCGGATCAAGGGCTATCTCGTGGAGCTCGTCGCGGCCACCCGCGACCCGCGGGCCTACGGGCTGCCGGAGCTCGCCGATTTCGTCCAGTACGGCGCCTCGCCCCGCGCCACGCTCGCCCTCCTCTCGACGGCGCGCGCGCACGCGTTCCTCCAGGGGCGCGGCTACGTCGTCCCCGAGGACGTCAAGGAGGTCGCCCCCGAGGTGCTCCGCCACCGCGTCCTCCTCTCGTACGAGGCCGAGGCCGAGAACGTCTCGAGCGACCAGGTCGTCTCCCGGATCCTGGAGAGAATCGAAGTGCCATGAGTGTTCCCGGGGGTTTCTCGATCCCCCCGGGTCGGCCAGCTGTGCCGGGGGTTTCTCGATCCCCCCGCCCCCCCCTCGAGGGGCGCCGGGAACGAATGGCGTTGAGGACGTAGCGAAACATGCTGCCCCGCGAGATCGTCAAGAAGATCCAGCGGATCCGGATCACGACGAACCGGATGGTGGACGCCGGGCTCGGCGGGGAGTACCACTCCGTCTTCCGCGGCCGCGGGATGGAGTTCTCGGAGGTCCGCGAGTACGTCCCGGGCGACGACGTCCGGGCGATCGACTGGAACGTGACGGCCCGGACGGGCGTCCCGCACGTGAAGAAGTTCGTCGAGGAGCGCGACCTGACGACGCTCCTCGTCGTCGACCTTTCCCGCTCGCAGGAGTTCGGCTCGCGCTTCCTGACGAAGCGCTCGCTCATGGCCGAGCTCGCCGGCCTCCTCGCGTTCGCGGCCGTGAAGAACAACGACCGGGTCGGGGCGCTCCTCTTCACGGACCGGCTCGAGCGCTTCGTCCCGCCCCGCAAGGGCTTCGACCACGCCCTCTCGATCCTGCGCGACGTCCTCGTCCAGCCGATGGAGGGGACGCGGACCGACCTCGGCCTCGCGCTGAAGACGGCCGCTTCGCTCCTGAAGCAGCGATCCGTCGTCTTCGTCCTCTCCGACTTCCTCGCGGCCGACTACGAGAAGCCGCTGAAGATCCTCCGGCGGCGGCACGACGTCGTCGCGATGCCGATCACCGATCCCCTCGAGACGGCGCTTCCCGACCGCGGCCTCGTGCGGCTGCGCGACGCCGAGACGGGCCTCGCCCGCGTCTTCGACGCGGGCGACCCCGCCTTCCGCGCGGCCTGGAAGAGGCGTGGCCGCCCGTTCCCCGACCCGGTCGAGGTCTTCCGCGCCTCGGGCATCGACTCCGTCCCCCTCACGACCGACGCGCCCTACGAGCGCGCGCTCGTCCGCTTCTTCAAGGAGCGCGAGCGTCGGAGGTCGGCCGGGCGATGAGGAGCGCCCCGCTCCTCGCGACGGCGTTCGCGCTCTCTGCGCCGCTCGCGGCTCAGGCGCCCCGCCCCGGTCTGCCCGAGGCGACGGTGCCGCCGCCGATCGTCCTCACGACGTCCGCCGACCGGACGCAGGCCGCCGTCGGAGAGCCGGTGACGCTCGTCTACTCCGCGCGCATTCCCGAGGGGGCCGACCTGCGGCTGACGCACCTCGTCTCGCCGAAGCGGCCCGAAGGCCAGCCCGCCACGGCCGGCTTCGCCCTCGATTTCGAGCCGGTCGGTCCGGCGGTGGCGGAGCAGGTGAAGGGGGGCGGGGGCCGCGTCGACGTCCGCCAGACCGTCCGCGTCGCCGCGTTCGTTCCGGGCGACACGATCGTCCCCGGTCCGGTCTTCTCGTACCGTACCCCCGACGGCTCGACGGCGGTCCTGCGCGCGCCGGGCGTCGCGCTCACGATCGCCTCCCGCCTCCCCGAGGGCGAGGACCCCGAGAAGCTCGCCCCGAAGCCGGCCCGCCCCGTCCGGATCCCCGCCCGAAGCCCCTGGTTCTGGGCGGCGATCGCCGCGGCCGTCCTCGCCGTGGCCGGGCTCGTGACGTGGCTCGTGCGTCGCCGGAAGAAGGGGCCGGAGGCCGGAACCGTCGTCGCTCCTCCTCCCGTCCCGCCCGACGCCGAGCTCGAGGCCGCGCTCGCGGCGCTCGCGGCCCGCGCCACCACGCTCGACGGCGACCCGCGCCCGTTCTTCACCGACCTGACGCACGCCGCCAAGCGCTTCCTCGAGCGGCACCTCGAGGAGCCGGTCCTCGAGTGGACGACGTTCGAAACGGTCCGCCGCCTCCGCGAGCTCGGTGCCGAGCCACCCCGGGAGGTCGCTCTCGCCGAGCTCCTCATGGGGGCCGACCGGGTCAAGTTCGGCCGCGCGGGCGCGACGGCCGCGGAAGCCGCGCGAGCGCTCGAAGGGGCCCGCCACCTCCTCGCGTGGGGCCGGACGCGGATGGCCGCCCGGGCCGCGGCGGAGCGGGAAGCCGCGAAGACCGCGAAGGCCCAGAGGCCGCCGGCGCCGGCGAAGGCTCCGGGCGCCTCGAGGCCGGCGGGAGGCGCGCGATGAGCCTCCTTTCGACCGTCCTCCCGCCCGGACTCGCGTTCCGGGACCCGCTCGTCCTCCTTCTCCTGCTCCCAGTCCCTCTCGCCGTCGCGCTCCGGATCGCGCGGGAGCGGAAGGGGGACACGGCCCTCGTCGTCCCGACACTGGCGTTCGTGGCGAAGGTGAAGCCGGGGTGGCGGGTGCGTCTGCGCCACCTCCCCTTCATCCTCGCCTGCCTCGGGTTCGCGGGCCTCGTCGTCGCCCTCGCGCGCCCGCGGGTCGGGCTCGAGAGGACCGAGTCGTGGACCGAAGGGGTCGACATCGTCGTCGCGCTCGACGCGTCCGGCTCGATGGCGGCGGAGGACTTCAAGCCGAAGAACCGCTTTTTCGTGGCGAAGGCCGCGACGCGGACGTTCGTCGAGGGGCGGCCGCAGGACCGGCTCGGCCTGATCGCCTTCGCGGGCCGCTCGCGGACCGTCGTGCCGCTGACGACCGACCGCGACATGCTCCTCCAGCGCCTCGCCGCGCTCAACATGGGGGAGCAGGGGGACGGGACCGCGATCGGGATGGCGCTCGGGAACGCCCTCGCGCGGCTCGGCGCCTCGAAGGCGAAGTCGAAGGTGGTCGTCCTCGTCACCGACGGCGGCAACAACGCCGGCGAGATCGACCCCGACACCGCCGCGAACGTGGCGAGGGGGCTCGGCGTCCGCGTCTACACGATCGGGGTCGGCACGGCCGAAGGGCCGGTCGAGATCCCGGTCCCGGTCCGCGATCCCGAGACCGGGCGCGTCGTGGAGCGCCGCGTCATGGCCGAGGTGGAGGTCGACGAGAAGCTCCTCGGGCGGATCGCGGACGCGACGGGCGGCCGCTTCTTCCGCGCGACCGACCCCGCGGGCCTCGCCCGGACCTACGCCGAGATCGACCGCCTTGAGAAGACCGAGGTGAAGACGACGACCTACACCCGCTGGCGTGAGACGTTCCCGCGCGTCGCGCTCCCCGCGGCCGGACTCCTGGCCGCGGCCGCGCTCCTCGGGCTCCTTGCGTTCCCGGTGGCCCCGCGATGACGGAGCTCTTCCTCTCCCCGGCCTGGCTCTGGGCGACCCTCGGCGGGGCCCTCCTGGCCGCGACGTCCGCGTGGCTCTCCGCGCGCCGCGTCCGCCGGCGACGGGAGGGGCTCGTCGCGCCGGCCCTCGCCGAGAAGGCCGGGCTCCTCGCGCGCGACCGGTGGACCCCGTTCGCAGCGCTCCTCGCGATCGTCGCGACGCTCGGCACCGGGCTCGCCCTGGCCCGTCCCCGCTGGGGGCTCGTCACCGAGACGGTCGAGCGGCGGGGCGCCGACGTCGTCGTCCTCCTCGACACCTCCGCCTCGATGCGCGCGACCGACGTCACGCCGTCCCGCTTCGTCCTCGCGCGACAGGCGGCGCTCTCCCTCGCGGAGAAGCTGCCGGGCGACCGCCTCGCGCTCGTCGGCTGCGAGGGGGAGGCGCAGGTCCTCGTCCCGCTCACGCTCGACACGGCGGCGGTGGCGCTCTTCCTCGAGGCGCTCGAGCCCGGAATCGGCGCGCTCCCCGGCACCTCGCTCGCGGCCGGCCTCGCGGCCGCCGCCGAGCTGATGCCGCCCGGCACCTCCGCGGGCCGACAGGTCGTCGTCCTCTCCGACGGCGAGGACCTGGAAGGGGGCGTCGACGAGGCGATCACGAAGGCGAAGAGCGAGGGGATCGTCGTCCACGGCGTCTTCGTCGGCGTCGAGGGGCGCGGCGCGCCCGTCCCCGAGGTCGACGTCGCCGGCCGGCCGACGGGGTTCAAGACGCAGGAGGGAGCGCCCGTCCTCTCCCGTCCCGACCCGGGCCTCCTGAGACGGCTCGCCGCCGAGACGGGGGGCAGCTTCTCCGTCGTCGCTCCCGGGAGGACTGAGCTCGACGGCGTCGCGCGAGAAATCGACAAGGCCGCACGGCGGCCCCTCTCCGGGAGCGTCGGGACGAACAGGCGAGAACGTTTCCAGATCCCGCTCGCCGTCGCCGTCGGCGCGCTCGCGCTCCTCCTGATCGGGCCGCTCGGGTTCCTCCGGCCTCGCCGTGCGCTGAGCGGCGTGGCAGCGGCCCTCTTCCTCCTGCTCTCCGGCGCTTCGTCGGGCCGTCCGCTCCTCGCCCAGAGCCCGCCCACGGCGCCCGCGGGAGCCGGCGCGCCGTCCGGTCCCGCGGTCGCGCCGACCCCGGCGTCGCTGAAGGAGAGGGTCCTCTCCCGTCCCCCGTTCACGACGGCACGCGGCGAGGCGCTCGCGGGGAGGAAGGCCCTGGAGGAGAAGCGTCTCGACGAGGCGGTGGCCCGGTTCGCACGCGAGGCGGCGCTCGCGCCGAAGGACCCCGCCGGCAGCTACAACCTCGGCACCGCGCTCTCCCTCGCGGGCCGCGGCGACGAGGCCCTCGCCGCGCTGAAGAAGGCGAAGGGTGCCTCGCGGGGCGACGTCGCCGCCGACGCCTCCCACAACGCCGGCACGGTCCTCCTCGCGGGGAAGCAGTGGGAGGCGGCCGCGGCCGCGTTCCGCGACGCGCTCCGGGCCCGGCCCGGCGACGCGGACGCCGCGTTCAACTACGAGCTCGCGCTCCGGCGGCTCGAGCAGCAGAAGCAGCAGCAGAGACAGCAGCAGGGGGGCGGCCCGCCGCCCCCGCCGAAGAAGGACGACTTCGAGAAGAAGGCGAAGATGAGCCGCGACAAGGCCGAGCAGCTCCTCCAGGCGATCGCCCGGAACGACCTCGAAGAGCAGCGAAAGAAAGTCGCCGAGCAGAAGAAGAAGCGGCGCTCCGGGAGGGACTGGTGAGCCGCCTCCCGCGCGCCGCCGCGCCCCTCGCGGCGCTGGCGGCGCTTTCTGTCGTCCTCGCAGCAGGCCCGCTCCCCGCCGCGCAGGAGGGACCCGAGGTCCAGGTCGTCGTCGACAACCCTCGTCCCGCCGCCGACGACGTCGTGAGGCTGACGTACGTCTTCTCCGGCCCCGGCGTCGGAGGCCGGCTGCACGCCCCGGCCGAGCTCCCCCTCCGGAACCTCGTCTCCCTCGGCCCTCCGAGCAGCCGCACCCAGGCCTCCCTCATCAACGGCGTCTTCTCGCACACCTCGAGCCTCACGTACTTCCTCCGCCCGAGCGGGACAGGCCCCGCCGAGATCGGCGAGACGACCTTCCGTTTCGGCGAAAAGAAGGAGGTGACCGCGGGGGCCTACCTCCTCGAGGTGGGGCCCGCGCGCCGCGAAGCCGGCGCCCGCACGGCGATGCCGCCGCAGGACGAGGACCCGTTCGACCGCCTCCTCCCGCGAAGGGGAGCCCGCCCGGCCGGCGTCGAGCGCGGCCTTCCCTCCGCCGAGCCGATCCTCGCGTTCGTCGCGACCCCGAGCCGGGAGTCCGCGTACGTCGGCGAGGAGGTGACGATCGCCTACGACCTCGTGACTGAGGCCGAGGTCCAGGGAATCGAGTACGTCGAGGCGCCGCAGTTCCCCGGCCTCTGGGCGGAAGACCTCGAGCGGCCGGAGCGCCCGCAGGGGCGGAAGGACACGTTCGAGGGGCGTCCCGTCGCGCGTTTCACGCTCCTGCGGAAGGCCGTCTCCGGCCTCACGCCCGGCACCGTGACGCTCCCGGCGGCGAAGATCCGGATCGGCGTCCGCGTCGCGCTCGACCCCTTCGGGGATCCGTTCGCGATGCTCCGGCCGCGCGTCGTCGAGCGCTCGACGAAGCCGATCACCCTGAAGGTCCTTCCGATCCCCGGACGCCCCGACTTCAAGGGCCCGGTCGGGCAGTTCGGCGTCACGGCGACGGTCGACCGAAAGCGCGTCCCGGCCGGTGAGGCCGTCACGCTCAAGGTCCGCCTCGCCGGCACCGGGAACCTCCGGACCGCGACCGAGACCCCTCACCTCTCGATTCCGGGCGTGAAGGTCTACCCCCCGTCCTCCCGGACCCTTCCGACCCGCGGCGGGACCAAGGGCGGGACGAGCGCCGAGTGGGACTTCGTCCTCGTCCCGACCGAGGCCGGCAGCCTGGTCGTCCCTCCCGTCTCCTTCGAGGTCTTCGACACCGCCGAGAAGAAGCTCGTCGCCCGGTCGACGACCCCGATCTCGATCACCGTCGAGGCGCCCGCCCCGGGCGCCGTGATCGCCGAGGGTCCGGCCCCGCTTTCCGCCGCCTCCCCCGGCGCGGAGGAGGCGGCGACGACCCTCCCGGGCGAGCCGCCCACGCCGACGCCCCTCCCGTCGGCGCGCGAGCTCGCGCAGTCGACGGTCGCCGTCCCCCTCTGGGTCCTCGTCGCGATCCCGGGCCTGCTCGCCGTCGCAGGGGGCGCCACCTGGGCGGTCCGCCGCCGCTCCCGTGCCCTGGGCGCCACCTCGGCCCTCCTCGCCCCGGAGCCGGGGGAGACGAAGGAGCGGGCGGTGGCGCGGGTGGAACGGGCCGTCCGAGGCCACCTCGCCCGCCGGACGGGCGTCTCCGAGACGGCGCCCGTCGGCGAGCTCCTCGAGGAGCTCGCCGGCCGGGGAGTCGGCCCCGAGCTCCGGGAGGAGGTCCGACAGCTCCTCGCGCAGGTCGAGTTCCTCCGCTTCGCGCCCCAGCTCGGCGACTACTCCGACGAGCTCGCCCGGCTGCGCGAGAGGGCGCGGGAGGTGCTCGGCCGGGTCCGCGACGAACGACGCGGCTAGAATCGAGCCGTGGCCGTACCGACGCGGGTCCTTCCTCCGCCGAAGCTCGCGCGCTTCCTGGAGCGCCACCGTCTCCTGGACGAGACGAGCGGCATCGCCCCGGAGCGGTTCCTCGTCACGCTCGTGAGGAAGGCGCTCGATTTCGTTCCGGCGGAGGCCGCCGTCCTCCTTCTGGACGACCCGGTCGCGAAAGAGGAAGACCGGTCCCGGAACGAGCTGACCGTGATCGCCTCGGCCGGGGAGATCCGCGATCCCGCCGTCGGGACGCGGGTGAGGCCCGTCGACGGCATCGCCGGCTTCACCTACGCGCGCGGGGAGCAGACCGCGGTGAACGAGATCAAGGGGGCCCGTGCCCTCTCCCGCGAGGCGGACGACGTGTTCGGATCGCCGGTGAGGAACGCTCTCGGAGTTCCCGTCGTCATCGAGTCCCACGTCTGCGGGTCGCTCGTCCTCGTGAACCGGATCGACCCGGCGGGGTTCGACGCGCTCGACCAGCGCCTCATGTCGCTCTTCGGCGAGACGCTCTCCCTCGCGCTGCAGAACCTCCTCGACGAGAGGCGCGCCCGCGAGGTGGCGCGTCGCGACTCGCTCACCGCCCTCTACAACGACCGCTACTTCCACAAGAAGCTCCGCCTGGAGATCGACCGCCTTTCCCAGACGCCCGACGGCGACCTGACGCTCCTCTTCCTCGACTGCGACCACCTCAAGTCGGTGAACGACGAGCACGGGCACCTCGCCGGGAGCCAGATCCTGCGGGAGGTCGCCTTCATCCTCCAGCGCCAGCTCGCCCAGACGACGTCCCTTCCCTGCCGCTACGGCGGCGACGAGTTCACGGTCATCCTCGTCGACTGCGAGCTCGCGAGGGGGATGGAGATCGGAGAGCGGATCCGCGCCGCGATCGCCGAATGGACCTTCCTCCCGATGGCGATCGGACCGGGCGAGCCCGCCCTGAACCTGAAGGGCGTCATCACGATGTCGATCGGCGTGGCGTCCTACCGGCGGCACTGCACGCCGAGCCGTCCGCCGAGCGAGCAGAAGAACGAGATCCTGAAGAAGGCCGACGCCGCCCTCTACGCCGCCAAGGAGGCGGGCAAGGACTGCGTCGTCGCGGCCCGCCGCGAGAGCGGTCCGCCCTCGATCTCGAACATCGTCCTGAAGAGCTGAGCGCCTCCGGGGCGCTGCTAACATGCGGAGCCGGCCCCGGGACGGGGCCGGACGGCGGAGGGACCATGTCGTCGAGCGTCATCCCCGGTATCGGCCCGAAGAACGTCCTCGAATCGCTCGGCCGCCACATGCTCGTGGACGGCTACCACGTCGTGATGGACCTCGAGCGCTCGCACGGGAGCTTCATCTACGACAGCCGCCACGACGTCGAGATCCTCGACCTCTTCTCCCATTTCGCCACGATCCCGGTCGGCTACAACCACCCGAGCCTGAAGGAGCCCTCCTTCCTCGAGGAGCTCCGCCGCGCCGCGCTCACGAAGCCGGCGAACAGCGACATCTACACCGAGGAGATGGCCCGCTTCGTCGAGACGTTCGCCCGGGTCGCGGTCCCGCCGAGCCACTCCGAGCACCTCTTCTTCGTCGAAGGGGGCTCCGTGGGCGTCGAGAACGCGCTCAAGGCCGCCTTCGACTGGAAGGTGCGGAGGAACTTCCGGAAGGGCTACCGGCGCGAGGTCGGCCAGCAGGTCGTCCACTTCGAGCAGGCCTTCCACGGGAGGACCGGCTACTCGCTCTCCCTGACGAACACGGCCGACCCGCGGAAGACGATGTACTTCCCGAAGTTCCGCTGGCCGCGGATCGTCAACCCGAAGCTCCGCTTCCCCGTCGACGCGGCCGAGCTCGAGCGCGTCGAGAAGGTCGAGTCCCTCGCGATCGCGCAGGTGAAGCAGGCCCTCGTCGAGAATCGCGACGACCTCGCGGCGCTGATCATCGAGCCGATCCAGGCCGAGGGGGGCGACAACCACTTCCGGACCGAGTTCCTCGCGGCGCTCCGGCAGCTCTGCGACGAGAACGAGATGCTCCTCGTCTGCGACGAGGTGCAGACGGGCGTCGGCCTGACCGGGAGCATGTGGGGCTTCCAGACGATGGGCGTCGTCCCCGACCTTTTCGCGTTCGGCAAGAAGATGCAGGTCTGCGGCTTCGCGTCGAACGGCCGGATCCTGGACGAGGCCGAGAACGTCTTCACCGTCTCCTCGCGGATCAACTCCACGTGGGGCGGGAACCTCGTCGACATGGTCCGCGCCCGGAAATACCTCGAGATCATCGAGGAGGAGAAGCTCGTCGAGAACGCCCGGGCCGTCGGGACGGTCCTCCTCGAGGAGCTCGCCGCGCTCTCCGCCGAGTTCCCCGGGAAGGTGACGAACGTCCGCGGGAGGGGCCTCTTCATCGCGTTCGACCTGCCGGACGGCGCGACGCGCGGGAACGTCCTCTCGACGATGCTCCAGAAGCACCACGTCATGGCTCTCGCGTGCGGGGAGAGCTCGATCCGCCTCCGCCCCGCGCTGACGCTCGGCCGCGACGAGGCCCTCCTCGGCGTGAAGCGCCTCCGCGCCGCGCTCGCCGAGGTCCTCGGCTGAGGCGGTCGACGCGCCCCGCATGACGGCCGCCCGGGGAGCCTCGTGCCGCGCGAGGCTCCTCGCCCTCGGGGCGGCGGCCCTCGCCGCGCTGCTCCTCGGCGTTTTCGTCCCGGTCCCGCGGATCGTCGCGCTCCGCTTCGGGCCGCCGTCGTCGACGGCGTTCCTCGAGGCCCGCCGCGAGCGGCTTCGCGCCGAAGGACGGAACGCCCGGATCGACCGCCGCCCCGTTCCCCTCGAGAAGGTCTCCCCGCACCTCGTGACCGCCGTCCTCGTCTCCGAGGACGCCCGGTTCTTCGAGCATCACGGTATCGACTGGAGCGCCGTGAAGGCCGCCCGGACGCGGAACCGGCGTTTCCCGAAGCGCCGGCCGCTCGGGGCCTCGACGATCACGCAGCAGCTCGCCAAGAACCTCTTCCTCTCCCCTTCGCGGTCCTGGCTCCGGAAGGGGCGCGAGGCGGCCGTCGCGACGGCGATGGAGCTCCTCCTGCCGAAGCGGACGATCCTCGAGCACTACCTCTCGGGAATCGAGTGGGGGGAGCGCGTCTGGGGCTGCGAGGCGGCCGCCCGGACCTACTTCGGCCGACCGGCGTCGGCCCTGACGCGCGAGCAGGCCGCCTGGCTCGCCGCGATGATCCCCGGGCCCCGCGTCTACCTCGCGCACCCGATCCGCCATCAGCGCCGAGCCGCCCGAATCCTGGCCCGGATGCGCCGCGCCGGGGACGTCCGGCCGCTGCTCCTCGAGGAGGCCGACGATCCGCCCGCGCGGTAAGATTTGAGGGCAATGAGCCGTCACCCCCGCCTCCTCGCCGGCGCGGCGCTCCTCCTCGCCCCCCTCCTGCTCGCCTCCTGCGGACCGAAGGCGTCCGAGATCCGCCTGAAGGAGAAGAAGCTGACGGTCTACGGGCTCGACCGGACCGTCTCCGTCGGCGGCGACGTCGTCGACGGGAAGGGGGAGATCGTCCCCGGCTTCATGGTCGCCTGGGAGAGCTCGAACCCGAAAGTCGCCACCGTCAACCCGCAGACGGGGTCCGTGAAGTCGGTCTCGGCCGGGAAGGCGAGGCTGACCGCACGGCTCGACAAGCCGCCCCTCGAGGCGCACGTCGCGCTCGAGGTGATCGACATCGCCTCGGTGAACGTCTCTCCTCTGCGGATGACGCTCGCGGGCCCCGCCGGGACGTCCTTCCCTCTCGTCCTCGAGACGAGGGCGAGCCGCGGGGCCCTCGTTCCGATGACGGCGGTGTGGGTCTCCTCCGACCCGAAGGTGGCGACCGTCGACGCCTCGGGGATCGTCACCTCCGTCGCGGAGGGGAAGACGACGGTGAAGGCCTCGATCGGGGACGTCTCCGGAGCGACCGACGTCGTCGTCGTCCTCCGGTCGATCGAGACCCTGGAGGCGACGCCGCTGAACATCCCGCTGAAGGTCGGCGAGGCGCTCGACGTCACGCTCGTCGCCCGCGACGCGCAGGGTCAGCCGATCCCCGACGTGGCGGTGACGTGGACGTCGTCCGACCCTTCGGTCGCGACCTGCTCCAGCGGGAGGGTCGTCGGCGTCGGACCCGGCTCGACCACCGTGCGCGCGGTCTGCGGCGCGAGATCCGCAGAGGTCGCGGTGATCGTGTTTTGACCGAAGCCGTCCGCCTCCCCGCGGTCGCCGGACTCTTCTACGAGGGCGGCGCGCGGGCGCTGCGGGCGGACGTCGAACGCTATCTGGCAGGCGCGGCCTCCCCGCCCCGACCCGTCGCGGCCTGGCGGGCGCTCCTGCTGCCGCACGCCGGCCACGTCTACTCGGGCGCGATCTGCGGCGCCGGGCTCGCGGCGGTCGAGGTCCCGTCGACGGTCCTCCTCCTCGGGCCCAACCACCACGGAGCGGGGACCGGCGTCGCCCTCTCGGGGGCCGGCGCCTGGCGGACGCCTCTCGGCGACGTCCCCCTCGCGGGAGGCCTCGCGGAGGAGCTCCGGAACGCGTCCCGCGCGATCCGGACGGACGAGGCGGCCCATCGCCGCGAGCACGCGCTGGAGGTGATCCTCCCGTTTCTCCAGGTCGCGCGGCCCGGACTCTCCATCGCCTGTCTCACCCTCGGCGAGCCGGACCTCTCCGTCTGCCTCGAGGTCGGCCGGGCCGTCGCGGAGGCCGTGACGCGCGTCGAGGAGCAAGGAGAGCGGGTCGGGATCGTCGTCTCGTCCGACCTCAACCACTACCTGCCCCGCGAGAGGAACCGCGAAAAGGACGACCGCGCGATCGACGCGCTTCTCCTCGGCGACCCGTCGGAGCTCTTCTCGCGGGTCCTGCTGCGGGAGCGGATCTCCATGTGCGGCATCCTGCCGGCGACGGCTCTGCTCGCGGCCCTCCGGCACCTGCCGCCCACCCGGCCCCGCCTCGTGGCGCGAGGCGACTCGGGAGACACCTCCGGCGACACGAGCCGCGTCGTCGGCTACGCCGCCCTCCTCTGGGAAACCCGCACGGGAACGAACGGATCGGAAAGGAAGGAGTGCTGATGCGCGTTGCGAACTTCTCGGCCGAGGTCTCGCCTTTCGCCAAGACGGGCGGCCTCGGCGACGTCGTCTCTTCTCTCCCCAAGGCCCTCGCCGCGACCGGCCACGACGTGGACGTCTGGGTGCCGTTCTTCCTCGAGGCCGCCGAGTGGTTCCGGAGGCGCGGGACCTGGCCCGAGCAGGAGGTCGAGCCGTTCGACGTCTCGATCCTCGGCGCGACCTACAGGGTCGGCGTGCTCCGCGCGACGCTTCCCGGCAGCAGCGTCCCGGTCCACTTCGTGGCGCACGACCCGCTCTTCCACCGGCCCGGCGGGCTCTACGCGAAGAACGACCAGGGCGCCGACGACGGGATCTGGCGGTTCAGCCTCTTCGTCCGCGCGGCGATCGAGGCGCTGAAGCGGAAGGGGGACCGGCCCGAGGTGATCCACGCGCACGACTGGCATCCGGGGCTCGCCCCGATGCTCGGCGCCTGGAGCTCCTGGCGAGACCCGTGGTTCGACGAGGTCGCGTCGGTCCTGACGATCCACAACGTCGGCTACCAGGGGATCTACGGTCCCGACCAGGTTCCGGCGCTCGGTCTTCCGCCCGAGGCGTGGAGCGGCGGGCTCCTCGAGCACTCCGGCTCGCTGAACATGCTGAAGGGCGCGATCGTCGCGGCCGACATGGTGACGACGGTCTCGCCTACGTACGCCTGGGAGGTCCGGACGCCGGAAGGGGGCGCCGGCCTCGACGGTGTCCTCCGCCTGAAGGCGGCGCGGCTCACCGGGATCCTGAACGGCATCGACGGACAGGAGTGGAACCCGTCCGTCGACCCGCACCTGGCCTCGCGCTACTCGGCCGAGGACCTGCGCGGGAAGCTCGACTGCCGCGGCGACCTCTGCCGCCTCGCGGGCTTCGAGGCGGGCGACCCGGCGATGATCGTCGGCTCCGTCGGCCGTCTCGTCCCGCAGAAGGGATACGACCTCCTCCTCGAGGCCGCGCCCGAGCTCCTCCGGCGCGGCGTCCGCCTCGTCCTCCTCGGCTCGGGAGAGCCGGCGCTCGAAGGCTCGATGCGGTTGCTCGAGGCGCACTACCCGGGCCGCTTCAAGGGGTTCGTCGGCTACGACGAGGCGCTCTCGCACAAGATCCAGGCGGGCAGCGACGGGCTCGTGATGCCGTCGCGCTACGAGCCGTGCGGCCTCACGCAGATGTACGCCCTCGCCTACGGCACCGTGCCGATCGTGAGGAGGACCGGCGGGCTCGCCGACTCCGTCATCGGACTCCATGGCGAGAACCTCGAATGGGCGACCGGCTTCCACTTCGACGATCCCTCTCCGCACGCCGTCGCCGCCGAGGTGCTCCACGCGCAGAGCGTCTTCTTCCGTCGGGAGGCCTGGTCGCGGCTCGTCCGGAACGGGATGAAGGCCGACTTCTCCTGGGGCCGCTCCGCGAACGACTACGAGCTCGTCTACCGGCGCGCGCGGGAGGTGCGCGGGCTACCCTGGTAAGGGCTCCGGCAACCGGGTCCCGTTCCAGGGGAGGCGCGAAGGCGCCGCGGGGAGGCTCGTGGCGAGCCTCCCCGATCCACCCTAGAGCTGCTCGTCCCGGATCCCGAGACCCGCCACGAGCCGGGCGAGCGCCGCGTGGACCCCCGGACCCGCTGCGAGGATGTTGCCGCGCTCCCGCCACGCGCCGCCGCCCTCGAAGTCGGTCACGAGCCCGCCCGCCTCCGAAACGAGGACGGCCCCCGCCGCGGAGTCCCAGGGAGAGAGCCCCAGCTCGAAGAAGCCGTCGAAGACCCCGCAGGAGACGTAGGCGAGGTCGAGCGCCGCGCTCCCGGCGCGCCGGATCGACTGCGCCTCGAGGAAGACCGCCTTGAAGACCCGGAGGTACGTGTCGATGCGGGACTGGACGCGGAACGGGAAGCCGGTCGCCAGGAAGGCCCCCGCGAGCCCGTCCCGCGGCGACACGCCGACGCGCCGGCCGTTCCGGAAGGCGCCCGAGCCCTTCTCGGCGACGAAGAGGTCCCCCTTCACCGGGTCCCAGACGACGCCGAGGACGAGCTCTCCGTCGCGCCCGCCGGCCGTCCGGCCGACCGAAACAGCCCAGTGCGGGAAGCCGCGGACGAAGTTCGCGGTGCCGTCCAGGGGGTCGACGATCCAGGCGGGAGCGTCGGCGTTCGAGCCCGTCACGCCCCCCTCCTCTCCGATGAAGAGGTCGCCGGGGCAGGCGCCGAGGAGGAGCTCCTTCACGAGCGCCTCGCTCTCGCGGTCCGCGCGGGAGACGACGTCGTTCCGCCCCTTCTCCTCGACCTCCGAGGGGTCGAGGGATCCGAAGTGCCCGAGGAGGAGGTCTCCCGCGCGGCGGGCGGCCTCGACGGCGGCGTCGAGCGGGCGGGAGACCGGCATCAGTGCCGCTGGATGACGCTGTCGAGGATCATCAGGAAAGCGCTCTGCTGCTGGGCCTCGGTCTTGTTGATGACGGCGAGACACGCTCCCTGCGGGAAGAGCCGGTGGAGCTCATCGGCGTCGTGGCCCGAGACGATGACGATCCTCTTCTCGCTGACCCCGCGCTCCTTCGCGAGGCGCGCGACGGAGCGGCCGTCGAGGACCGGCATCTCGAGGTCGACGAGGAGGAGGTCGACGTCCCCGCCGAGGTGCGACAGCGCCTCCACCGGGTCCTGGTACGCCTCGAAGACGACCTTCCCGCCGTAGCGTTCCGCGAAGATCGCGCGCCAGGACGCGGCGTAGGCGGACGAGTCGTCGACGAGGACGACGCGCTTCGCCCGGGACGGGGGCACGGCGGGAGGATCGGTCGCGGCCACGGCGGAGACGGCTCCGGGAACCTGCGGCGCCGGGGCCGGCGTCAGCCGGCCGCCTCGGGGGCGGCCGCCGCCCCGAACCGGTGGACCTCGCGTCCCGAGACGAACGTCCGTTCGACCCTTCCGCGGAGCGTCTTCCCCGCCCACGGCGAGTTCGCCGACAGCGACCGGAACGACGAGAACGTCGTCGTGCGCGCGGTCGAGAAGAGGACGACGTCGGCGGGAACCCCTTCCGCGAGCGTCCCGTAGGGGAGGCCGAAGAGGCGCGCCGGGGCGGTGGACATCGCCTCGACGAGGCGCGAGAGCGAGAGGAGCCTCGGGGCGACGAGGGCGTCGACGAGGACGCCGAGCGCCGTCTCCAGGCCGGTGACGCCGAACGGCGCGGACGCGAACTCCATCGCCTTCTCGTCGGCGTGGTGCGGGGCGTGGTCCGTCGCAACGCAGTCGATCGTCCCGTCGGCGAGGGCCGACACGAGCGCCTGCCGGTCGGCCTCGTCCCGGAGCGGGGGGTTCATCTTGTAGCGGGTGTCGTAGCCGGAGCGGGCGAGATCCTCGTCGGTCAGCGTCAGGTGGTGGGGCGTCACCTCGCAGCTGACGGGGACGCGCGCGGCGCGCGCGCGGCGGATCGCCGCGAGGCTGTCCCTCACGGAGACGTGCGCGACGTGGAGGCGCGCTCCCGTGAGCGCGGCGAGCTCGACGTCGCGCGCGACCATCGTCGACTCGGCGACGGCGGGCCAGCCGGGGAGCCCGAGGCGGGTCGAGGCCCATCCCTCGTGCATCTGGCCGCCCCCGACGAGGTTCGGGTCCTCCTCGTGGACGACGACCGGAAGGTCGAACATCGACGCGTACTCGAGGGCGCGCCGCATCAGGTCGGCGTTGACGACGGGCCGGCCGTCGTCCGAGATCGCGACGATCCCTTCGGCCTTCATCAGGCCGATCTCGGCGAGCGTGACGCCCTTCTGGCCCTTCGAGACGGCGCCGATCGGCAGGACGCGGACGCGCGCCGTCTCGCGGATCCGCTTCTGGACGAAGGCGGCCGTCGGCGCGTCGTCGACCACGGGGTCCGTGTTCGGCATGCAGCAGACGGTCGTGAAGCCGCCCGCGGCGGCCGCCGCGGAGCCGGACGCGATCGTCTCCTTCCACTCGAAGCCGGGCTCGCGGAAGTGGACGTGGAGGTCGACGAAGCCGGGGGCGACGACGAGGCCCGAGGCGTCGACCGTCTCGGCGCCGCGGGGAGGCGCGATCCGCTCGTCCACGCGCGCGACGACGCCTCCCTCGAGGAGGACGTCGAGCGTCGCGTCGAGGCCGCGCGACGGGTCGAGGACCCGTCCGCCGGAGATCAGGACGGGGGCGTCACTCATCGCCGCTCACTCCGATCGGGAGGTGTCGAGCGCGTGAATCGCGCGAGCGAGGAGGATGTCGAGCGCGTAGATCGCGCGAGCGAGGAGGAAGTCGAGCGCGTGAATCGCGCGAGCACGGAGTGAGCGGCCGCCTTCGACATCCTATTCATCGCCGCTCACTCCGATGAGCAGGTACAGCACCGCCATCCTCACCGCCACGCCCGCCTCGACCTGGTCCAGGATGACGGAGCCGGGACCGTCCGCCACGGCGGAGTCGATCTCGACGCCGCGGTTCATCGGGCCGGGGTGCATGACGATCGCGTCCTTGCGCGCGAGCTTCCTTCGCTCGGGCGTCAGGCCGAAGAGCTCGAAGTACTCGCGGTCCGACGGGAAGCCGAGGCCGCCGCCCCGCTCCTTCTGGACGCGGAGCATCATGACGACGTCGGCGCCGTCGACGGCCTCCTCGATCCGCGTCGTCACACGCGCGCCCGTCCGCTCGATCTCGGGCGGAAGGAGCGTCCGGGGCCCCGCGAGCGTCACCTCGGCCCCCATCTTCGGCAGGAGCGCGAGGTTCGAGCGCGCGACGCGGCTGAAGCGGACGTCGCCGCAGATCGCGACGCGCAGGCCGTCGAGCTTCCCCTTCGCCCTGCGGATCGTGAAGGCGTCGAGGAGCGCCTGCGTCGGGTGCGCGTGCGTGCCGTCGCCCGCGTTTATGACCGCGCACTTCAGGTTCCGGGCCAGGAAGTGGGGCGCGCCGGAGGCCTGGTGGCGGATGACGATGGCGTCGGGCGCCATCGCCTCGAGGTTCCGGCAGGTGTCGAGGAGCGTCTCCCCCTTCGAGGCGGACGAGGTCGCCGCCGCGAAGGAGATCGAGTCGGCCGTGAGGCGCCGCTCGGCGATCTCGAAGGAGAAGCGGGTCCGCGTGGAGTTCTCGTAGAAGAGGTTCGCGACGAGGCGCCCGCGGAGCGTCGGGACCTTCTTGATCGTCCGCTTGTTGATCTCCGCCATCGACTCGGCCGTGTCCAGGATCATCTGGATCTCGGCCTTCGAGAGCGATTCGATGTCGAGGAGATCCTTCTTCGTGAAGGAGGCGGGGTCGGCCGGGGTCTCGGGCTTCCTGCTCACCGCTTCCCGCGGGGCCGCGCCTTCGGGGCGGCCTTCGGGACGGGCTTGCCCGCCCGCGCCGGGGTCTTCTTCGCCGGCGTCTTCCTCGCCCCCTTCGGCGCCGACTTGCCCTTGCGCGCCGCCGCGGGCTCCGTGTGGCGGTCGAGCAGCCAGACGTCGTCCTCGCCGTCGGTCTCCTTGAACGTGACCGAGACGACTTCCGTGGCGGAGGTGGAGATCTTCTTGCCGACGAGCTGCGCCTCGATCGGGAGCTCCCGCCGGCCGCGGTCGACGAGGACCGCGAGGAGGATCCGGCGCGGACGGCCGAAGTCGAGGATCGCGTCGATCGCGGCGCGGACCGTCCGCCCCGTGTAGAGGACGTCGTCGCAGAGGACGATCGTCTTCGTCTCCACCGGGAACAGGATCTCCGTCCGCTTCAGGACCGGCGACGAGGCCACGGTCGTCAGGTCGTCGCGGTAGAGCGTGATGTCGAGGAGGCCCACGGGGACGCGGACACCCTCGGCCTTCTCGATCTCGAGCGCGAGCCGCCGCGCGAGCGGCACGCCGCGGGTCCGGATGCCGACGAGGGCGAACCCGTCGACGCCGCCCGCGGCCTCGACGACCTCCCGGGCCATGCGGGCGACGGCGCGCGCCATCGCCGCGGGATCCATCAGCCGGAGCTTGCGGTAGGTGCCGTTCGCTTCGCCCATCGCTCGAATCGGCGGGACAGTACACGGGCCGAGCCGCCCCGTCAACGAATGCCGGGACGCTGACCGATGGGCCGTGCCGTGTCTTCCGGAGGCCTTGCTGCCGCCCGACGACTGGCCGAGGTAGATTCCCCGCCCATGCGCCCGTTGCCGTCTCCCGCCCGATCGGAGGGTGCAGTCGCGATGCTCACGGACGCTCTCGCGATCTCCCTCCCGATCGCGGGTGTCGCGATCCGCACGCTCGTAGCCCGCGCGAGCCCGCTTCCGCCCGACCGCCCCGCGCTCTTCCTTTTTTCCGGGTTCGTGCAGGATCTCGCCGCGGGGCTTCTCCTCGCGCTACTCGCGCGCGGCCTGAGGCTCGCCGGTGCCCGGCCCGGGGCAGCCGCGGCGGTAACGGCCGTTCCCTTCGCGATCCTGCTCGTCGGCCACGCCGCCTGGGCAGAGGCGATCACCTTCTTCGGGCACCCCCCTCGACGGGAGGACCTGGAGGTCGCGCTCAATGCCGAGCTGCTGACCCGTTCGGCCGATGCGCGCGCACTCGGTCGGCTCGCCTCATTCCTGGCCGTCGGAGCCCTCGGTACGGTCCTCGTCAGCCACGCGCTCGCCCGGTGGAGGCGGGCGTCCACGCGACAGATCTTCGTCGGCGCGACGCTTGCGGGGGGCCTCGCCCTCCTGATCCACCAGCTGGAGCCGGTACCGACGGCGAACGGCGTCCTGTTCGCCGCGCTGGACTTCGCCCGGGAGCCCCGACCCGAGACCGGGCGGGGAATGGCAACGGTTCCCCCTCCACATTCGGCCCCCGAGGCGATCCGTCGGCTCGCACCGGGGCGAGCCTGGGTCGACCCGCATTTCCCGCTCGCCTTCGAGCCTTCGGCGCGCCGTGCGGAGGCGCCGCGCGTCGGCGAGGGAGTCCGACCGAACCTCGTCTTCATCCTTCTCGAGGGGGTCCGGGCGCGAGAGATCTCCTGCTACGGCGGACCGGTACCGGGCCTGACGCCGAACCTCGACCGGCTCGCACGCGAAGGAACGCGCGTCGCGCGCGCCTACAGCCCGGGCACGTTCACTCCGCAGGGAGAAGCCGCCTACTGGTACGGTCTCCTCGCGACGCCCGGCAGCCTCCTGCCAGTCCAGAATCCCGCCACACCGCTGCTCGGCCTTCCCGAGATCCTCGGTGCGAACGGCTGGCGATCGTTCCTCTGGATCCACAACGGAGACGAGAGCTTCTATCGCCGGGACCGCTTCTACCTTTCCCGCGGATTTCGGATGGTGGATGGCCGGGACTTCCCCCGGAGCGCCGTCCGGACGAACTGGGGCTGCTCCGACCGGTCGCTCGCTCGGCTCGCGGTCGACAGCCTCGACCGGACACGGGAGCCGTTCGCGGCGATGCTGCTGACGGTCTCGAACCACCATCCGTTCCAGGTGCCGTCGGACGCTCGCTCGGTCGCGCCGATTCCGTGGACCGAGGAGCGCGGCTGGTTCTCTCCGGCTCCCGGCCTTCCCCTCGTCGGGAGGCACACGGTGCCGATGATGAAGACGATCCACTACACCGACGAAGCCCTCGGCGACTTCTTCCGCGAGGCCGCTTCACGAGACTGGACCCGGCGAACGATCTTCGTCATCTCGGGCGATCACGGCCTTCCGATCGTCCCGCTCGGCGGCCTCGCCTCCGCCCACGAGCTCGCCGAGCTGCGTCACGGAGTGCCGCTCGTCATCTGGTCCCCCCTGCTTCCCGGCGGCCGCGCCCTCGAGGGGCCGGCGACGCTCGCCGACGTCCCTCCGACGCTCCTCGGCCTCCTCGGAATCGACAGCCCGCGTCCCTTCGCGGGCGTCGACCTCCTGGACCCCGATCTGGACCTGGCCGATCGGCCTCTGCCCCTTTACGACGAAGAGGCCCGGCGCGTCACCGTCCTGAGGGGCCGCCTCGCCTACCACGCGCGGCTCGAGCCGCCCCGAACGTCTCCCGACTGGACTCTCGGGAACGAGCTCCTCGTCGACACGGTACGCGATCCGCGCGGCGTCGAGAACGCCGCGGACCTCCTCCCGCACGAGACGGCTCGAATGCGCCGGGACGCCGAGGTCTTCGTCGACGTCTACCCGTGGCTCGCGCTCGCCGGCCGAACGGGCCTTCCGCCGGAGAGGTGACAATCCCGCGGTGAACGTCTCGGACTTCGACTTCGACCTTCCGCCGGAGGCGATCGCCCAGCGCCCCGCGCCGCGCGGCACGTCGCGTCTCATGACGCTCGACCGCGCCACGGGCGCGACGGGCCACCGGAGCGTCGCGGACCTCCCCGCGCTCCTGCGCCCGGGCGACCTCCTCGTCGTGAACGACACGCGCGTCGTCCCGGCGCGCCTCTTCGGCCTCGACGAGACGGGACGTCGGACGGAGTTCCTCCTCGTCGAGAAGACCGAGGCCCCTTCCGCGTGGGACTGCCTCGCGAAGCCGGGGCGGCGCGCGAAGGCAGGACGGACGTTCGACTTCGGCGCCGGCCTCCGCGGGACCGTCCTCTCGAAGGGGGAGTCCGGCCACTACCGCGTCGCCTTCTCCGGGACGCCGCTCTCCGAGGCGCTCCCGCTCGTCGGGACGACGCCGCTCCCCCCCTACATCCACCGCGACGGCGGGGTGGCGGACGCGCGCGACGCCGTCGAGTACCAGACGGTCTACGCGCGCGAGCCCGGCGCGATCGCGGCGCCGACGGCGGGGCTCCACCTGACACCCGAGCTGCTCGATGCGCTCCGCGCGCGCGGCGTCGAGGTGTGCTCCGTGACGCTCCACGTCGGGATCGGCACGTTCAAGCCGGTGAAGGTGGAGCGCGTCGAGGAGCATCGGATGGACACGGAGCGGGGAGTGATCCCGGAGGAGACCTTCGTCGCGGTGCGCCGGGCGAGGGAGGAGGGACGGCGCGTCGTCGCCGTCGGGACGACG
Source organism: Acidobacteriota bacterium (assembly GCA_029567505.1). Classification (GTDB taxonomy): domain Bacteria; phylum Acidobacteriota; class Thermoanaerobaculia; order UBA5066; family UBA5066; genus UBA5066. Next base: position 27,458 of record JAKPXO010000266.1, read on the forward strand.
AGCGTCCGGACGCTCGAGGCTTCGGCGCGCGCGCACGGCGGCGACGTCGCGGCCGGGCCGTTCGAGACGCGCCTCTTCCTCGTCCCCGGCGCCCAGTTCCAGGTCGTCGACGCGCTCCTGACGAACTTCCACCTCCCCCGTTCGACGCTCCTCATGCTCGTCAGCGCCTTCGCCGGCCGCGAACAGGTGCTTGCGGCGTACCGGGAGGCCGTGCGATCGGGCTACCGGTTCTTCTCGTACGGCGACGCGATGCTGGTCGCCTGAGCCCGCCGGGCGGCCGTCGGGAAGGGAGCGTCGGCGACCCGCGCCTCAGCGCGTCGGGAAAGCGGCGCGAATCGTCCGCTCCTCCTCTCCGGTCATCCGGGGGGCCCCCTTGCGGAGAAGGCGGACGAAGTGATCGACCTCCTCGTCCTTCGACGGGAAGCCGACGTTCGTTCCGGGCCCGGCCACGTTCGACGTCGCGATCGGCTGCCGGGTCCGCGCGTCCAGGACGGCGACGAAGGGGAGGCCGGCGTCGCTCCCCGCGAGCGAGTCGAGGAGCGTCTCCGCCCCCGCGTTCTCCGTCTCCTTCCGTTCGCCGCGCTCGAAGACCGTCAGCTCGGTCCGGACGTAATGCCGGCTCACGACCGCCGCGACATCCGGCGTCGCGAGGACCGCCTCGAGCCTCCGGCACCAGCCGCACCACGACGCGTGGAAGAGGACGAGGACGTTCTTCTTCTCCCCTCGGGCGGCCTTCGCGGCAGCGGCGAGGACCGCCTCGGCGGGCGGTGCGGCCGGGACCACGGCGGCTGCCGGCGCGGCGACGGCCACCGGCGAGGCGAGACAGCCCGCCACGATGAAGGCAGCGACGATGAGACGGCGGCTCGACATGGCCGCGGAGTGTAAGGCGCGCGCGGGTCCGGTGCCCGGCCCTCGTGTCCGGGGGCCTACTCGCCGGCGAGGATCCGGAGGACTCGCTCGGCCTCGGCGGCCGTCGAAGGCCTCCAGCCGGTTCCGAACCCGGCCCCGAGGAGCTTCCGGAGATCGCGCACCTCCATCCCCTCGAGGGCGGCCTGGAGCTTCTTCGCCTCGGGCGCGACGTTCCGCTTCTCGTCGTCCGCCGCATCGCGGCGGAAGGCGCGCGCGGCGTCCTCGGAGTCGGCGTACTCGGTCGTCCAGTCTTCGTGGAGGTAGCCGCGGAGCGCGTCGCGCAGCGCGGGATAGGCGCGGACGTCGACCGTCGCGGGCGCCTTCTTCGTCGTCGCCGTCATCGGGAGGCCTCCGGATAAGCAGTCAGGACGTAGTAGATCTCGGCGTCGACGTTCCAGCGGAGGACGACGACGGCCCGCGTGCAGGGGACGGGCTCTTTCGCCCCGCGCCGGAGCGACCGACCGACGACCTTCCGACCGTCGCCGGGCCAGTCGATGACGAGGTTCGCGCGCGAGCCCTCGCGGTTCGTCCACCGCTCGATCCGCTTCCGGCTCCCGCGGATCGCGTCGGCGACGACCTCTTCCGCCGTCGCGCGGTCGGTGAAGGTCGAGGCCGCCGAGAGCCGTCGCTCGCGACGGAGCCGCTCGCGGAGCTGGGCGTCGCTCTGGCCGACGTGCCGGGCGAGCGTGTGGCCGCCGCGCTTCTCGTCGCGGAGGAGGTCCCGCTTCTGCGCGCCGTCGGCAGGGGCCGTCGCGCCGAGCAGCGCGGCGAGGGCGAGGAGGACGGGGACGATCGGGCGGAGGCGGGACACGAGACGGCGGAGCACCACGCGCGGAGGTTAGCCGAAAGGAGCGCGTCCGGGCTCGCCGATCGTCGAGCCGGTACGGGAGGGGACCGTTCCCGGATCCCTGAACGCCCTCGCGGCAGGCCTCCGCGCCGCGAGCTGCCCGGTCGCGTTCAGCGGGGCGGAGCGAGATCGAGAGCGCGAGTCAGGAGCGGCGGCCCGGCGAGCTGCCCCGCGTCGAACCGGAGGAGCTCGCCGTCGACCGTGCCGGCCCAGAGGGTGCCGTCGGGCAGGAGCGTCGCGGTCTGAAGGCCGGCCCCCGTCCGGCGGCGCGACCAGGCCCTGTAGGTGACCGTCCGGCGTCCCGCCGCGTCGGGGAGCGGGGCCGAGAACGAGTACCGCGAGACTCCGTCGAGCCCGACGACGAGGACGTCGTCCTCTCCCGGCACCGGCACGACCCACATCCCGTCGAGGCCTGCCGCGTCGAGCGGGGAGAGCGTGCCCGAGGCGAGGTCGAAGAGGTGGAGGCTCGACGGCTCGATGCCCGCCGCGACGTAGAGCCCGAGCCTCGGCACCGGCGCGAGCCGGTAGACCGCCCGCGACGGCACAGGGTGCTCCTTCACGCTCCACCGACCTTCGCGCGCCGTCAGCTCGAGGAGGCTCGAGCTCCAGGTCCCGACGAGGATGCGGAGGGACCCGGGCAGCGGCGCCACCGCGTGGAGCGAGACCTTCCGCCCGAGGAGCGAGGCGGCGTCGACGATCGCGACCGGATCGAGAGAGGGCCAGCGCCAGCGCCGCACCGTGCCGTCCGACGACGCTGTGACGAGCTCGCGCCCGTCCGGGCCATCGACGACCGTCAGGTCGTTCACCAGGAAGTCGTGGGCCCGGGTCCTGAGCTTCAGCGAGGGTCCGGGAAGCCCCCAGAGGGCGACCGTCTTGTCGTCGGACGAGGTGGCGAGGAGGTCGCCGTCGCGCACCATCGAGGGGATCCCGTCCGTATGCGCGCTCGCCCGGAGAATCGCGAGGCTCGCGGTGTCGAGCGACCAGAGCTCGCCGTCCCGGCCGCCGGCGAAGACGGTCATCCCCGCGGCGTCGTGCTCGGCGGACCAGAGCGGGCGTCCTCCGGCCGGCACTCGCGCCGTCGGCGTGATCCCCGCGTAGGAGACGACCGCGAGGCGCTGCCGGCGCGGAACCAGGGCGAGAATCGCGTCCGAGTCGACGTGGAGCCCCCCTCCCGGCGAGACGGGGGCGAGGATCGCGGCCGGCTCCTCGTCGCTGCGGTAGGCCGTGATCCCTTCGAGACCGGAGGCGAGAAGCGTCGGGGCGTCGCCGACCCAGGCGAGGCCGTAGGTCCATCCGCGCCGCGGGAGAGACTTCGGAGCGAGCCCGTCGCCTGCCGAGAAGACGGCGACGAAGTCGAACGGCCCGCCGACCGCGACCCGTCCGAGGGCATCGTCGACCGCCAGGGCCGACACGCGCTGCTCCGCGAAGGGCGTCACGAAGAGGGCGTTCCCCTCCGGCAGGTCGAACGCGCGGACCGGTCCTCCTCCCCCCTGGGCCAGGGCGACGAGCCGTTCGCCGACGTCGAGGACTTCTCCCTCCACGAACGGCAGATTCAGCCGAAGCCGGCGAGACCAGCCCGAGCCCCCCCTCTCGAAGACCTCGAGCGCCTGGTCGCCGCGGACCGCGAGGTAGCGCCCGGAGCGCGAGCAGCGGACCCGGCCGGGACGGGGGCCGGGAGCGTCCGGGGGGAGGAGCCCGAGGTCGGCCTCCTCCGGCTTCGTCGGATGCCTCGCCACCACACGACGCCCCCGCACGAGCAGGACCCGCCCACCGCCGAGGGGCTCGGCGAGGACTTCGTCCCGCTCGAGGGGAACCCGGACGGCCGGGTGCGCCCCGTCCGCCGGAAGGAGGTCGTAGGCCGAACGAGCGGAGAGGACGATCGTCCCGTCGAGGGATCCGAGGACGGACTGCGCGTCGGGAGGGACGGCAATCTCCCGCGTGAGCGAGAGCAGGGGCTCGACTCCGGCGGCGGCGCCCTGAGGTCCCCCGCGCGCCGGGCTCCGGAGAAGGATGGACGCGATCGCGGCCGCCGCGAGCGTCCCGGCCACGAGGACGCCGAGGAGGGACGCCGAAGGGCGCCTCGCGGACGCGGCCGGAGGGTCGGGAGAGGCTCCGGAAAGCGGTTCCGCGGCCTCGTCGGTCTCCTCCGGCCCGGTTGACGGCAACGGGACCGGGGAGGGCGGTGCCTCCGGTCCTCCGGCTTCGGCCGAAGTGACGGGCAGGTTCAGCCGGTATCCGAATCTCGGGACCGTCTCCAGCATCCCCGTCCCCTCCGCCTCTCCCAGGGCTTTCCGGACGAGGAAGACGGCCTGCGTCAGAGAGGCGTCCGTCACCACGGTGCTCGGCCAGACGGCGGCGAGGATCTCCTCCCGCGGGATCGCGCGCCCGGCGTTCCGGGCGAGGTGCACGAGGACGTCGAAGGCCTTCGGCGTCAGCGGAACAGGCAGTCCGTCCTTCAGGAGGAGACGGGCCCGCGCATCCAGGCGAAACCCTCCGAAATCCCATAACCATCTGTTTTCGCGAGGGTTATCCGACATCACAAAATCCTGTGAGGCGATCCTAGCCGAAAATTGATCGGTCCCCGAGGAACTCGTGCGCGTCCCGACCGTACGTTCGGGCGCCATGAGACGAACACTCAGAACGCGACCGACCTTCCTCGGCGCGACCCTCGCGGGAGCGGCCCTCGCCGTCGCTCTACCGTCGGCCGCCGCCAACGTCCTTCAGAACGGCTCCTTCGCCACCGGGCTCAGTGGCTGGAAGATGACCGCCCCGGCGTCCTGGGAAGCGGAGGGGGCGGCCGGGCCCGGCTCGGGGTCGGCGCGCCTGGGGGGGAACCCCGGTATCGTCGGCGCCCTCTCGCTCTCTCAGTGCGCCGCCGTCACCCCCGGCACCGCCTACGACCTCGGCGCGACCGCGCTTCTCCCCCACTCGCCGGAAGCGCAAGGCGGCATTTCCATCCGCCTCGTCTGGCACTCGTGGCCCGGCTGCGAGGGGGCGACCCTCGGTCTCGCCCCGGCCCTCGACTTCCCGCACGTGGCCCCGGCCGGCTGGACCCGCAGGAGTCTCGAGAGGCTCCGTGCCCCGTACGGCGCGGCGAGCGCCTCGCTCCTGGTCGTCCCCTGGTCCTCGGGCTCGGAGTCCGCGTTCTCCGCGTTCCTCGACGACGTGGAGCTCTCCCCTTCCTCGATGTTCGAAACCCTCACGCTCCCGACGGCGGCCTCGGTGGACGGAGCGAACGGCGAGCGTTTCCAGACGACGCTCGTCCTGACGAACGTCGCGCTCTTCACGCGGCGCGTCGACGTCACCCTTCGCTGCCCGTCGAGCCAGCCCTGCGGGACCTCGGCGGTGAGCCTCCAGCTCGCGCCGGGGGAGACGCGCGTCTTCGCCGATCTCCTCCTCGACGTCTTCGGGAAGCGGAACGGCGCCGGCGCAGTCGAGGTGACCTACGAGGCGACTCCCGGTCCGATCGTCGTGTCGGCGCGGGCGGCGACCGTCCACGCGGAGCGGCCCGGCAACGGGATGGCTCTGCCGATCCTTCCGGCCTCGGCGGCCCGCAACGCGGCGACGTTCTTCGGCCTGACGGACGGCCGGGCCGGTGCGGGCGGGACGCGCGTGAACGCCGGCGTCTACAACCCGTCGGATACCACCGTCTTCGTCGTCTTCTCGGTCCACGACGAGAACGGCGACGTGAGGAACACGGTCTCCCGATGGATCGAACGCCGGGAGTGGGCCCAGATCGACGACCTCTTCTCCCGGGCCGGTCTCGGGCCGGCCACTCCGGGCGCCTACGTGACGTTCCAGGCCGAAGCGCCCGACTTCCCCTTCCTCATCTCCATCGACAACCGCTCGGGCGACCCGACGTTCCTCGAGCCCACGGAGAGCTTCCTGCCATGAGACCCAGCGCTGCATTCCTCCACGCCTTCGCCGTCCTCCTCGCCGCCGCCCTTCCGGCGTCCGCGTCGGGCGCCGAGAACCTCGTCGCGAACGGCGCGTTCCGCGAGGGAGTCTCCGACTGGTCGCGAATCGACGTCGTGTCGTACAGCGCCATGGGGGCCGCGACGCCGGGCTCGGCGCGCATCACCCTTCCGAGCCGCCCCGAAGGCGGGGATGCGATGCTCCAGTGCATCGCCGTCGAGGGCTGGCGCCTCTACGACCTCGGGGCCGCCGTCCGCCTCCCCGAGTGGCCGGAGCACAGCGGGGGCGTCTCCGTCCGCCTCCGCTGGCACGCCCTCCCGAACTGCCAGGGGCCGTCGCTCCGCGGCGCCCCGTCGCTCGACTTCTCCTACACCGAGCCCGCCGGCTGGCAGGTGAAGGAGAGCCGGCGCATCCCGGCGCCGCAGGAGGCCGTCAGCGCGCTCGTCGTCGTCGTCGCCCGCGCCGCGGGAGAGGAGCCCTACCCGATCTTCGTCGACGACGTCGTCCTCCGCCGCTCCGTCGAGGAGCAGGACGTGTTCCTCCCGACGGCCGCCTCCGTCCGTGGCGCGAAGGGCGAGCGCTTCGAGACCGACCTCTGGGTCTACAACCCGGCACCCGCCGAGCGGATGTTCACGCTGCGGCTCTGGCGGGACGGGCAGCCGACGACGCCCGTCGTCCTCCGCGTCGGCGCCAAGCAGACGCGGCACCTCTCCGACGTCCTCCTGAGCGACCTCGGCCAGCGCGACGTCGCGGGGGCCGTCCAGCTCTCGTTCGACCCGGGGGGCGGACCGATGCACTTCTCGGCCCGCGTCGTGACGGTGAACCCCGAGAGCCCGGGCAACGGGACGCTCCTCCCCGTCCTTCGCAGGGACGAGGCCCGCACGGACGCCCTCTTCCCAGGCCTTTCGGGCGCTCGTGACGATCTCACGGGCGCCTTCCGGGTCAACGCCGGCGCCTTCAACCCCCATGACGCCCCCGTCGAGGCCGTCTTCTGGCTCTACGACGGCGACGGGACGGAGCTCGGCACCTTCACGCGAACGCTCGCGCCGGGCGGCTGGCTGCAGGTGAACGACGTGTTCCGCGAGGTCGGCGCCGAGGGCGTCTCGACCGAGGGGGCGGTGCTCGCGTTCAACGCGCGCCTTCCCGTCTTCCCGTTCGTCATCGCAGTCGACGATCGCTCGGGTGACGGCACCTCCATCAAAGCGCGCGACTACCCGGTCCTCCGCTGATCCACGACGACGGCCGCCGGGAGTCCGATCCTCCCGGCGACCCGTCTGCGGGCGGCCGGAGCGGACCCCCGTGAACCTGTCGGGGGGCTTCTCCGTTTCTCCCACCATGCCGCTCCCCCGCTCGCGTTGGCTGCGCATCCTCGGCGTCTTCCTCGTCCTCGCCGTCGGCGCGGCCGGGCTTCGGACCGCCCTCGAGCCTGAGGAGACCCCGGCACCCGGACTGACGCTCCCGGAGGCGGAGCGTGACCGAATCGGGGCGCTCGCGCGCGCCTCAGCCGCGGACGCCGGTCGACGCCTCGAGGACCTCTCCGGCGTGGACGTCCTCCTGGTCGGCGAGGAGCACTTCTACGTGGAGACCCAGGCCTGGCTCGCGCGGCTCCTCGACGGCGTGACGAACCGCAGGATCGCTCTCCTCCTCGAGCTCCCGCGCGGCTTCCAGCCCGAGGTGGACCGGTGGGTCGCGACGGGCCGCTCCGAGCGCCTCGAAGAGGCGATCCGCTCGCGGGACGCCCTCCCCTTCGGCGACCTCCTCGCCTGGGCGCACCGAAACCGCTCGCGCCTCTCCGGAGTCGTGGCGATGGACGAGGACGGGAGCCGAGTCTTCTGGAACCGAGTCTTCCTGCGCGACACGCGGAACCGGACGATGGCCGACGCGGTCCTCTCGGCGCGCCGCGCGGGGCCGGGAGACCTCGTCGTCGCCTACGGCGGGCAGATGCACATGCTGCTCGCCGGCCGCTACCGCTACGACCGGAAGGACCGCGTCCCGGCGGGAGCGCGGCTGCTGCGCGAGGGCGTCCCGCGGGAGAGGATGCGGAGCGTCCTCCTCTCGGGCGAGAGGAAGGCGCCCGTGTGCGATGCCTGGGCTGGGCCCGGCGCGCTCGACATGGCCGACGCCATCGGCGCCGAGCCCTGGGCTCTCTTCGTCGACTATCCGCTGTTCCGCGTCGGCACGAGCCGGGACCTCTTCGACTTCTTCGTCCACCTCGGGCCCCTCACGCGCGTCTCCCGGCCCGAGGCCGGCTCCCGCTGAGGGCCGCGACCCCTCAGCGGGGCGCGCGGTCCGCGACGACGGCCGCGACGAGGAGGCCAAGGGCGGCGGCGTCGAGCGCCGAGAACGCGAAGCCCGAGACCGCGTAGAGGGCTCCGAGCGCGCCCGGGTTCGAGGCGAGGGTCGGCGCGGCCGCGTAGAACGCCGCGCCGCCGAGGCTCGTCGCGAGCGCCACGGCGAGCCCCGCGGCCGCGAGGCTCGAGGCCTTCGGGTGCGCCGGCTTCCGCCCCAGGACGACGACGAAGCCGACGACGGTCACGGCGAGCTCGGGCAGCTGCCGCGCGACCGACGAGAGGAACGCCAGGAGGGGCGACCCGCTTCCGTACATGCCGCGGACGGTAGCAGAGCCGCTGGGTGGCCTGCGACCGCGACGTTGACAGATTCGGGGGACGCACCCGATCGTCGGGCCATGGCCGCCCCGTCTCCCTCGGACCGCCTCCTCGCGATCCTCGCCGCGAAGATCGCCGAGGAGGCGGGGATCGACCCGGCCCTCGCGCGCGAGGTCGCGCCGGCGGCCCTCGCCTCGGACTCCGTCGACGAAGGCGAGCCGATCGCGCTCCGCGACGCGCGCGGCCACGTCGTCGCGCGCATCCCCTTCTCGCTCGTCGAGGAAGCCTTCGACGACCTCGACGACGAGGAGGACGGCGAGCGCTGAACGGGCGCCCGCGGTTCTCCTCACCGCGGGCGGGGCGCACGGGAAACCCGGCGGCCCGGGTTTCCCTTCGTCCCGCGCTCGCGCGGCGAGCAGCCGCACCGCGCGGAAGGAGACCCGGGGGAAACCCGGCGGCCCGGGTTCCCCTTCGCCTCGTGCTCGCGAAGCGAGCAGCCGCACCGCGCGGAAGGGGGCCCGGGGGAAACCCGGCGGCCCGGGTTCCCCCCGATCACGTCAGTACGCCTGCAGGTACTCCTCCACCTCCCAGGGGTGGACGCGGGAGATGTAGGTCGCCCACTCGGCCCGCTTGGCCTCGACGAAGTGCTGGTGGATGTGCTCGCCGAGGGCGTTCTTGACGACGTCGTCCTTCTCGAGGCAGTCGAGGGCGTCGGAAAGGTTCGCCGGGAGCTGCTCGATCTTCCGACGCCGCTTCTCCCTCTCGGACATTTCGAAGATGTTCTCGTTCACCGGCTCGCCCGCGTCGATCCGGTTCTTGATCCCGTCGAGGCCGGCCGCGAGCATCACCGCGAACGCGAGGTAGGGGTTGCACGCGGGATCCGGCATCCGGACCTCGCAGCGCGTCCCCATCCCGCGCCGCGCGGGGATGCGGACCATCGGCGAGCGGTTCTTCTCCGACCAGGCGACGTTCACGGGCGCCTCGTAGCCGGGCACGAGCCTCTTGTAGGAGTTCACGAGCGGGTTCGTCACGGCCGCGATCGCCTTCGCGTGCTTCAGGACGCCGCCGATGTAGTACATGGCGGTCTTCGAGAGCTGGTACGGCGCTTTCGCGTCGAAGAAGGCGTTCTTCATTCCGGCGCCCGTGCCCGTCATCAGCGACTGGTGGACGTGCATTCCCGAGCCGTTGACCCCGAAGATCGGCTTCGGCATGAACGTCGCGTGGAGGCCGTGGTCCATCGCGACTTTCTTGACGACGAGCTTGAAGGTCGTCACCTTGTCCGCCGTCACCACGGCGTCGCCGTACTTGAAGTCGATCTCGTGCTGCCCGGGGGCCACCTCGTGGTGGGCCGCCTCCACCTCGAAGCCCATCGCCTCGAGCGCGACGACGATGTCCCGCCGCGCGTCCTCGCCGCGGTCGACGGGGGTGAGGTCGAAGTAGCCGCCCGAGTCGTGCGTGTCGACGACCGGGTCTCCCGAGGCGTCCCGCCGGAAGAGGAAGAACTCGGCCTCGGGCCCCGTCATGAGGGAGAAGCCGAGCTCCTTCGCCTTCTCCCGCTGCCGCTTGAGCGTCTGACGGGGGCAGCCGGCGAACGGCTTGCCGTCCGCGGTGATGACGTCGCAGACGAGCCGGGCGACCTTCCCGTTCGTGTGCGACCAGGGGAAGATCCGAAACGTCTCGAGGTCGGGGACGAGCCCCATGTCCGACTCCTCGATCCGGGTGAAGCCCTCGATCGAGGAGCCGTCGAACTGGATCTCCCCGTCGAGCGCCTTCTCGAACTGGGACCTCGGCACCTCCACGTTCTTGATGATCCCGAGGATGTCGGTGAACTGGAGGCGCAGGAACCGCACCCCCTCCTTGTCGCACGTCTTCAGGATCTCGACCGCCTTCGTCGCCATCGCGCTTCCCCTTCCCTTCGAGCCCGGTTCCAGGATGGCGCGGAATTTCGGTCCGCCGGCTCGATTCGTCAAGAGAAATCTCCGCGAAACCCACACTCACGAGCAGAATCGATCGAAAAGGAGAAGGCACTCCGTTTTTACGGGGCCTCCCCGGACGCGGGATACTCCGCGCCATGACCGCACCGACCCGCGAGAACGCCTGGGCCCTCCTGACCGAGTTCACCGCCTCTCAGGCGCTCCGCCGCCATGCCCTCGCCGTCGAGGCCGCGATGCGCGCTCTCGCCCGCTCCGCCGGCGTGACGGACGAAGCCGAGATCGAGCGCTGGGGGCTCGTCGGCCTCCTGCACGACTTCGACTACGAGAAGTACCCGACCGAGGCGGACCACGTCTTCCGCGGGATGGAGATCCTCCGTCAGCGAGGGTGGCCCGAGGACCTGATCCGGGCGGTCGGCGGCCACGCCTTCTACACGGGGATCCCGCGCGAGACGCCGATGGAGAAGGCGATCCTCGCCGCCGACGAGCTGACCGGCTTCGTCGGCGCCTGCGCGCTCGTCCGTCCCTCGAAGCGGATCGCCGACGTCCCCGTCGAGTCGGTGATGAAGCGCCTCAAGGAGAAGGCGTTCGCGGCGAAGGTCGACCGCGAGTACGTGAGGCGGGGCGCCGAGGAGTGGGGACTGCCGCTGCCCGAGCTCGTCGCGATCGTCCTCGCCTCCCAGGTGCCCCTCGCCGACGCGCTCGGCCTCGGCGGCGCGCCCGCGCCCGACCTCCCCGACGCCCCCTGCCCCCCTCCGCCGCCGGCGCCCTGAGGAGAGCCGGACCGGTCCGCCCCTCCGCTCGACGCGAGCCGCGCGCGGGCCGATACTCCGCCGGATGCGCGCTCTTCTGATCGAGAACGCCCTCGTCGCCGGGATGCGCTCGGCCGACGACCTCCACCCGCGCGGCGCGGTGTGGGCGGAGGACGGCGTCATCCGCGCCCTCGGCTCCGAGGCCCGGGCCGCTGCCGCGGCCGCCGCCGCCCGCGGCGAGGCCGTCGAGAGGGTCGACGCCGAGGGGCTCTGGCTCTTCCCCGGCTTCGTCCAGACCCACGTCCACCTCTGCCAGACGCTCCTCCGGAACGGCCCCGACGACCTCCCCCTCCTCCCCTGGCTGAAGACCCACGTCTGGCCCGGCGAGGCGGCTCACGACGAGGAGACCCTCTTCCTCTCCGCGCGCCTCGGCCTCGCCGAGCTCGCCGCCGGGGGAACGACGGCGATCCTCGACATGGGGACCGTCCGCCATACCGACGCCGTCTTCCGCGCCGCGCAGGCCTCGGGCCTCCGCGTGACGAGCGGAAACGCCCTGATGGACGACGCGGCGATGAACCCGCCGGAGCTCTTCGCCGAGACGTCCGAGGCGCTCGAGGAGGGAGAACGTCTCCTCGCCCGCTGGCACGGCGCGGCGAACGGCCGCCTCCGCTTCGCCTGGTGCCCGCGTTTCGCGGTCTCGTGCACGGACCGGATCCTCGAGGAGGCGGCCACGCGCGCGAAGGCGCAGGGGGTCCTCGTCCACACGCACGCCTCCGAGAACGTCGACGAGGTCGCGCTCGTGAGGGAACGGAGCGGCCGCGCGAACATCGAGCACCTCCGCGAGGTCGGGATCGGAGGGCGCGGGACCGTCCTCGCCCACGTCATCCACACGAGCGAGGAGGAGCGCCGGCTCCTCGCCGCCGACGGCACGGGCGTCGCGCACTGCCCCTCCTCGAACCTGAAGCTCGCTTCCGGGATCTGCCCGGTTCCCGACTACCTCGGCCGCGGCATCCGCGTGACGATCGGCGCCGACGGCGCACCCTGTAACGACCGCCTCGACGTCTTCTCCGAGATGCGCCACGCGGCGCTCCTGCAGAAGATCGCGGCGGGGCCGGGCGCGTTGACCGCCTGGCAGGTCGTCCGGATGGCGACGGCCGAGGGGGCCGGGGCGCTCGGGCTCGGCGACGTCTGCGGGACGATCGAGGTCGGTAAGCGGGCCGACCTCGTCCTCCTCGACCCTTCGGCCGGCTTCGCCCTCCCGACCTCCTGGCGCGACGACCCGTACGGACCCGTCGTCTTCTCCTTCGACCGGAGCAACGTCGTCGAGACGCGCGTCGACGGCGAGGTCGTCTTCCACCGCGAGCGGCGCGGAGCCCGGGTGCTCGCGCCGACGGCCGCCGAGATCGAATCCGCAGTCGCGCGACTTCGCGAGTCCCGCGTCCGGAACGGGCGCCGCGGGGCCGGAGCCTCTTGATGAGAGCGCCGCTCCGGCCCAGACTCGGGCCGGGAGATCGCTGGAGGTGAACGATGGCCGCACGTGAGAACGCCGCTCGACTGAAGAGCATCGTCGTCGGCACCGATTTCTCGATCTGCGCCGCCCGCGCCCTCGCTCACGCCGTTTCGCTCGCGCAGCTCTCGGGCGCGAAGCTGCACCTCGTCCACGTCCTGCTCGAGCCGGTCCAGGCGCTCGACGTCGCCGCCGCGCTCCCCTACCCCGACGTCGAGGTCCGGAGGGAGTGGGAGGAGGCCGCGCGCGTCAAGCTCGACCGCGAGGTGAAGGCGGCCGAGAAGCGCGGGGTCCCGACGACGGCGGAGATCCGCTGGGGCCGCCCGTCCGACACGATCGTCGACACCGCCGCGCGCCAGAAGGCGTCGATGATCGTCCTCGGGACCCACGGCCGGTCGGCCCTCGAGAAGCTCCTCCTCGGCTCGACCGCCGAGAGGGTCCTCCGGCTTTCGCCCGTCCCGGTCCTGACCGTCCGAGAGAAGCGGTGACCGCGCGCCGGGGCCCCGCCCCGGCGCGCCCGTCCCGGTGGCCCGGCCGGCCTAGTCGGCCTTCTCCCAGGCGTGGGGGATCTCGACGGGAAACGGCGTCCTCGTGAGCCGGGTCCGGTCCCCGAAGTAGAGCCCCCCGGCCGTCGCGTCGCCGAAGCCGACCCACTCCTCGAAGGAGACGGCGTTCAGGAGGTCCTGGACGGCCACCGTCTTCGTCTTCTTCTTCGGGTTCTCGCGGATCTCCTGGCGGGCATTGTCGTACCGGCTCGAGGCGGCCAGCTGGGGCTGGTCGGTCCGGAGCTCCGCGAAGCAGACCTGGCGGAAGACCTTGCCCGGCCGGTGCGTGGCGTACCAGGCGTACTCGACCGGCGTCAGGTTCGAGAGGACGAGGAGCTCGAGCGGCGCGAAAATGGCGTAGAGCCGCGGCTCGCGGCGGGCCGGCTCGGCTGCGCCGATCGCCTGCGCCACCTCGGCCGGAGCCATGCTGTCACGGCAGGGGGCCGGGCCGAACCGCGCGACGTCGGAGACCGGCCCCATCGAGAGCGCCTGACCGCCGGTCTTCACGAGCAGCACCCGGCGGTACGCCTCGATCGGGGTGATCGTGAAGGCGTTCGAGGAGAGCGCCGTCTTCGTCCTCTTACCCGAGCGGACCTCCTGGATCGCGCGGGCGGTGTCTCCCGCCGTGTCGCGCCAGCCCCCCTCCTCGAGGAAGGAGAACGCCGCGCCGGCTTCTCCGAGCGCCAGGTCGACGTAGATCCCCCGCCCGTGGAAGTGCCGGCCCGAACCGGGAGAGAGGTGGTGGGCGAGCCCCTCCACGCCGAGGCTCGTCGCGATGACGGAGCCGTGGGGGATCGTCAGGACGAGGTTCAACCGTTCCATCGTGTCTCCTGCCTCCCGGACGGACCGGGGCGCGAAAGGTACATCAGCCGTTCGGAACTTCCCAGAGATCCCGGACGGCCGGGTGGTCCCAGGGGATCCGGTGCTCGTCCGGGTCGTTCACGTCGAACGTCCGGGTGACGAGGTAGAAGAGGGCGCACGGGTTCGTCAGCGGACGGTAGCCGTGGGCGACCCCCTCCGGGATCCTCACGAGGAGGTCCTGGCCGTCGCCCGCGACGACCACCTGGGTCCGGAGGTAGGTCGGCGAGGCCTTCCGGACGTCGAAGAGGACGAACTTGGCCTTCGAGGGGTGCGGACAGAACCAGACGTCCTGCTGCTTCAGGTGGTAGTGGAGCCCCTTCACGTGGTTCTCCGCGTTCACGATCGTGTAGTTGAGCTGCGCGACCGGGACGTCCCGAAAGAAGGCCGCGAGGGACTCGCTCCCGGCGTGGTCCGCCTTCGCCCGGTAGATCTCCTGGAAGAACCCCCGGTCGTCCACGAACCGGGGGAGGCGCTGGATCGCGACTCCGTCGATGGGACCGGGCCTCTCGTAGCTCTTCGTCCCGGAACGAAACTCCTCTCCGATCGCCTCGATCGGGAGGACGGGCGTGTCGCGGATGCTCATTCCGCGATTCTAATCGGCGCGGGAGGCGTGCTAGCCTCCCACAGCCCGATGCCGAAGAGGATCATTCCCGTCTCCTCCGGGAAGGGCGGCGTCGGAAAGACGACCGTCGCGACCAACTTCGCGCTCTCGCTTTCCCGGTTCGCCCCGACGATCCTCGTCGACCTCGACACGGGCACCTCGTCGGTGAGGAGCTCGATCGGCGTCCCCGTCGCGCACGACCTCTACCACTTCTTCCGGAAAGGGCGCCGCCTCGACGAGTGCGTGACCCGCCTCCCCGACTCGTGGGACCCCGACGGCCTCTACCGCGGCTTCGGGTTCGTGGCGGGGCCGCTGCACCTGATCGAGGAGGTGACGAACTTCGGGCCGGAGAAGAAGGCCCGGCTCTGCGACGCAATCAACGAGCTCCCGGCCGACTACGTCATCCTGGACATGAAGGCGGGGCTCGACGCGAACGTCGTCGACTTCCTCCCCTGGTCGAACTCCGGGATCCTCGTCTTCACGCCGCACCTCCCCTCGGCGACGCTCGCCGCCTCCGACATCGTCAAGGCGATCCTCTTCCGGAAGCTCCGGATCGTCTTCTCCCCGTCGAGCCCGTTCTACGCCCAGGTGAAGGACCCGCGGACGACGACGCTCCTCGTGAACGACCTCCTCGACGAGGTCGAGGACGTCTACGAGCCGGGCCTCCCGAACCTCGACGCGTTCCTCGTCGACCTCGCCGCGGCGCTCGGCGACCACCCGGTCCTCGATCAGGTCGCGCGGACCGTCGAGCACTTCCGCGTCCACTACGTCCTGAACTCCTTCAACGGCGTCGACGAGGCGTTCGACACGGCCGTCAAGCCGTTCGTCGAGAACCTCGTCAGCACCGTCTCCGAGCGGATGACGCTCACGAACCTCGGCTGGGTCGTCCGCTCGGACGAGATCCACCAGGGGAACTGCCGGAAGCGCCCCGTCCTGCTCGCCCCTCCCGACGGCCGCCCCGCCTCGCGCCCCACGCGCGGCGAGCGCGAGCTCGACGCCCTGATCCGCGAGACGGCGGGGCTCGCGGCCGACCCGAGGCCGCGCAAGCCGGTCCTGCCCGTCCCGACGCGTCCCGATCCCGAGAGCGCCCTCGCGCGGGAGCTCGACGCGCTCAACCGGATGTACCACCGCCGCGGGAATCGGGACGACCCCCGGGACAACTTCGACTACCTCACGGCGCGCGCCCTGCACCTGCTCGGGAGGGCCCGTCCGTCCGAGTTCGGGACGGCGCGCCTCGTCGGCCCCGTCGAGATCCTCCGCTCCTTCTTCCCCGGCGGCGCGGCGCGCCCGGCCGGGTGAAGGTCTCGGGCCGGGCCGCGGCCGTCGGCCTCGCGATCCTCGCGGGCGCGGCCGTCCTCGCCTCGCGCGGACGCCTCCGCGAGCTCGGGCTCCGGGCCCGCCTCGCCTTCCTCGCGATCGTCACCCTCCTCGGCGCCTCGCTCCTCGTGCGTGGGCTGGCCGCGGAGGGCGACCGCCGGCTCTACGCGCTCGTGGCGTTCGCGGTCGTCGCGCCGTGCGTCGTCCTCGCCTGGAGGGACCTCCTCCGCCGGCGGTAGGGCTCTGGCAGGCTGCTGAAGGGAGCGGAGGGGCCGCGCGCACGGGGCTTGCGCGGCGAAGGCAAGGCGCGAGGAACGGATCGATGCGGGGCCATCGAACGCGACGAGCAACGCCGCATTCGCCCGCCCCCCCCCGTGCGCCCTTCGGGTCGCGGCGGCGCGGGCCCGTCTTCTTCGTTGCGGCTCCTCGACGATGCCGATGCATCGACCTCGTCGCCGACGCCTCGAATCCCGGCCCGCGGCGCTCGCAACGCGGCCCCTCCCGTCTCTTCAGCAACCTGCTACCGGACGAGGACGCGGTCGAGAGCGATCCCGAGGCGCCTCGGGTCGCCTCCGAGGCCCGCGTCCCGCGGGACGAGGACGGGCGAGGAGAGGACGATCCGGACCGGTCCTCCGGCGCGGAAACGCTCCCGCGATTCCGGATCGAGGCGAAGGCGGACCTCGGCGAAGTCGCCCGGCGGGATCTCGACGTTGCCCGCGGCGCGCTCGTCGAACGCGACGTCCACCCGGACGCCGGACGCGCCGGGCGCCCGGGCTCGTAGGACGAGCTCGCCCGGCGCGAGGCCCGGGACGGGTACCCACGTGAACGCGGCGCGGCCGGAGGTCCAGCGCCACGTCGCGCCGCTCTTCTCGTGGACCTCCCTGTCGTAGAAACCGTCGAGGTCGGTCCAGGCGTCGCGCGGGCGGCCGAGGTCGAGGAGGCGCTCCTCGCCGAGCCGTTCCCAGACCTCCTCGGGCGGCAGGGAGAACGTCGCCTCCCGGAACAGGAAGCAGCCGCGCGAGGGCCGGACGAGACCGGGAGCGGCCGGGACCGCCTCGGGGCGGTCGCACGACAGGACGAGCTCGCGCGGCTTCGGGAGGGGTCCGTAGACCGGATGCGCGAGGAAGGCGACCTCGAAGTCGCCCGGCTCGATCCGCCGCTCGAGGACGGTCCTTCCCGTCTCGGCGTCCCTCACCTTCAGCGTCGTCGCCCCTTCGTGATGCTGGCGAACCCCGCGCAGGAGCGCGACCGGTGGCCCCTGGAGCCCCGGGACGATGAGGCGCGCCTCCGGTCCGGCCCATCGCGTCGAGGGCCGCCCCGGAACGCTCTCCCTCGGCCCGAAGCCGGGTCCGAAGAGCGGCGGCGCGGGGTCGCGCACGGCGACCACGAACAGCCGGCCGTTCCCGAGCGCCCGGGCTACTCGCCCCTCGTGCCGGAAGACGCGCCAGGCCGGGTCCGTCCGGTCGGGCGAGTCCCCCTCCGACGTGAAGTCGGCGAGGCGGACGAGCCTTCGGTTCCTCCGCACGCCCTCCCGCAGCAGGATGTCGTCCGAGAGCGGCCAGACGCGCAGGCGCTTCTCCCACCGTTCCAGCCGGAGGAACGCGTTGAAGATCCCGTCGGAGACGATCGTCTCCCGGCCCGGATGGCCGTAGAGCGAGAGGGCGTCGATCGCCGCCGAAGGGGGCGTGGGGTTCGTGGCGCCGTAGCGCACCTCGCCCCACGAAGCCCGGCCGGCGAGAGCCGCCCCGGCCACCATCGCCGCCAGGCCGAGAGGAGGCCTCCGGACGAGGACCTCGACTCCCGCCGCGACCGGGAGCGCCAGGACGAGGACGAACGGGACCGAGTAACGCGACATCTCCCGGCTGTGAAGGAACCAGAGCGAATAGAACGCCGGGGCGAGGACGAGGAGGAGCGCGGCCGCGCCCCGAGGCAGACGCCGGAACGTTGCCCCGAGGCCGAGGAGGGCGAGCAGGGCGATGACGAGCGCGAGCGGCCACGAGAGGAAGTCGCGGACCAGGAACGAGTCCAGGATGCTGCCGAACCGGCCGGTCTCGAACGCCCCCGAGCGGAAGGAGGCCCGCTCGTCGATGCCCGCGAGGAAGCCGCGCACACCGCCGGTCTGCTTCAGAAGCCACGCGAGCCAGGCGGCCGTACCCGCCAGCCCGGACGCGACGAGAGCCGCCGCGACGGGGCGTCCGGACCGCGACCGGACGAGGAGGAGCGCTTCCACGAGGAGGAGCGGCCCGAACGCCAGGACCAGGTGCGGGCGAACCCCGGCTCCGGCGGCCGCCGCGAGGCCCGCGAGGACGGCGAGGGACACGGCGCCTGGACGGCCGGAGACCGCGCGTGCGGAGGCCGCCCCGAGCGACGCGAGCGACGCGAGGAAGAGCGCCGTCGACGGCGTATCGGAGAAGGCCCTCCCGCCGTTCACCCAGACGACGGGGAGGAACGCCGCGAAGACGGCCGCTCCCAGCGCGGCCCACCCCCCGACGAGCCGCCGTCCCCAGAGGTAGAGCGCCGGCAGGCCGAGGCACGAGAGGAGCGTCGCGGCCACGGCGAGAGCGTGGAATGCCCCTGGAGCGAGCGGCAGGAGCGCCCGGCCGAGGAGGATCCAGACAGGGAAGCCGGGCGCCTGCGGCGAGAGGTCCGCGATGTCGAACCGGTGCACGGCCCCGGCGAAGACGGCCTCGTCGATCTCCCCCGGCGCGGCCGCGATCGCGAGGAAACGTGACGCGATCACGGCGCCGAGGAGGGCGACGGCCAAGACGGGCGGCGGCTCGCCGGCGGAGGGACGCGGGGTCGGATCGGCCACGATCTCCCGCATTCTAGGGGCCCGGCCAACTCCCGCCTTCCGGGCACCTCCGGCCACAGGCGCTAGAATGGGGCGATGCTCTCGAGGACCCGCCTGTAGGGATGGCCGAGCCACGGATCATCCCCCGCGCCGAGCACCCGATCTCGCGCGGCTACATCGACCCCGACGCCCTGAAGGTTCTCTACCGCCTCCACAGGGCGGGATACAAGGCCTACCTGGTCGGGGGCTCCGTCCGCGACCTCCTGACCGGGCGCACCCCGAAGGACTTCGACGTCGGTACCGACGCCCGGCCGCAGGACGTGCGCCGCCTCTTCCGCAACAGCCGCGTCATCGGCCGGCGCTTCCGCCTCGCGCACGTCCTCTTCGACGGAGGGAAGCTCGTCGAGGTCTCGACCTTCCGCCGGCGCCCGGACCCGGCCGACGCCGAGCCGGGACCCGGGGGCGACGACGACCTCCTGATCCGTTCGGACAACACCTTCGGCACGCCCGCCGAGGACGCCGTCCGCCGCGACTTCACGATCAACGGCCTCTTCTACGACATCGCCACGTTCGCCGTGATCGACTGGGTCGGCGGCGTCGAGGACCTCGAGAGGCACGTCATCCGGACGATCGGCGACCCGGAGATCCGTTTCCGGGAGGACCCCGTCCGGATGATGCGCGCCTGCGAGTTCGCGGCGCGCCTCGACTTCCGGATGACGCCCGGCGTCCGGGCCGCGATCGAAGAGAACCGGAAGGAGATCCGCAAGAGCGCCTCGCCGCGCGTCACGGAGGAGCTCCTCGACCCGCTCCGGCGAGGCTGGGGCGCGCCGACGTATCGCCTCTGGTCGGAGACCGGGCTTCTCGGCGAGATCTTCCCGGCTCTCGAGGCCGAGATCGGCGGCGCCTCCCGCGGGACGGGGCTCTTCTGGAAGCTCCTCGCGGAGACCGATCGGCGCCGCGGCGGCGGCGAGGTCCTCTCGGACTCGATCCTGCTTGGCGTCGTCTTCCTCCCCCTCCTCTTCGCCGCCATCCGGGCCCGTTCCGGCGGATCCGTCGACGCGCAGAAGCTCCTTCTCCTGCTCGAGGAGGTCGTCAACCCCGAGGCGGCGCGCCTCTCGCTGCCGAACGCGGCGATCCACGACCTCAAGCAGGGACTCTTCACGATGGGCCGGATCGCCGAGCTGCGGCCGGGAGACCCGGCCGCTCGCCGCCTCGTCACGAAGGGGTACTTCCCCGTCGCCGTCGGCCTCCTGTCGCTCTACTCGGCCGCTTCCGGCCGCTACCGCGACGCCGCCCGGACCTGGGAGGACCTCCTGCGCCGGGGAGGCCGGACGCCCCGTCCGGGCGAGGACCTCCGCGCGGCGATCCCCTTCCCCGAGGCTCTGATCCCGCACGAGGAGACGGGCCCGACGGAGCTTCTCCTCCCGGACGAGGCGCCGCCGCGCGCTCGGACCGCGCCCCGTCGACGCCGACGGCGCGGCCGCGGCGGTCGGGCCGGCGAAGCCGCCTGAGGCCCTACTTCGGCGATGCGGCGGGCGGACCGTCCGAACGCCGTTCGAAGACGTAGGGCCCGTTCCGCGCTCCCCAGACCTGACGTCCGTTGACGTCGTATCCGCGGTCCCACGACTCCATTCGACCCGGGCGAAGCGTGACCTCCGAGGTCGCCCAGCGCGCTCCGGCGAGCGCGGAGGGGCACCCCTTCCCTTCGGTCGAACCCCGCCAGCCGTCGTCCGTCCGCATCAGTCGGACCGCGCAGCCGAGCCGCTCCACGACGTCGCCCGCCCCGTAAAGGGCGAGGTCCGACGGGTCACGCCACTTCCCCGACACCGCGATCGGCTCCTTCGGCTCGAAGACGCGCGAGACGACGCCGCCGTCCGCGGTCTCCTCGATCCGGTAGAAGCGCTGCCGGTACGGCCGGTCCGGGCTCTCGAGGAGCGCCTGCTCGACGTAGAGGACCGGCGCGCCCGCGCCGAGCCGGCTCGCCGGGACCCGCACCGCCACGAGCCGGACGGCCCGGTACCCCTCCGGGTCCGAGCCGGACTGGGCGGAGGAGTCGAACGTCCCCGTCAGGAGAGCGGCGACCTCCTCGACCCGGGAGGGGGGCTCCGTTCCCGCCGCCGGAACGCCCGCGAGAAGGAGCATGGAAAGGGCGAATCGTGCGCGTCGCATCGCGCCGACTCTACGGCATCAGGAGGAGGAGGCTCAGCGACATCGCCCCCATCCCGAGGAGGAGGCCGTAGAGCGAGTCGTGCCCCTCGCCGAAGGCGCGCGACGTCGGCAGCAGCTCGTCGAGAGAGATGAACACCATGACGCCGGCAACCGCACCAAAGACGACGCCCATGACGCCGGACGTCAGGAACGGACGCAGGACGAGATAGCCGACGGCGGCGCCGACCGGCTCCGCGAGCCCCGAGAGGAACGACCACCCGAACGCCGCGCGCCTTCGCCCCGTCGCGTAGTAGATCGGCACGGCCACGCTCACCCCCTCCGGGATGTTGTGGAACGCCACGGCGATCGCGATCGCGAGGCCGACCTTCGGGTCGTCGAGCGCGGAGAGAAACGTCGCCATCCCCTCCGGGAAGTTGTGAATCGCGATGGCGACGGCGACCGCCGTCCCCGTCCTCCGGAGCTTCGCGGCCGCGGGGAGGGCCATCGCGTCGCCGAGCGACGCGAGCTCGAGCGCCGTCCGGACCTCGTGCGGGTTCTCGTCGCCCGGCACGAGCCGGTCGATCGCGAGGATCAGGAGGATGCCGAGGAAGAACGCTCCGACGGAGAGCCAGGCTCCCTGCCGTGCGCCGACGGCCGTCGCGAGCGCCGCCTGCGACTTCGGCAGGATCTCGAGGAACGACACCCAGAGCATGACACCCGCCGAGAACCCCGTTGCGACCGACAGCAGCCGGAGGTTCGTCCGCCGGGCGAAGAACGCGATCGCGCTCCCGAGCCCGGTCGACAGCCCTGCCGCGAGCGTCAGACCGAACGCGACCCCCACGTTGCCCGCCGTCGTAACCCCTCCCCGGCGCCACAGGCGCACCGATCATGTTCGCACGGTCGGAAACGACCCGGGCGCGGCGAACGCCGGGCGGGACGTCGGGCCCTCCGGGCCCTCCGGCTACGCGGCTTCGGTCGTCGGCTTGCGCGCCTTGCGCTGGGAGTGGTCGAGGACCCGCTTGCGGAGGCGGATGGAGCGGGGCGTCACCTCGACGAGCTCGTCCTCCTCGATCCACTCGATCGCGGCCTCGAGAGGCATCTCGCGCGGCGGCGTGAGCTTGATCGCCATGTCGGAGTTGGAGGCGCGCATGTTCGTCAGGTGCTTCTTCACGCACGGGTTGACGATCATGTCGTTCTCGCGCGCGTTCTCGCCGACGATCATGCCGGGGTAGCACGCCACGCCCGGGCCGAAGAAGAAGACCGACCGCTCCTCGAGCCGCTCGATGGCGTAGGCCGTCGTGTCGCCGCCCTCCTTGCAGACGAGGGCGCCCGTGCGGCGCGTCTCGACGTCGCCCTTCCAGGGCTCGTAGCCGGCGAAGACGTGGTGGAGGATCCCTTCCCCCTTCGTGTCGGTGAGGAACTCGTTCCTGTAGCCGAAGAGGCCGCGCGTGGGCACCTTGAACTCGATTCGCGCGCGCCCCGTGCCGTTGTTCACGAGCGCCGTCATCTCGCCGCGGCGCCGGCCGATCTTCTCGATCACGGTCCCGACGAACTCCTCCGGCACGTCGACGACGAGCTGCTCCGCGGGCTCGCACGTCACCCCGTCGATCTCCCGCGTGATGACCTCCGGGCGGGAGAGCCCGAGCTCGAACCCTTCACGCCGCATCGTCTCGATGAGGATCGCGAGGTGGAGCTCGCCCCGGCCCGAGACCTTGAAGGCGTCGGGAACGTCCGTCGGCTCGACGCGGAGCGCCACGTTCGTCCGGAGCTCCTTCTGGAGGCGGTCCCAGATGTTCCGGCTCGTGACGTACTTTCCCTCGAGGCCGGCGAACGGCGAGTCGTTCACGCGGAACGTCATCGAGACCGTCGGCTCGTCGACCGCGATCGGGTCGAGCGCGACGGGGAAGTCGGCGTCGGCGACGGTCTCCCCGATCGTCACCTCCTCGAGGCCCGAGAGGACGACGATCTCCCCGGCGGCAGCCTCGGCGACCTCGGTCCGCTTCAGCCCCTCGAAGACCATGAGCTTCACGACGCGCCCCTTCGCGATCGTCCCGTCGTGGCGGCAGATCGAGACGTTCTGCCCGGGCTTCACGACGCCGTTCACGACGCGCCCGATCGCGAGCCGCCCGAGGTAGTTGTCGTAGTCGAGGGAGGCGACGAGGATCTGGAGGGGCGCCTCGGCGTTTCCGCCCGGCTCGGGCACCTCGACGAGGATCGCGTCGAGGAGGGGCCTCACGTCGTTGTCGGAGTGGTCGACCTCGCGCCGCGCGAAGCCCTGCTTGGCCGAGGTGTAAACGATCGGGAAGTCGAGCTGGTGATCGGTCGCGCCGAGGTCGACCATGAGGTCGAAGACCTCGTCGATCACCTGGTGGGGCCGCGCCTCGGGGCGGTCGACCTTGTTCACGGTGACGATCGGACGGAGACCCAGCTCGAGCGCCTTTCGGAGGACGAACCGGGTCTGCGGCATCGGGCCGTCGGCGGCGTCCACGACGAGGAGGACCGCGTCGACCAGCTTCAGGACCCGCTCCACCTCGCCTCCGAAGTCGCTGTGCCCCGGGGTGTCGACGATGTTGATCTTCGTCCCGTGGTAGCGGATGGAGGTGTTCTTGGCGAGGATCGTGATCCCGCGCTCGCGCTCGAGGTCGTTCGAGTCCATCACCCGCTCTTCGATGTGCTCCCCGGCCCGGAACGTCCCGGACTGCCGGAGGAGGCAGTCGACGAGGGTCGTCTTGCCGTGGTCGACGTGGGCGATGATGGCGACGTTGCGGAGCTCGGGCATTCGTCTTCCTTCCCCGCGCACCGGCGCGGGAGCGGGAGGGTACCAGACCCGCCCGGACCGGCCCGACTACTTCCGCGAGAGCACCGCGCTCACGTAGGGCGCGAACTCCTTGCCCGCAGGGGCGACCTCGAGCAGCTCCCCGATCGTCCCGTCGGCTCTGCGGGTGAACGTCCAGCGAGACCGGATGCCGGCCTCCAGGTTTGCCATCTCCTTCGCCGTGAACACGATACCGTCGGGTCGCACGTCCGCCTCGTAGATCCCCCAGACCTTCGTCGAGAAGACGACGAGGGCGACGTACTTGCCCTTTCCCCCGTCGTAGACGATGTAGGCGACCTCTTCGGTCGAGCTCTCCGGGAGCGCGTCCTTGGCCGGGTAGAAGGTCGTCGCGCGATAGCTGAGCTGGGCGCCTCCGACCGAGGACGTGAAGGAGACGACCCGGCCGCCGACGCGCCCGCCCGACTCGGCCGGGCCGGCCCAGGAGCCGTTCAGGAAACCGAACTCCTGGAAGATCTTCCACTCCTGGGCCGGGGGCGGATCCTGGGCCTCGAGGCTCGCCCCGGCGAGCAGCAGGGGCAGGAGCGCAAGGAGTACGGGAACCCTCACGTTTCGAGCAGAGAACATCTCACCCCTCCTCGACGAATCCGACGGGAACGGGAATTATAGACTCGCACGGGAACCTCACGCCCGCGAACTCCGTTTCGACTTTCGAGGAGGCCGATGGCGAACGCCCCGCACCCCGACGCCGAGCTCGTCGCTCGCTGCCTGAACGGCGACGAAGGGGCGTGGCGAGAGCTCGTGGAGCGGTACTCCGCGAAGGTCTACCGGATCGCCTACCACCGGACCTACGACCGGGCCGAGGCCGAGGAGCTGACCCAGGACTGCTTCCTGAAGGTCTGGGAGAACCTCGACCGGTACGAGCCGACCGAGGCCTCACTGCTCGCCTGGATCGCGACCCTCTCGCGGAACCTCTCCATCGACCACTACCGAAAGCGACGCCGGGAGAAGGGCTTCCGCTTCGTCACCGACGACGCCCTCGTGACCCTCCTCCCCGGCTCGGAGGACCCCTCGGCCGACGCCGTTCGGCGGGAGCGGCTCCGCCTCCTTCTCGACGCGATCGCGCAGCTCCCCGACGAGCTCGCCGAGATCGTCCAGATGCGAGATCTGGACGGCCTCGACTACCGGGAGATCGCCGATCTCCTCGGGCTCCCCGACGGCACGGTCAAGTCGCGCCTCAACCGGGCCCGCGTCGAGCTGGCCCGGATCGTGAGGGAGAGGATCGGCGCGACGCCCCTCGCCCGCGGCCCGCTCTTCGGCGGGCTGACGCCGCAGGCCGGAGGCGCCACATGAGCGGCGGCGCGGCCGTCCCCTGCCGTCGCGCCGAGACGGCGCTCCTTTCGGGCGGCGTCCCCGTCCCCCCCGAGGTCGGGGCCCACGCCTCGTCCTGCGAGACGTGTGGACCTCTCCTCTCGGGCTGCGAGGAGATCCACGCCCTGCTCGCCGCCCTCGTCGTGCCCGAGCCGCCTCCCGCGCTCTCCGGGACGCTCGCGGCGATCGGCTCGACCGAGCCTCCCCGCGTCGCCGCGCGAGAGACCCTGGCCCTCCTCTCCCCCGAGGCGCTCGCCATCCCCGAGCCTTCTCCCGCCCTCCTTCGCCGGCTCCTCGCCGTACCGGCGACAGGACCCCGGCGCGCGGCGAACGTCGTCGAGATGAGCCGGTTCCGCCGCCTGCGCAGCGACTGGCGCGTCCTCGTCGCCGTCGCCTACGCCGCCTGTCTCGCCCTCGTCGCAATCCTCGGCGTCGACCCGCTCTCCGCCGCGCGGAGCGGCGCGAGCGGGATGGCCGCCGTCGGAGAGCGCGCGATCGCCGAGGCACGCGAGGCGGCCGCCGGCAAGCTCGACACGGTCCTCGCGGCCCAGAGGAAGAAGCCCCTCACCGAGCAGATCGACTACAAGGTCTACAGGACGCTCGCCGTCGGGAAGGCGAAGACCTCCGCGTGGGCCGGCATCCTCCTCGGCCGGATCTTCGGGAGCCGCGTCGAGACCGAGGCGCCGGCCGCAGCTCCCCGGAGCGAACCGGACCCCGGCAGTTTGCGTTCCTTTGATCGGGCCGGGACGGAGAGCCCGCTCTCGCGAGCCCAGCGAGCCTGACCGAAGCCCAGAAGGTGGAGCCGATGAACGAAAACCCGAACCTTCCGCCGCCCCCCGTGAGCGCCGCCGCGGCCCCTCCGGTCGCCTACGCTCCGCCCGCACCGCCGCGCCTCGCGGCCCCTCCGGGGAAGAACCCCGCGGCCGCCGGTCTCCTCTCGCTCTTCCCCGGCCTCGGGCACGTCTACCTGGGGCTTTACAAGCGAGGGGTCGTCTTCTTCGCGATCTGGGCGTTCTTCATCGCCGCCGTCGACCGCGGCCACGACATGCCGTTCGGCCTCCTGATCCCGTTCTGGATGGTCTTCGTCCTCATCGACGCCGTCCGGCAGGCGCGCGCCCTGAACGCCACCGGCATGCCCGAGCCCGGCTTCTTCGGCGAGGAGCGGCCGTTCCGGGCCGACGGCGGGCTCACGTTCGGCATCTTCCTCATCCTGATCGGCCTCTTCTTCCTCGCCGACCGGATCTTCACGATCGACCTCTCGTTCCTCCTCGACTGGTGGCCGGTCCTCCTCGTCGCCTTCGGCGGCTGGCAGGTCTTCGCCTACTTCCAGGAGAAGAAGCGGCGCGACGAGGCGGCGGCCGGCCGGGAGGCGGGAGCCCTCGAGCCGTAGGGCCGGCTCCGCGGCTCGCGAGGGGCTCTCGCGCGAAAGGGAGGGGCCGCGGCCCCTCCCTTTCCGTTTCGCGCCCCGCCGCCGGGAGGCTCGTGGCGAGCCTCCCCGACTCATCTCACCCGCCGAGACTCGTCACGAGGACGACCGTCGTCTCGGAGACCTTGCCGTCCCGCGGGTCGATCAGGTGGTCCTCCACGACGACCTGGAGCGTGTCGTCGTCCTTCGTCCAGCGCGCCGTCCGGCCCGACTTCCCCGCCCACGCCTTCTCCGCGGAGGCGTCGACGCCGACCCCGGTCGACCGCGCCCACTCCCGAAGGTCGCCGAGGATGTCGCGCTCCCCCTTCAGGAAGACGAGCTGCATCGGGGCGCCCTCGTAGAACGCGACGGTCTCCTCCCATCCGCGGGGCGTCGTGTAGACCGCGAGGCGAAGGCCCGCGAGCCGCCGCCGGATCTCCGCCTTCGCCTCGGGCGGCTGGGCGGACCTCTCGAGCTCCGCGAGGACCGACTGCATCTCGACCTTCGCGCGGTCGGAGACGACCTTCGTCATCTCCGGCTCGAACCGGCCTCCCGGAGGGGCCGGGACCCCCTTCACCGGCGCGGGTTCGGCGAGCCAGAAGAGCGTCAGGAGAGCGAGGACGGGCGCCATCGCGCGAGAGTTTACCCGCCGGCCCCGCCGTCGCGCTTCTTCACGACGATCTCGGAAGGCTGCCCGGCGAGGTAGCGAAGGGAGCACTCGGCGAAGCCCTCGCACCGGAGGCAGACGAGGTCCCTGTCCCCCTTGAAGTCGACCGGCTTGCAGATCTTCACGCCCGGCACGACGAGCTTCTGGAGCTCGTTTCGGAGGCCCTCTCCCCCCGGCGGCTCGACGCCCGAGCGCTCCGTCGCGCGGAGCGCGTCGACTCGGGGGAAGAGCTCCCGGTTCCGCTTCTCGAGCGTCTCGTCCTTCTGCTGCACGACCGCCGTCTTCACCGCGACGACCGCCTCGCGCGCCGCCTTCCTCGCCTTGAAGCGCCCGTGGTGGCGAACCCAGAAGAAGAGGAAGCCGGCCCCCGCGCCGAGGACGCGGACGAACGCCGGCCCGGCGCCGAACGTCACGAGGTCGCGGAAGAAGGCCAGCCCCAGGAGCGCCGCGCTGAAGACGGCGATCCACTTCACCTTCACCGGGATGACGAAGAAGACGAGGAACTGCGCCTCCGGGAAGAGGACGGCGTAGGCGAAGAGCATCGAGATCGGGACGACGAACGGGTCGGAGACGAGCGGCGTCCCGAGGAGCCAGGCCGAGAGCGACGCCCCGAGCGTGGCGACGAGCCAGAAGGCCGTGTACTCCGCCGTGCCCCACTCGGCCTCGAGCGCGCTCCCGAGGATGTAGAGCGCGAACGCTCCGAAGAAGAGCGACACCGGTCCGCCGTGCAGGAACTGGAACGTCACGAAGCCCCACGGCTGCGAGAGCGCCTGCTGCGGCCAGAAGCCGAAGAGGCTCGCCGTCTTCTGCGGGTCCATCGAGAAAAGGAAGAAGAAGACGAAGTGGAGGCCGCAGAGCGGCAGCGTGAGGCCGAGCTTCGGCGCGAAGAGGTCGCGGCCCGAGGTCATCCGGAGCTCCTTCCGAAGCGCTTCAGCACCTCGGCGTGGGCGAGCGTGAGGAGGATGGGGCGCCCGTGCGGGCAGGTCCACGGGTCGCGGCAGGAGGAGAGATCGGCGAGGAGGCGCGCGGCCTCCTCGGGGGCGAGGCGGCGGTTCACGGTGATCGCCCCGCGGCAGGCGAGCGACGCCGCGAGGGCGTCCTTCATCCGCGCCGCGGTGTCGCCCGCCCGTCCAGCGCCCGTTCCGGCCGCTTCGAGGAGCCGGCCGAGGAGGTCGCGGAGGACCGCGACGACCTTGTCCGCCGGCACGTCCGCAGGCGCCGCCGAGACGACGAAGAGCCGCCCCGCGAGCTCCGAGACGGCGAATCCCGCGGCCGAGAGCGTCTCGTCGGCGCGCCGGAGCGCCTCGGCCTCCTCGGGCGCGGCCTCGAACGACACGGGCGAGAGGAGCGCCTGGGACGCCAGCCCCTGCCCTTCGAGACAGTCGCGGATCCGCTCGAACCGGACCCTCTCGTGCGCGACGTGCTGGTCGACGAGGACGAGGCCGTCGGCTCCCTCCGCGACGAGGTACGACTCGCGGTACTGGCCGAGGAGCCGGAGCGTCCCGGCCGGCGACGCCACCGCGGCGACGGACGAGGCGCCCTCCCACGAGCCGCGGGACGGCTCCGCCGGGAACGCCGACGCCGTGCCGCCCGGCGCGAGGGCCGCTCCGTCCCAGAGACCGAGCGTCTCCGCGAGGGCGGCGGCCGCCGGGAGCGCATCGGTCCAGCCGGCCGCTCGAGCGGAGCCCGGGAGGCCCGGGCCGCCTCCCGCGAGGACCGAGCCGGGCAGCTCCGCCGCCGACTTGCCCTCCGTCAGCGCGGCGCGCAGGCCGCGGTGGACGAGCGCGTGGACCGCGGCCGGATCGAGGAAGCGGACCTCGCTCTTCTGAGGGTGCACGTTCGGGTCGACCCGCTCGGGCGGGCAGGTGACGAAGAGCGCCCAGGCCGGGTGCCGCTCGCCGAGGAGCGCCTCCTCCGCCGCGAGGCGCGCGGCGTGCGCGACCGACCCGTCGCGCGCCGCACGGCCGTTCACGTAGAGCCACTGGAACGTGCGGGACGCGAACGTCGTCTCCGGGGGCGAGACGGCTCCGAGGAGCCTCAACCCCGCGTGGGCGAAGTCGACGCCGATCACGCGCGGCAGCGAGCCGCGCCCCATCACCTCCGCGAATCGGTCGAGGGCACCGGCGGCCGATGGGAGGGACAGGAGCTCGCGCTCCCCGGCCCGCAGCGTGAACGACACGTCGGGGCGCGAGAGGGCGAGCGTCGTCAGCGCTTTCACGACGGCCCGCTGCTCGGCGTC
>JAKPXO010000272.1 GCA_029567505.1 Acidobacteriota bacterium
GACGCCGACCCCCGAGAGCGCCGTGACGTGCGGGAGGAACGTCATCCGGAAGATGCCGCGGCAGCCGAGGCCCGGCATCCAGAGCCAGCGGCGGAGGTCCCACGTCGTCTTCGCGAAGTCGTTCGCGCCGCGGCGCGGCCCCTTCTCGAGGACGAGGACCCGGTAGCCCTTCTCCGAGAGGCGGAGCGCGCTGACGCTCCCGCCGAAGCCCGAGCCGACGATCACGAAGTCCCACGCGTCCGCGTTCGCCGTCCCGTCGGTCATCTCGCCTCTCCTTCCGAAGCGTCCAGTCTACGCGGGGCTCGGCGGCACCTGGGCGCTAGTCGAAGAGGACCGTGAAGCAGCCCGTGACGATCACGCCGCCGTGGACGGTGGGGTCGCCCATCCGCGCGGCCGGGAGGCCGCCGATGAGGACCCGAACCGAGCCCATGACGATGGTGTCGGGCGGACCGACGCAGGTCGCCATCTCCGTCACCCGCGCCGCCGGGAGCCCCCCGATCAGGACCGTCGGACATCCGGGGGGCAGGATCGGGCCTCCGACGTGCGGGACGGGCGGGACGGCCGGCGACTGCATCGGGCAGGTGTGCATGTCGCTGACGCGGGCGGCGGGCTGCGGCATCGCTCAGCCCTCCCGGCCGGTCCGAGCCTGGTCCGCGGGACCGCGGCCGGTCTTGCGGCGCCCCTCGGCGAGGTCGACGCCGCGCCAAATCAGCCCACGGAGCCGCTCGGGCACCTCGGGCGCCGCGGAGGACGCCGCGAGGAGGACCGCCGCGGAGGCTCCCTTCCCGGCGAGGCCCGGCGGCGGCGCCACGGCCGGCAGGTCGGCGGACGAGAGGCTTCCCCCCGTCCAGCCCGCGGCGGCGGCCGCCATCGCGGGCGCCGACCGGTGGCCGAGCCTCTCGGCCGCCTCCGCGGCGGCGCGGCGGTCCTTCTCGTCGCGCGTGGCGAGCCACCGCTCGGCCGCCTCGAGCGCCGCACGCTCGGCGGGCGGCGCCTCGCCGAGAGCCGCGCGCGCCGCTTCACAGGCCCAGGCGACCGCGTCGTACGGCTCGAGCCACTGCGCGACGAATCCGGCGGCGTCGGTGAAGAGCTCCTTCTCCACGAGGAGGGCGACGTAGTCCGACGGCTGGGCGTCGGGCGTGAGGAGGGCCTTCGCCTCCGCGGAGGCGTCGAGCCTCGGGAGGATCGTGGCGGCGGACCGCGGGCTCGCGCTGCTGCTCATCGCGTCCTCCTCATCCGATCTTCGTCAGCGAGCCGCCGATGCTCGCGATGCCGTCGGCCCGGACGTTGACGATCGGCGCCTTCACGTCCGTCGTCGCGTCTCCCTGGAGCGTCGCGGCGATTCCCCTGAGCGTCGCGCTCGCGGCGTCGAGCTTCAGCGAGCCGGCCGTCGACTTCAGCTCGGCGGCGAGGTTGTCGAGCTTCAGCTGGTTCGTCCCGAACTTCAGCTCGATCCCCATCGTGTCGATCTTCACGTGGTTCATTCCCACCTTCAGCTCGATGGCGTTCGGCGCCTCGATCGTCACCTTGCCGTAGGGCATCGTCCCTTCGAGCTTGATGTCGAGGTTCCCCTTCCGGACCGTCAGCCGGTCGTTCCCGTAGTTGACCGTCGCGGTCCGGTCGTTCTGCACCTCGAGGACCTGGTTGCCCTGATGCACGGGCAGCGAGGGCGTCGACTTGCCCATCGCCTGGACGCCGACGACGAGAGTGTCGTTGCCCGCGTTCAGAGTCGTCGTCCGGTCGTTCGCGACCCACGTCGTCAGGTTCCCGCCGCACGACGGGGACTGGCCCGAATTGGCCCCCGACCGCGCCTCGACGGCCGGCTGCGTCTCGCCGGGAAGCCGCCCGACGTTCAGGCAGTCGTCCCCCTTGCTCACGTTGACCGTCCGGTTTTTCCAGATCTCCTGCTTCTGGCTGCCGTCCGGCGGCTCCTTGTCGCCCTTCTTCACCCCGACCTGGAGGAGGTCGTTGTTCTTCACGAGCCGGTGGAAGTCCCTCTGCGACTGGACGAAGATTTCTTCTTTGTCCTTCGTGTCGTCGAGGCGGACCTCGTGGAACTCGTCGGCCGCCCCCTTCAGCGTGGAGCGGGTCTTCAGCCCCGTCCGGACCCGGTTCGCCGGGAGCGGGTAGGGGGGCATGTTCTCGGCGTTGTAGAGCGCGCCGAGGACGACCGGCTCGTCGGGGTCGCCGTGCTGGAACGCGACGAGGACCTCCTGTCCGATCCGGGGGAACGCGTAGCTTCCCCACTGAGCGCCGGCAAGCGGGGTCACGACCCGGAGCCAGGCGCAGCTCGACGTGTCCCGCTTCCCCTCCCGGTCCCAGTAGAACTGCACCTTGATCCGGCCGTACTTGTCGACGTAGATCTCCTCGCCCGCCGGGCCGACGACGATCGCCGTCTCGGGCCCCTGCGCCACGGGGCGGCGCGTGAGCCGCGGCGAGCGGTAGATCGCATCCGCCGGCAGGCAGGAGAACGTGTTCTCGTAGCGCGTCTCCACCTCGTCCGAGCGGAAGGAGCCGTTCTGCCCCTCGTGGCGGACGCGCGTGACGAGGTAGGCGCCGTTGCCGTCGTGGTGTCGGTCGAGGGTGACCTGGAACCCGGGCGCGAGGTGGCGGACGTTGCTCGCTCCCTCGATCCCGATCGCCCGCGTCTCCTCCCGCTCCATGACGACGCGGGCCCGCGTCTCGCCGTACGGGAAGATCTTCTGCAGCTCGGCGGCACGGTCGCCCCCGCCCGGGGCGACGCCGTCGAACGGCTTGGCGTGGCCTCCCGGGAACCCGTAGAGCTCGCGCTTGTCCGCCTCGGCGAGGCGGAGCTTGTGGGTCACCGCCCCCGCCTTCAGCGTGTCCTTCAGGAGGATCACCTTCTCGAGGTCGTTCGTCGGAAGCTCGAAGCTGCGGTCCCGGAGCGTGACCTTCCCGCGCGTCAGCGACTGCCGCTTGTGCCAGGACGTGACCCGGTCCTCGTCGCGGGCGCCTCCTTCGATCGGGTCGTAGCGGAGGGGGCTCGGGCCGGGGAGATCGTCGTGTCCGCCTCGGTCCGTCACGACGAGGACGTGGCTCCCGGCGGAGTGGGTGAAGTAATAGCGGATCCCCTCCTCCTCCATCAGGCGGCAGGCGAAGGCGAGGTCGCTCTCGCGGTACTGCAGGCACATCTCTCTCGGCTCGTACGTCCTCTCGAGCCGGTACGAGGCCTCGATTCCCTCGAAGACGGTCTTCAGGATCGCCGGGACCGCGAGCTCCTGGAAGACACGGCTCCGGTGGACGAGGCCGAGGAGCCAGACCTTCGGGACGACGCGGAGCCGGTAGGACGTGAACGTCTTCTTGTCGGCTTCGAGCGCCTCCCGCGGTCCCGCCTCGAGCTCCGCGCAGATCCCGTTGAAGTGGCGTACGGGGCTCCCGTCGACGCCGTAGACCGCCACGGTCACGGACTGCCCGAGAAGCGCGTCGAACGGGACCTCGGTCTCGTTCGGAGCGAGGACCTCGAGGTCGAGGTCGAACACCTCGGAGATCCCCTCGGAGCCCCGGATGCGCCGAAGCAGGAGGGCGTCCGGCCCGAGCGGCGTCGTGATGCGGAAGGTGTTGTTCGACTGCGTGTAGTCCGACATCCTCAGCGGGTCCTTTCGCGTCGGTTGGCCGTCTGTCCGGGGCGCTTTCGCTCGAGCTTACGCCGAACGGCCCGGAGACGCGCCCGCGACCCGGACCGGGAGGCGCAGGGTGAACGTCGAGCCGCGTCCCGCCTCGCTGACGACCGAGACGTCCCCTCCCATCAGGCGGGCGTAATGGCGGCTGATGGCGAGGCCGAGGCCGGTCCCCCCGTAGTTGCGCGGAGACGCGGGGTCCCCCTGCCAGAACGCGGTGAAGAGGCGGCCGACCTGGTCCGGCGTCATCCCGATCCCCGTGTCCGCGACCGAGAGGAGGACCTCGTCCCCGTCGCGGCGCGCGCGCAGCTCGACCGCCCCCCCTTCCGTGAACTTCGCGGCGTTCCCGAGGAGGTTCAGGAGCAC
Source organism: Acidobacteriota bacterium (assembly GCA_029567505.1). Lineage (GTDB taxonomy): Bacteria > Acidobacteriota > Thermoanaerobaculia > UBA5066 > UBA5066 > UBA5066. The sequence goes on from JAKPXO010000272.1 coordinate 4,005, forward strand.
CTGGCGCACCTTCCGGGGGTCGCCGTAGAGCGTCTCGTCGGAGGCGACGTCGACGGCGAAGCGGTTCCCTCCCCGCTCGACGAGCGTGCGGACGTCGTTCGAGACGTCGCGAAGGAGGGCGGAGAGGGTGAACGGCTCGAGGTTCAGCTCCGTCTTCCCCGCCTCGACCTTCGACAGGTCGAGGACGTCGTTGATGAGCCCGAGGAGGTAGAGGCCGGCGGCGCGGATCCTCCCGAGGTCGGAGGCGGCGCCGTCCGCGTCGCCGCCGGCCCTCTCGTCGAGGAGCATCTCGCTGTAGCCGATGATCGCGTTCAGCGGCGTCCGAAGCTCGTGGCTCATGTTCGCGAGGAACGCGCTCTTGGCCCGGTTCGCCGACTCCGCCTCCTCGGTGGCGCGCTCGAGGTCGGCCGTCCGTTCGCGGACGCGCGCCTCGAGCGTCCGCCTCTGCTGCTCGATCTGCGAATAGAGGCGCGCGTTCTCGACGGCGACGCCGATCGTCGAGGCGACCGCGGTCAGGAGCTCGAGCCCCTCGCCGGGGAGCGGCCGGCGCGTCGTCCCGTTGTCGACGATCAGGACGCCGACGCTCCGACCGCGCGACAGGAGCGGCGCGACGAAGACCTCCTCCGAGCCGAGGATCGGGACGAGCTGGCGCGTCGCGGCGCCGGGCGGCCCCGGAAGGTCGCGCAGCCGGAAGGCGACGGCGTCCCGGATGGCGGGAGCGATCGCCGAGAGCGGGTCGTCGAGGCGGATCGAGACGCGCGAGAGGAGCGAGGCCTGGTCCGGCGAGAGCCCGTGGCTCCTGGCCCGGGAGAGGACGTTCCGGGTCTCGTCGACGAGGAGGACGACCGCCCGGTCGTAGTCGAGGTGCCGCCGCACCGCCTCGAGGCTCCGGTCGACGACCTCGAACGGGTCGAGGGAGGCCGAGACGGCGAGGGCCACCTCGCGCAGCGCCGAGAGCTCCGCGACCTTCCCGCGCAGCGCGAGCGTCGACTGCTGGACGTCGGCGTAGGCGGCCTGGACGCGGTCGACCTGGCTCTCGGCGGTCGCGCGCTGGGCGGCGATGAGCCGGTCCTGCTCCTGCCGGTCGTGCTGGAGCCGGCGGACGCGCGCGACGTGCCAGGCGCCGAGGAGCGGGAGGAGGACCAGCGGCGCGGCGACGGCCGAGCCGGGCGCCCCGGAAAGGGCCCACCCGAGGAGGCCCGTCGACACGCCGGCGCCGGCGAGCAGGAGGCGCGTGGCGTGCGGATGGGGGTCCTCCCAGGTGAAGCGCCATTCGCAGCAGTCGTCCCCGCGCGCCTGGCACTTCAGCTCGTCGACCTCCGCCCAGGCCTGGCCCGGGTAGAGCAGGGCGGGGATCGCGGCGCAGGTCCCCTGGTAGGCCGCGCAGCTGGCGAGGAGCCATCGCTCCTGGAGCTCTTCCCTCACGTCGTCGAGCTGCGAGGCCGCGTACCACCTCACGACGGCCGAGCGGGCCGTCGTCTCGACGACCCGGACGTCCGTCTCGACGAACTTCTCCGCGGCGCGCGACAGGAGCGCGTACGCCTGCCGGATCCCGAAGGGGCGGAAGATCGCGGCGATCGTCGGCGGGACGACCTTCCCTCCCCGCGTGAAGTAGAAGTAGTCGACCCCGGCGAACTCGCGGCAGAGCTCGTTCACGTAGAGCTCGAACTCGCGGGAGTAGTTGTTCCCGTCGACGAGGAGCGTCTCCGACGTGACGTGGTACCTCGCGTCGGAGATCAGGCCGTTCAGCCTCTCGACGAGCCGCACGAGGAGCCGCGCCCGGACGACCGCCTCCCGGGCGTTCCGCTCGGTCGGCGTGGGAGCCGCCGGAAGCGCGTCGAGCTCCCGCTCCAGCGTCAGGTCGATCGCGTGCCGGATGGTCCCGACCACGAGCTTCCCGTTGACGTGCCGGATCGGCCTTCCGTCGAGGCCGCGCCCGAACGGGATCGTCGTCAGCGGCGGCAGGAGCGCCTGCGGAGGATCGAGGACCACGTGTGCCGGAACGATACGGCATCCGCCGTCGGGGGACTCTCGAAAGGCGCGCGGCTCAGCCGCCCCGTCGCGGGCCGAGGTCTCCCGGCGGGAAACCCATCGAGAGCCGCACGGCGGCGTACTCGGGCGTGTGGCGGCCGTCCGCGCGCCGGACGACGAGCGGCGGCTCGGCGCGCGGGAAGCCGGCCGCGGTCGCGAGGGAGTCCGGGAGGTCCTCGACGCGAGCGGCGTCGAAGAGCGCGACGAGCGGCGGCTCCCCCTCGCGGAAGACGACGTCCCGGCGGGCGAGGAGGAGGAGTCTCTCGCGTTCGAGCGCGTCGCGGGCCTCCCCGTCGCGCGCCACGGGCCAGACGAACGCGAAACGCCCCCCGGGCGCGAGCGACCGCCGGGCCGCCTCCGCGTACGCGCCCACGCCGCCCCGGAGCGTGATCCGGGCCGGGACCGCCTGCGGGTGGCACGCTTCCGTGGCGTCGCCCCTCTCGAAATACGGGGGCGCGCCGAGGACGAGGTCGAACGGAGCCTCTCCCTCCAGAACCGCCGGGTCACGGAGGTCCCCCTCAAGGATGCGGAAACGATCCGCGAGGCCGTTGTAGAGGACGCTCTTCCTCGCGAGGGCGATCGAGAACGGCTGGGCCTCCACCGTCACGACGCGGGCCGCCGGGAGCTTCCACGCCGCGGCCATCGCGATCGAGCCGATGCCGGAGCCGAGGTCGAGGAGCCTTTCGACGCGCGGCGCGCTCCGGACGCCCCACCAGGCGACGAGGAGGTCGTCGGTGGAGTACCGGTGGCCGCGCGCCGCCTGGAAGACCCGGAAGCTCCCGCAGAGGTAGTCGAGCGTCTCACCTTCGCCCGGCTCGAGCCCGCCCGGCGGCCTCGGCCCGGGACGTCGCCAGCCCCGGAAGACGTCCTCGCTCTCACGTTCCATCGGGCGGAGCGTACCGGGACAGCGCTCTCCGGGCGATCCCTCTCGCCGGCGTTCGGGACCCGGCTCGGGGGCCTTCGGGTGTCCGATGCCGGGACTCCGCTCGACGCGGCCGGTCGATCCATATCAGACTCCCCGTTACGGGCCTCGGTCCGGAGAGCCGGCAAGGCCGTGTCGACCGGCGCGGCGAAGGGGAGGAGCGACATGCGTTCCGAGAGAGACCGGTACCTCGACGCGATCCTCGCGGGACGCCGGCAGGACGCGGTCGAGGCGGCGCTCGGCGCGCTCGAGAGGGGCATGGACGTCCGCGACGTCTACGTCGACGTCCTGCAGGAGTCGCTCTACGAGGTCGGCCGGCTCTGGCAGGCCGGCCGCATCTCCGTCGCTGCGGAGCACCTCGCGACGGCCATCACCCAGCTCGTCGTCGCACGTCTCTACGAGAAGCTCCCGCGAAGCGAGGCAACGCGCGGACGGGTCGTCCTGACCGGCGTCGAGGGGGAGCTCCACCAGGTGGGCGGGAACATGATCGCCGACGCGCTCGAGGCGGACGGCTGGGACGTCCGCTTCCTCGGCACCGACGTCCCGGGGCCGGACGTCCTCGACGCGATCGCCGAGCATCGCGCCGACCTCTTCGGCATCTCCTGCACGCTCCGGCAGAACGTCCCGAAGGTCGCCTCGCTCGTCGACGAGGTCCGGTCGAGGTTCGGGGAGTCCCGCCCCCGCATCCTCGTCGGCGGCGGCGCGTTCCGGACCGCCGGCGGGAGCCCGCTCGACGTCGGCGCCGACGCCTGGGCGCCCGACATGCGCGAGGCGATCGCCGTGGCCCGGACGCTCGGGGCGGACGGAGGAGCGTGACGCCGATGGAGGCGCTCCCCCTCCCGCTCTCCGACCGCCTTCGCGAGGCCGTCCGCCCGATCCACGAACGGATCGAAAAGCTCCCGTTCTTCACCTCGCTTTCGGCACGAGCCCTCCCCTTCGAGCGATACCTCGACCAGCTCCGCGCGATGGCGATCGTCGAGGCGACGCTCGAGAGGGTGCTCCTGTCGACCCGCCATCCCGCGGTCGCGGCCGCGCGGGACGCGGTCCCCTCCCGCCTCGAGGCCCTCCTCTCGGACCTCGCTTCCTTCGACCGCCGCGGCCCGCTCCCCGACGACCCGGCGCCGGCGGCCACCGCGCTCGGGCTCTCCCGGGCGCTCCTGCTCCTTTCGGCCGACCGGCCGGCGGCGCTCCTCGGCCCGCTCTACGTCACGACCGGGATGACTCTGGGGAATCTCGTCCACCTCCAGGACGCCCGCGCCTGCGCCGGTGGCGGCGGCACCGGCTGGTACGAAGGGCCCGGAGCCGGGACCGCTCCGGCGTTCCGCCGCCTCTGCGCCGTTCTCGACGGGCTCACCCTCGCTCCGGGCGAGGCGGCGGCCGCGATCGACGCGGCGGTCGCCTG
>JAKPXO010000281.1 GCA_029567505.1 Acidobacteriota bacterium
CGGCGCCGCCCACCCGCCGCCCGAATGGTAGTCGAACGCCGTGTTCTGAGATCCGCCCGTCGCCGCGAGGTATCGGTGCGGGACCCCGAGGTAGCAGAGCCGCCCCTTGTAGGGCCCGCAGACCGCTCCGACCAAGGTAGGACCCTGCGTCCGACGTCGCGCGAGGAGGTCGAGCTTCTCGTTCGTCGTCAGGACGCCGTCCGCCTCGCTGTAGACCACGGGGAAGGCATCCATCCCCTCACGCGCGATCGCGTAACCGTCCTGCGTCGAGCCCGCGGGCGATACCCAGATCCAGATCGCACGGAGTGGCTGGACTACGCTCGCCCACCCCGGCGCGGCGATCTGGAGCCGGTCGTTCGCCGCCACCGTGACCGTCCTCGGGGGCGTCGGGGGCGACATCGCGCCGTCCGGCCCCTCGTAGGTGAACCATATCGTGTGACTCCCTGCGGTCATCGACCCGCCGCCGGTGAGCACCGTCACGGTCGGCGGGTCTACGGGCGGAGAGATGTGTAGCGGCAGCGACCCCTCTGGCGAGTTGAGAGTCGCCTGCCCGCTCGCGCGATCTCCGTCCGAACACGTCAGCACAAGGTCCGAGTAAAACTGCGCCGCCGTCGAGACAAGCGAGTGTCCCCACGAACCATATCCACCGAGCGACGTGCCGTCCGCGGTGTAACTGGCCCCAAACGCCGGCTCCCGCACGACCACGACCTCGAGCCCGGACGGGTTCAACATGGAGCCCTTGTTCGACCACCGGAAGAGGTCACGATTCTCCCACCCGTACGCCGTGGGAATCCACTGGACGAAGCCCGGCCGCTTCCCGACCGCGCCCATCTTCCACGCGCAGTCGTTCGCCGTCCGCGCCATCCAGCGCGGCAGATCGTTCCGAGGGACCGCGTCACACAGCCCCCCGAACGTCTCGACCGGGACCTCGATCCAGCGTCCGTGCATCGCCTACTTCGGCAGCTCCACGATGACCCGGGCGTCCGTCAACGCGAGGAGGGCCGCAGAGTAGGCCCCGGCCGTGAACTGCGTCCCCGGCGAGGCGAACACCATGAGCTTCCCGTTCGCGATCGACGTCCCCGGGATGTAGGACGTCTCGTAGCCGGCGAACCGCTCCGTCCGCACGGAGGTCGGGAGCACCCCGACGGCGCCCGAGACGAAGGACGAGAGGTCCAGCGTCTCCCCGTCCTTCGGGTAGTTGTCCTCCAGGACGATCCCGAAGGTGAACTTCCGGGTGAGCTGCCCCACCTCGGGGCCGTGGAGAAGGGTCAGGGTTGCGGCCATCGAAACCTCCTACGAGTACGTGGGGAGGAGCCCGCGCCGCCGGCGTCCAGCCATCCGCTGCTGCTGCCGCGCGACCTCCCCCTGTTTCCGCTTGTGGTCTACCTGCCGCACCGCGAGCAGCGCCCGTTCGTAGTCGCGCCGGAACGTGTCCGACGCCTGCGGGTCCGTCGCGCGCACCGCGTGAGAGCACGCCAGGTAGGTGATGGGCGCGAGGAGGAGGTCCATCGGCACCGCCTCCGTGGAGCCCGCGAAGTCCGCCAGGTCGGCCCAGAAGTCGAGCCGGAGCTCCCGCGCGCCCGTCGCCCCGCGGAAGAGGAGCTTCCCGCCCTGGAACGAGTAGACGGCGAGCGCCTCCCCCTGCTCGCCCGTCGCGGAGATGTCCGACACGAGCCGGACCGCCTTCCAGTCGGAGGCAAGCGTTGAGCCGGAGGCCCGCTCGAGGAGGGAGATCGGCGCGGCGAAGAGCGCCGGGAGGGGGGGCGTCGTCGCGTCGGAAAGCTCCGTCGCCGCCGCCGGGAGCGTGATGCTCGCCTGCTCCCGGAACCGGCTCAGGCCGGCCCCGGTGAGCTTCAGGCGGCTCTCCTCGAGCGCGAAGTTGATGTGGCGGAGGAGCGTGCTCGCCGTCCAGAGCTGTCCGTCCAGGTCGTCGAGGAGGACCTGGCACCCAGCGACGACCGTGAGATACGTCTCCGCC
>JAKPXO010000297.1 GCA_029567505.1 Acidobacteriota bacterium
TCCGGTCAGGCCGAGCCGGCGGGAGAGAAACGCGGCCACCGCCGTGCCGGTCCGGCCGATGCCTCCCCAGCAGTGGACGTAGGCCGGCTCCCGGCGCGCGACCGCCCCCTCCAGCTCCTCGACGATCCGCTCCAGGGTCCCGTCCCGCGGCACGCTCATGTCCCTCACCGCGTGGCGCACGACCCGCACCGACACCCCACGGGCCGCGGCCTCTTCGAGCAGGGTCTCGGCGTACGGCTCGAGCGCCCCGAGGCGTCCGCTCTCGCGGACCTCGGTGAGGTCGACGAAAAGGCGGATGCCAGCGTCGAGGAACGCCCGAAGACGCTCCCGCCCGTCGTCCTCCACGAGCGAGAACGGGTACTCGCCCGCCAGGAGGAGCCCCGGGACGACCCAGTAGCACTCGGGGATCGGAAGCGGCGGAGGCATCCGGGCGGAGTCTGATACGGAACGGCCCGCCGCGTCGAGGGACCGCCGGGACCGGGGCCCCGCCGCCTCTTCGCGCGAGTCCTGGCGTGAGGTGTCCCGCGCGACGGGGAGAGGACGGCTCCCCCGGGAGAACGGGTGCTCGACGCGGCCCGGACCCGAGGCCCGGGTCGAAGACCGCGACGGCGTGGACCTCGCCGTCAGAACGATGGGTCGCGCCAGACGGGCTTCCCGCCGAAGAGCGTCAGGAGGGCACGGGTCTGAAGGATCCCCTCGGGCGGGCCGGAGAGGAGGTCGCGGGAGAGGACGACGAGGTCTGCCCGCTTCCCGACGGAGATCGAGCCGCGCTCCTTCTCCGCGAAGCCTGCGAAGGCGGCGTCGATCGTGTAGTGCCGGAGCGCGCTCTCGGGCGTCAGCGCGAGGTGCGGCTGCCAACCGCCGGCGGGCGTCCCCTCGGGCGTCTTCCGCGTGACGGCGCAGGAGACGCCCCGGATGACGTCGGGCGCCACGACGGGCCAGTCGCTCCCGAAGGCGATCCGCCCGCCGGACCCCTCGACGAGCCTCCAGGCGAACCCGCGGCTCTCGCGCTCGGGGCCGACGTTCTTCGACCAGACGTCCGCGTTGTTCTGGTCGGGGTTCGCGTGGAGAGGCTGCATGGCGGCGACGACGCCGAGGGCCCCGAAGCGCGGCGCGTCGGCCGCGGAGACGGCCTCGACGTGCTCGACGCGGTGCCGCCGGTCGCGAGGGCCGTTCGCCTTCGCCGCGGCCTCGTACGCGTCGAGCGCCATCCGGATGCCGCGGTCGCCGATCGCGTGGAGCCAGACCTGGAGCCCCCTCCGGTCCGCCGCGGCGACGGCGCTCTCGAGCGCGGCCCCGTCCCATCGCGGCGTCCCGGCGCCGAGAGTCGTGTCGTCGGAATAGGGCGCGAGCATCGCGGCGGTGTGCGCCTCGATCACGCCGTCGACGTATCCCTTCACGCCGCCGAAGACGATCGGCCCGTCTCGATACAGCCCCCGAAGGCGGACGGCCTCCGCGATCCCCGGCGCGGGCTCGGCGGGGTCGAGGTCGACGGTGAGCCGCGCGCGGACCGTCAGCTTCCCTTCCTTCCGCGCCCTCTCGAGGAGAGGAAGGAACCGCGCTGCCTCGTCCTTCGTCCATCCCGCGTCCTGGATCGCCGTGATCCCGCCGCGGTTCAGGATCCCGAGCGCATTCAGCAGGAGCGCGTAGTGCCGCTCCGCGTCGGGCTCGGGGACGAGGTCCTCGACGAGGTCGCCGGCGGCCTCCTTCAGGGCGCCCGTCGGCTCACCCGACCTCGGGTCGCGGACGATGGTGCCGTTCACCGGGTCCTTCGTCTCCTTCGTGATTCCGGCGAGCGCGAGCGCCCGGCTGTTCGCCCATCCGGTGTGGCCGTCGTAGCCGTCCATGTAGGCCGGCCGATCGGGGACGACCGCGTCGAGCAGCTCCTTCGTCGGCAGGCCGCCCGGGAACGTGCCGTAGACCCAGCCGCGCCCGACGACCCACGGGCTCCTCGGGTTTGCCGCGGCGAAGCGTCGGATCCTCTCCTGCAGCCCCGCGAGCGTCGCCTCCCCGGACAGGTCGACCCGCTCGAGGTTCCGCGCCCCGCTCATCAGGTGGAGGTGGGCGTCCTCGAAGCCGGGCGTGACGAGGCGCCCGCCGAGCGGAATCACCTCGGTCTTCGGCCCTCTCCACGCCGCGGCCTCCGCGTCGCTCCCGACGAAGACGACTTTGCCGTCTCTCACCGCGACGGCCTCCGCGAGCGGCGTCTCGGCGTCGGCCGTCCAGACCTTTCCTCCCGTGAGGAGCAGGTCCGCGGGCCGCTCCGCGCGGGCGCCGAGCGGCGAGAGCAGGAGCGCGAGGGCCAACGCGAGTCTCATCGGTTCCTCCGGGGCGATTCTGCGCGCCGCCCGGCGTAGCCGTCACTCCGGCGGAGCGCTGACGTCCCCCAAGAGGGCCAGGGCGTGCTGCCGCCCTTCCACGAGGTCGCGAGAGAGGACGCGTGCCCTCTCGAGCCACCGGAACCCGACGTCGCAGGCCGGCCCCTCTGCCGGCGTCCGGCAGTAGTGCTCCGTCCCGTCCGGCGGCAGGACGAGCAGCCCTTCCTCGCGCGTCCTCACGTGCCAGCCGGGCGGCGGCAGGAGCGCGGACATCCACGCGGGGACCGGAAGCCCGAGCCGCTCGAGGACGAGGGCGGGGAGCTCGAACTGGCTGATCGTCCCCAGCGGGAGCGGGCCGGCCTTCCCGTCGACGACGAGAAGCGGCACGGTCGTCAGGCTCCGGAACGTCGACGCCGACAGGCCGGCGTCCGGGTCGTCCACGAGGCCGGACTTGCGGTAGGCCTCGTCGGTCGCTCCGAGGGACGGGAGGTGGTCGCCGAGGGCGACGACGAGCGCGTCCGGCTCGTCGTCGAGGATCCGGTCGACGAACGCGGCGAGCTCCCGGGAGGAGTGGAGGACCGAGCTCGCGTACCGCCCCACCACCTCCGGGGCGGATCGGGCCGAGATCTCGTAGGCGCGGCGCGCCGGGTTCAGGTCGTAGGGCCAGTGCCCGGTGTACGTGAGGACGTACGTGAGGGCGACGGAGCCGGGCGGGCCTTTCCGCGTCCGCGACCACGCCTGGCGGTAGAGGGACTCGTCGGAGAGGAGGTCGCCGTTGAGGTCGTCCAGGTCGAAGTCGGCCGCCGAGAAGAACCTCGTAAAGCCGAGACGGGGGTAGGCGCGGGCGCGGCTCCAGAACGAGGGGACGTTCGGGTGATGGGCCTCCGCCCGAAGGCCTCCGCGCGCCAGGAGCCTCGGGAGGCACGGCAGATCGGACGCGAGGCCCGACGCGAAGACGACGCCCGGGAAGACGAGGCGCGTCGGGATGCCGCAGAGCACCTCCAGCTCGGCGTTCGCCGTCGCGCCCCCGAACTCCGGGCTGAGGGCGGCGCTCTCGCCGGCAGCCGACCAGAGCTCGCGGAAGCGTGGCGCGAACGGGTCTCCGCTCAGGCCCGCGGAACGGAGCCGGGCCGGGTCCCAGAACGACTCGAGGAGGATCAGGACGACGGGCCGGCGGGAGCGCGACGCCCCACTCCCGGCTCCCTCGCGGGGGCGCGCGGGGGCCTCGGCGAGGGCGGCCCGAACGGCGTCGATCGTCGGCGGCCCCTGGCGCTCGATCCTCTGCCGGGCCAGCTCGCCGAGAAGGTAGCCGACGGGCCCCTGCTGGCGCATGTTGTCGACGTGGCTCCAGGGCACGTACGGTCGACCGCCGTCCGCGAGGGCGGCGACGGCGGCCGGGCGGACGAAGAGGGCCCCGGCGAGGAGCGCGGACAGGCCGGCCGCCGCCACGGCGGGGCCACGCCGGAACCCGCGGTTCGCGAAGAGAAGCGCGGCGAGGACGCAGAACGGCCCGGCGAGCGACATCGTCCAGCGGAGGTCCAGGACCCGCACCAGCTCGGGAGCCGCCCGGAGGTCGGCGAGGCGAATCGGCCCGGCGAGGATCGCGACGCGGAGCGCCTGGGCCGCGTGCGGGATGGCGATGACGACGGCCTGCGCGAAGAGGAAGGGGAGAGGGTGCCGCGAGAGGGCGAGGAGGGCGTAGCCGACGACGAGCTGCGCGGCGATCTCGCCCGGCGGGAGCGCGCGGCCTTGCCCCGACCCGGCCATCGCACGGACCGCCGTCCCGATCGCGGCGGTCAGGAGGGGAGTCGACAGGAGCGGCAGGACGAAGAGCCACCCGTCGCGCCCGGAAGTGGGCGCAGCGCCACCGCTGTCTCGAGTCAGAGTCACCGGGCGAACCTCCCGGCGGGGATTCCTTCACCACCGCGTCGTGCTGGCCGCGACATTAACCGATGCGGCGACGATCACGGCGCGACGATTGAGGAGAAAGGGGAGCCCGCTCTCGCGGGCTCCCCTCGAAACCGGGTCGCGTCAGATCGTGCCGATCGTCAGGCTTTCGGCCCCGCGGCGATGACCTCGGGGGCGCAGCCCTCCTCGAACTTCTTGAAGTTCTCGACGAACCGGGCGGCGAGCGAGCGATAGCGGGTCTGGTAGGCCGCCTTGTCGGGCCAGGAGCTGGACGGGTCCATGACGGAGTCGGGGATGCCGGGGCAGCTCTTCGGGACCTCGAAGCCGAAGACGGGGTCCTTCACGTACTCGACGCCGTGGAGCGTGCCGTCGAGGGCGGCGTTCAGGAGCGCGCGGGTGTAGCGGATGGAGATCCGCTTACCGATGTTGTACGGGCCGCCGACCCAGCCGGTGTTCAGGAGCCAGCAGCTGACGCCGTAGCGCTCGATCTTTCGCTTCAGGAGGTCGGCGTAGAAGTAGGGGTGGTGGACCATGAACGGCCCGCCGAAGCAGGCCGAGAACGTCAGCTCGGGCTCCTTGCCGAGGCCGGCCTCGGTGCCGGCGATCTTCGACGTGTAGCCCGAGATGAACTGGTAGAGCGCCTGGTCGGGGGTGAGGCGCGCGATCGGGGGCATGACGCCCTGCGCGTCGCACGTGAGGAAGATGATGTTCTTCGGGTGGCCGGCCTTCTTCTCGGGGACGGCGTTCGCGATGAACTCGAGCGGGTAGGAGCCGCGGGTGTTCTCGGTGATCGTCTCGTCGTCGAGGTCGATCTTCCGCGTCACCGGGTCGAAGACGACGTTCTCGAGGATCGTCCCGAAGCGGTGGGTCGTCGAGTAGATCTCGGGCTCGGCCTGCGCGG
>JAKPXO010000298.1 GCA_029567505.1 Acidobacteriota bacterium
CGTCACCGCCACCCACCGCGACCTCGAGGACGAGGTCGCCTCCGGCCGCTTCCGGCAGGACTTCTTCTTCCGCATCCACGTCTTCGCGATCGAGCTCCCGTCCCTCCGGGATCGCCCGGCCGACATCCCGGTCCTCGCGCAGCACTTCCTCTCGCGTTTCGCGGGCGCGATGAACCGCCGGATCGGCGGCTTCTCGCCCGGCGCGCTCGCCGCGATGGCCGACTATCCCTGGCCGGGGAACGTCCGGGAGCTCCAGAACGCCATCGAGCGGGCCGTGGTCCTCTGCAAGGGGGACACGATCGAGGCGGCCCACTTCCCGTTCACGACGAACGGGCACGCCGCGGCCGCGACGTCTCTGACGCTCGCCTCCGCCGAGGAGGCTCACATCCGGAAGGTCCTCGCGACGATGTCGTTCAACGTCGCGCAGGCCGCCCGCGCGCTCGAGATCGACCGGGTCACCCTCTACAACAAGATGCGGAAGTACGGCATCGACCGCCCGTGAAGGTCCGGCTCCTCCACACCGGAGACGTCCCGCCGGGGCACGTGAGGAGCGCTTTCAGCGGCCTCGCGCCCCCGCTCGTCCCGGGCGAGGCGATGCCGTTCCGGGCCTCCCTCTCCGCCACCTACGACCGCACCCGGGCCCAGTACGACGCCTTCTCCGTCCTGGAGGCGGTTCCCTCTCCCGAGGCGGGCTGGCTGAACCTCCTCCTCGTCGGCGTCGACCTCTTCGTCCCCGCCCTCACCTACGTCTTCGGCCTCTCCCACGTCGGCGGGCGCCGGGGCGTCCTCTCCCTGTCGCGGCTGAAGCCGCCGGAAGAGTCCGCCGTCTCCGAGGAGCTCCTCCTCCGGCGGCTCGCGATCGAGGTCGCCCACGAGCTCGGTCACGCGGCCGGCCTCGTCCACTGCGCGGTCGGCGAATGCGCGATGCACCGGTCGCTCTGGCCGGAGAGCATCGACCTGAAGAACCCCGCCTACTGCCTCTCCTGCCGCGCGCTCATCGCGTCGGAGTAGGCCGCTTCCGGCCCCGTCAGGGGACGACGACGGCAGCTCCCTCGAGACGCCCCTCGCGCAGGTCCTCGAGCGCCTCGTTCGCCGCCTCGAGCGGGTAGGAGCGCACCTGGCTCGTCACCTCCGCCCGCGCGGCGACCGCGAGGAACTCCTCGCCGTCCCGGCGCGTCAGGTTCGCGACCGAGCGGACGACGCGCTCTCCCCAGAGGAGCGCGTACGGGAACGACGGGATGTCGGTCATGTGGATTCCGCCGCAGACGACGACGCCCCCCTTGCGGACCGAACGCAGCGCGGCCGGGACGAGGGCCCCGATCGGCGCGAAGACGAGCGCGGCGTCGAGCGGCTCCGGCGCCTGCTCGTCGGAGCCGCCGGCCCAGACCGCGCCGAGGGAACGGGCGAACTCCTGCGCCCAGGAGTCCCCGGGGCGCGTGAACGCGTAGACCTCGCGCCCCTCGAACCGCGCCACCTGCGCGACGAGGTGCGCGGCCGCGCCGAAGCCCCAGATCCCGAGCCGCTGCGGGTCGCCCGCCATCCGGAGCGTCCGGTGCCCGATCAGACCGGCGCAGAGGAGCGGCGCGGCCTCGACGTCCCCGAACTCGGCGGGGATCGGGAAGCAGAACCTCACGTCCGCC
>JAKPXO010000299.1 GCA_029567505.1 Acidobacteriota bacterium
CCCGGCGGCCGACGCGCTCCCCGACACCCTTCCGGCCGACCTGACGACCGCCCCGGCCCTGAACGGGTTCGCGGTCGACCTGATGCTGAAGAACGTGCCGCCGAACGTCTTCTCGTCGACGACCGCGACCGAGGAGGAGAAGGCAAAGGCGCGCCAGGCGCTGAAGCTCGCCGTGGAGGCGTACGACAAGGCGATCGGCCTCTACGACAAGAACGAGAGCTTCTTCTACGGCCGCGCGCAGGCCCTCCACACGCAGTTCGTCGATACGAAGGACGCCGCGCTGAAGGAGAAGGCCCTCGCCGACCTCGACAAGGCGCTCGCGATCAACCCGAACCACAGCCCGGCGAAGGCGCTGAAGGAGCTGATCTCGAAGTAGCCGAAGGGCGGGGCGCGCCCGCCCGGGCTCACCCCGCGACCGCGGCGATCTCCTCCACGGAGAACCCCATCTCGTGGAGGACCCGGAACGTGTCGGACCCGAGGGCCGGGGCGGGCGCGTGCGGGCGCCGGAGGGCCGGCAGCCCGAGGAAGGCCGCCGGGGTCGCGAGGACGCCGCCGCCCGGCAGGGAGGTCCGCTCCATCCGCGAGGCGAGCTCCTCCCGCGCCGCCGGGACGTCGTTCACCGGCGTGAGCGGGATGCCGAGCGCCTCCGCGAGGTCGAGCCACTCCGCGCGCGGCCGGGTGCCGAAGACGGCGGCGAGCCGCCCGGCGGCGTCCGCTCCCGCCGCGCCCGTGTCGAGGCCGTCGGCGGCGTGGTCGGAGAGGCCGGTCATCTCGCAGAGGGCGACCCAGAACTTCGGCTCGAGGGCGCCGAGCGCGACGCACGCGCCGTCGCCGCAGCGATAGGTCCGGTAGGAGGGGCACTTCCCCGCGAGGAGGCCGTCGAGGGCGCCTCCGCCCCCCGCCCCGAGCTCCGCGAAGGCCCACGTCAGGAACGGGAGCGGGCCGGAAACGAGCGGCTGGTCGACGTGGACGCCGCGTCCCGTGCGCAGGCGGAGGAGGAGCGCGGCGAGGGTGGAGGACGCCGCGAGGAGCCCCGCGGCGACGTCGGCGACCTGGACGCGCGGCAGCTCCCCGGCCGGGAGCTCCGAGAGGAGCCCCGTGACGGCGGTGAAGTTGAGGTCGTGACCGATGCGGGACGCCTCCGGTCCGTCGGTCCCGAAGCTCGTGAGCGAGACGACGACGAGCCCGGGGTTGAGGGAGGCGAGGCGCTCGCAGCCGAGGTCCCAGCGCTCGAGCGTGCCGGGCCGGAAGCTCTCGACGAGGACGTCGGCGTGCCGCGAGAGCCGCCGGAGGGCGGCCGCCCCGGCGGGGCTCTTCAGGTCGAGAGTGACCGACTCGACGCCGCGGAAGAAGGCGAGGAAGCCGGCTCCGATGCCTCCGACGACCGGCGGCGTGACGCGCATCGGGTCGCCCGAATGGGGGTCCTCGATCTTGATCACGCGCGCGCCGAGGTCGACGAGCGTCCTCGCGAGGACGGCGCCCGGGAGCATCCGCGAGACGTCGAGGACGACCGTCCCCTCGAGCGGGAGCGGTGCGGTCACGGCGCGACCTTGCGGAAGAGCTTGCCGAAGCGGGTCATCGCCGCGATGTTCGAAACCTTCACCTTCCCGAGGAGGAAGGCGGTCTCCGGCGACTGCTGCCCGCTTTCGATGGCGAGGTAGGTCTTCTCCGTGGTCGTGACGACGCAGTCGGGCGTCCCGTCGTGCCCGTCGAGCGTCCGGCAGAAGCCGTCCTCGATGACGACCGTCCAGTCGGAGCGCGAGACGTCCCGGAATCGGAAATGGAACCGGGCGTTCCAGCCCTGCGCGCGGTCGGAGCGGAAGCGGAGCGGGAGTGTCTCGAAGAGCTCTTCGACGCTCCGCGGGACCGGCAGCTTCATCGCGATGGAGGTCGAGCCGATCTCCGGGGTGGGGCGAGCGGGCGAAGGCGGCGCGGACGGCTCCGGGAAGTAGGCGGGCTCCGTCACCTCGACGTCCGCG
>JAKPXO010000303.1 GCA_029567505.1 Acidobacteriota bacterium
CGGGCAACAACAGCGCGACGGACACCGACACGCTCAACCCGACGGCGGACCTCTCGATCACGAAGACCGACGGCGTGACGACGGTGATCCCGGGTAACGACATCAAATACACCATCGTGGCTACGAACGTCGGCCCGTCGGCCGTCACGGGCGCGACGGTGGCGGACACCTTCCCGGCGACGCTCACGGGCGTCACCTGGACCTGTGTAGCGGCGGGCGGCGGGAGCTGCACGGCCTCGGGCTCGGGCAACATCGCCGACACCGTCAACCTCCCTGTCGGAGCGACGGCCACCTACACGGTCATGGCGACCGTTTCCGCGACGGCGACCGGCACGCTCGCCAACACGGCGACCGTTACGGCGCCGGCCGGCGTCACCGATCCGACAGCGGGCAACAACAGCGCGACGGACACCGACACGCTCAACCCGACGGCGGACCTCTCGATCACGAAGACCGACGGCGTGACGACGGTGATCCCGGGTAACAACGTCACTTACACCATCGTGGCCACGAACGTCGGCCCTTCGGTGGTCACCGGCGCGACGGTGGCCGACACCTTCCCGGCCACGCTCACGGGCGTCACCTGGACGTGCGCGGCGGCGGGCGGCGGGAGCTGCACGGCCTCGGGCTCGGGCAACATCGCCGACACCGTCAACCTGCCTTCGGGCGCCTCGGTCACCTATACGGTGACGGCGACGGTCTCCGCGACGGCGACGGGCTCGCTCGTCAACACGGCGACCGTTACGGCGCCGGCCGGCGTCACCGACCCGACGCCGGGCAACAACAGCGCGACGGACACCGACACGCTCTCGCCCTCGGCGGATCTCACGATCACGAAGACCGACGGCGTGACGACGGTGATCCCGGGTGACGACGTCACATACACCATCGTGGCTACGAACGTCGGCCCGTCGGCCGTCACGGGCGCGACGGTGGCGGACACCTTCCCGGCGACGCTCACGGGCGTCACCTGGACCTGTGTAGCGGCGGGCGGCGGGAGCTGCGCGGCCTCGGGCAGCGGCAACATCGCCGACACCGTCGACCTCCCTGTCGGAGCGACGGCCACCTACACGGTCATGGCGACCGTCTCGGCGACGGCGACCGGCACGCTCGCCAACACGGCGACCGTCACCGCGCCGGCCGGCGTGACGGACCCGACTCCTGGAAACAACACGGCGACGGACACCGACACGCTGACGCCGCGCGCCGACCTCTACGTCATCAAGGCTGGTCCGGGATCGGCATCCGCAGGGACGAACGTCACCTTCAGCCTCGTCGTCGGCAACGACGGCCCGTCCGATTCCACGGGCGCCTCGATCACCGACCCGACACCGGCCGGGCTCACGTTCGTCTCGGCCTCGGCGCCGTGCTCGAGCGGCTTCCCGTGCACGATCGGGAGCCTCGCCAACGGAGCCACCGTCACCTTCTCCGTCACGTATTCGGTCCCGTCCGGCTACACGTCGCCGGACCCGATCGTCAATGTCGCCTCTGTCGCGGGCGAAGAACCGGACCCGGACCCGTCCGACAACACGTCGTCCTCCTCGACCGCGGTCGGCCGGACTCCCGCAGCGGACGTCGGTGTCGTGAAGAGCGGCCCGGCTACGGCCTCGGCGGGGTCTAACGTCACTTACGCCCTCGTCGTGACGAACCACGGTCCCGACGACGCCGCCGGCGTATCGCTCGCGGACCCGACGCCATCCGGTCTGGCCTTCCTTTCCGCTTCCGCGCCGTGCTCGGGTGGTTTCCCGTGTGCTCTCGGGACACTGAACGCGGGCGCGAGCGTTCCGGTGTCGGTCACATTCGCGGTGCCGGCCGGCTACACGACGCCCGACCCGATCGTGAATGTGGCAACGGTCTCGACGGCGACGGCTGATCCGAACCCCGCGAACGACAGCTCGCCGGCCTCAACGGCCCTTGGCGCGAACCCCGTCGATCTCTCGGTCGTCAAGTCGGGCCCTGCCTCGGTGAGCGCAGGGGACGACGTGACGTTCACGTTCCTCGTTCGCAACGCCGGCCCGGCGACGGCTACGTCCGTCCTGATAGCGGATCCGACGCCGGCGGGGCTCTCCTTCGCCTCCGCTTCGGCGCCTTGTGCCGGCGGGTTCCCATGCGCCCTCGGCACGCTGGTCGCCGGAGGAACCGTGAGCCTGACGGCGACCTTCAACGTCCCCGCCGGCTACGCCGGACCGAACCCGATCGCGAACACGGCGTCTGTCTCCTCGACCGAGCCCGACGCGAATCCGGGAGACAACACCTCGATCACTACGGTCGGCGTCGGTTCCGAGTCGGCCGACCTCTTCGTCGTCAAGACAGGGCCGGTTTCCGCGGTGGCCGGTGGTCTGGTCACCTGGCAGATCACGGTCCGAAACCTCGGACCGGGCAGCGCCCAGGGAGTCTCGTTGGCCGACCCGACGCCCGCGGGCCTGGGGTTCGTCTCGGCCTCGGCGCCGTGCGCGGGGGGCTTCCCGTGTGCGCTCGGAAACCTCGCCGCTGGATCGTCGGTGACCGTCGCCGCGACGTTCAGCGTCCCCGGCGACTACCTCTCGCCGAACCCGATCCTCAACACCGCGTCGGTGACGTCGACGACCCCCGACGGTAACCCCGTCAACGACACGTCCACGACGACGACGCCACTCGATCTCGCCGCCGATCTCGCCGTCTTCAAGACCGACGGAAGCGGAACCTACGTCCCGGGCGCGTCCGTGACCTGGACGATCACAGTGACGAACTTCGGCCCGTCTTCAGTCACGAGCCTGGTCCTCACCGATGCGGTCCCGGTCGCTCTGACGGGCGCGACCTTCACGCCCTCTGTGGGGTCCTACGACCCGGGGACCGGGGCCTGGATCGGCCTGAGCCTGTCCGCGGGAGGGAGCGTGAACCTCACGCTGACCGGAATCGTCTCGCCCGCCGCCACCGGCCCGCTCGCCAACACGGCCATCGTGGCGCCTCCTGCCGGCGTCACCGACCCGAACCCGGGCAACGACACGTCGACGGACACCGACGTCGTCGACCCGCGAGCCGATCTATCCGTCACGAAGACCGACGGCACGGCGACCTACACCCCCGGCGGCACGGCGGTCTACACGATCGTCGCTTCGAACGCCGGGCCTTCCGACGCTGTCGGCGCGACGGTCTCCGACCCGCTGCCATCGGGTATCACGACGGCTTCCTGGACGTGCGCGGCCACGGCCGGCTCCACCTGCGCGGCGGCCGGCACCGGGGCGATCGCCGACACGGTTACCGTCCGCTCCGGCGGGACGCTCACCTACACGCTCACGCTGACGATCCCGGCGGGACGCACCGGCGACCTCGTCAACTCCGTCACCGTGGCGCCTCCGGCGGGCGTCACCGACCCGAACCCGGGCAACGACACGGCGACCGATACCGACGTCGTCGACCCGCGAGCCGATCTGTCCGTCACGAAGACCGACGGCACGGCGACCTACACCCCCGGCGGCACGGCGGTCTACACGATCGTCGTTTCGAACGCCGGGCCTTCCGACGCCGTCGGCGCGACGGTCTCCGACCCGCTGCCATCGGGTATCACGACGGCTTCCTGGACGTGCGCGGCCACGGCCGGCTCCACCTGCGCGGCGACCGGCACCGGGGCGATCGCCGACACGGTTACCGTCCGCTCCGGCGCGACGCTCACCTACACGCTCACGCTGACGATCCCGGCCGGGCGCACCGGCGACCTCGTCAACACCGTCACCGTGGCGCCTCCGGCGGGCATCACCGACCCGACGCCGGACGACAACACGGCGACGGACACCGACGCCGCCGTCCCGAGCGCGGATCTCGTCGTCACCAAGGTCGCCTCGTCGGGCGTGGTCTCCGTCGGTTCCGAGCTTGAGTTCCGGATCACGGTTCGCAACCTGGGTCCGAGCACGGCGACGGACGTCGTCCTCATGGACCCGCTCTCGAGCAGGCTCCTTCTCGTGGACGTGTCGACGACCCACGGTTCCTGCTCCGGGACGACCACTGTGACCTGCGCGCTCGGAGCGCTCGCTCCGGATACCCAGGCCGAGGTCGTCCTGACGGTCCGCGCCCTGTCGCCCGGAGCCTTCGCCAACACGGCCACCGCGACGATGACCGAGCCCGACCCGACCCCACCGAACAACGTCTCGACCGCGCCCGTCGACGTCCAGGGCCTGGCCGCGGTCCCCACGGCCTCGGAGACCGGGCTCCTCGCGCTCGCTCTGCTGATCGCCGGAGCGGGGATGCTCCTGCTCCGGAGGGCCCTCCCCGCCGCCTGACCTTTCCGGTGTCATCCGCCTTGGAGGGAGCGCCCGTGGGGCGCCCCCTCCGAGGCTCGAGTGGGTCCGCGCCGAACGGTGGGAGGTGGCGGGGCGCGGCCAGCCAACGCCGCCCGGCTCCCGTCTCCCGGCGCTTCCCTGTCCGTGTCGTCGGCTCCGGGGCGAGGCTGGCGTCCCCGTTCGTGGCAGATCGGGCGACGGGGCCCGTTCAGGCGGCGATCTTCACAATGGTCTTTCCCGTGCCGTGTCCCGCCGCGAGGTCCGACAAGGCACAGGCGGCCTGGTCGAGCGGCACCGTCTTCCCGACGACCGCCCTGAGCGTCCCGGCGGCGGCGCGCTCGAGGAGCCAACCGAGGTCCTCGGGGCGCGGCTTCAGCATCAGGGCGCGGCACCGCTTCCGGAAGCCGAACGGCGCGCGGAGCGCGGCGGCGACCGAGGCGAAGAACGGGCCGGGGCCGGGAAGCGTCGTGACGTAGACGCCGTCGGGCGAGAGGATGCGGGAGCACGCGCCGAAACTCCGGCTCGGAACGACGTCGAAGACGACGTCCCACGTCTCGCCCGCCTTCGTGAAGTCGGTCTTCCGGTAGTCGACGAGAGCGTCGGCCCCGAGGCCGTCGAGGAGCTCGTGCTTCCCCGCGCTCGCGACGGCGGTGACGTGGGCACCGAGGATCTTCCCGATCTGGACCGCGAAGACGCCGATTCCTCCACCGGCTCCGTTCACGACCAGTCGATGCCCGGCGCGGAGCCCGCCGAGGTCGCGGAGCGACTGGAGCGCCGACATCCCGGCGGCCGGGATCGCCGCCGCCTCCTCGAAGGAGAGCGCGGTGGGCTTCCTCTCGACCTGGAGAGCCGGGACGGCGACCTTCTCGGCGAGCGCCCCGCCGAGGCCTGTCGAGAAGACGACCTCGTCCCCCTCCCGGAGGCCGGAGACGCGCGCGTCGAGCGCCTCGACGACGCCCGCCGCCTCGCAGCCCGGGACGAACGGCTTCTTCGGGAAGACGAGGAACGGGAGCTTCCCCTCGACGATCTTCCAGTCGGCCGGGTTCAGGGCCGCCGCGACGACGCGGACGACGACCTGTCCGGGCCCCGGCCGTGGGTCGAAGACCTTCTTCACGGCTCCCTCGCGCGGGTCGCCGTGCTTCTCGTAGGTGAGGGCGCGCATCGGACCCCCTAGATCCCGCTCCGGGGACGCGGGACGCCGGCGATCGTACCGGCTCCGGCTCGTGACCGTCCGGCGGGAAGCGACCGGGAGTACGATCGCGACGTGGCACCGGAAGACGCAGAAGCCGGCGTCGGGCGCCGCGCCGGGCACGAAGGCGCGACCGCGGACGTGTCCGCCGAGGGCGTCGACCTCACGCTGATCCGGGAGTGGCTCGCGAAGAGCCCGGCCGAACGGCTCGCCCTCGCGGACGCGGCCGCGAGGGAGCTCGAGGCTCTTCGCGCTCACGTCGTCCCGCAGCCGGCGTCGCCGTGAACGAACGCTACCGTCGAACGCTCGAGCTCCTCTCCCGCCACGGTGTCGATTTCGTCGTCGTCGGGGGAGTCGCCGCCGTCCTCCAGGGCGTCCCGCTCGTCACGTTCGACGTCGACGTCGTCCACGGGAGGACCGATGAGAACGTCGACAGGTTGCTGGCGGCTCTCGCCGAGCTCGACGCCCGGTACCGCGGCGACCCGAGGGGCCTCGTGCCGACCCGCGAGACGCTCCTGGGCCCCGGGCAGCACCTCCTCTCGACGGCGCTCGGCCCTCTCGACCTCCTGGGCGCGGTCGCGGGCGGCCTCGCGTACGAGGACCTCGCGCGCGACACCGTCACGCTCGACCTCGCTGGCCTCGCCGTGCCCGTCCTCTCTCTGCCTCGCCTCATCGAGGTGAAGGAGGCCGCTGGCCGGCCGAAGGACCTCGCGGCCCTTCCGACGCTCCGTGCGACGCTCGAGGAGATCCGGCGGACGGGCTGAACCCTCCTACTTCCAGTGCCCGCTCACCCACTCCTCGGTCTCGGGGAGCCCTCCCTGCATGACGAGGTAGCCGTTGTGCGGCTCGCGCGGGGTGATCTCGTGCGCGACCGGCGTCGTCATGAGGCGCATCACCTCGGCCCGCTCCCGCGTGTGCCCGAGGACCCAGGAGAGCTTCATGAGCGCCGTCTCCGGGATCATGTTGTCGAGCGGGACGATGCCGAGGTCCATCAGGTCGCGCCCGGTGTCGTAGACGTACATCTGGGCGAAGCCCCAGATCGTCTGGACGGCCATGACGATGTGGACTCCCGCCTCCGTCGCGCGCTTGATCGCCGGGTAGAGCGGCTTGTTGACGTGGCCGAGGCCCGTCCCCGCGATGACGATGCCGTGGTACCCCTTCTCGACGAGCGCGTCGACGAGGTCGGGGTTCATGCCGGGGTAGTAGTAGAGGATCGTCGTCCGGTCGTCGTAGACCGGGTCGATGACGGGGACCCGCGTCTTGTCGCGCCTCCGGAAGTCGTCGTGGAGGTAGGTGAACGAGGTCGGGCTGACCATGGCGAGCGGGATGTCGCTGATCGTCCGGAAGGTCGAACGGTAAGAGCTGTGCATCTTCCGGCAGCGCGTCCCGCGGTGGAGGAGGCCGTAGCGGTCGGAGGTCGGCCCGAACATGCAGATCATGACCTCGGCGATGTCGGAGTGCGCCGCGGTCCGGACGGAGTGGATGAGGTTCAGCGCCGCGTCGGACGAGGGGCGGTCGGACGAGCGCTGCGAGCCGACGAGGACGATCGGGACGGGGCTGTTCTGGACCATGAACGACAGGATCGCGGCCGTGTGGCCCATCGTGTCGGTGCCGTGGCCGATCACGATCCCGTCGGCGCCGGCGGCGATCTCCTCCCCGATGGCGTTGGCGAGGACGATGTAGTTCTCCATCGCCATGTTCTCGGAGAAGACCCCGAAGATCTTCTTCGTCGTCAGGTTGCAGATGTCGGCCAGCTCCGGCACGGCCCCGTAGAGCTCGCCCGGCGTGAAGGCGGGGATGACGGCGCCCGTTCGGTAGTCGAGGCGCGAGGCGATCGTCCCGCCCGTCCCGAGGAGCGTCACCTTCGGCAGCGTCGGCCGGGAGGGGAACTCCTTCTCGGGAATCTTGTACTTCGCTTCCTTGTACCCGACCTCGGTGACGTGCTCGATCCGGTCGACGTGGAGGCCGACGTTGTAGCCCGTCTTCAGCTTCATCACGAGGTGGAGGTCGTCGAACGACTCGCTCCTCGGGAGGATGACTCCCTCGAAGACCGAGCCGGCGTCGTTGACGACGCGCACGTCGCTCCAGACCTTCACGCCGAACTTCAGGAGGGCTTCCCGCGCGTGCCCCTTGTACCCCTTGAGGGGATCGTTCATCTCGCTCACGCGCGCACCTCCGGAACGTTCGGAGAGGAGGCGGCCGCGACGGCCGCCTCGACCTCGGTGGCCGGGACGCGACCGAGGAGACCCGGCATGAGGCCCGCGAAGGCGAGCCGGCGGACGAGCTCGGCGTCCTCCTTCCGGTAGGCCCTGTCTCGCGCCGCGGCGAAAGCCGCGGGGATCCCCTCGCGCCAGGCCGGGGGCTCCTGTCCGAGGCCGCGCTCGGAGAGGAGGTCGGCGACGGGAAGCTCCGGCGCCTCCGCGATCGCGAGGACGATCGGTTCCCACGCCTGCTTCAGGACGGGGGCGGCGACGAAGGCGCGAAGGAGCTCGATCCACCGTTCCTCGGGGATCGTGTCGACGGGGAACGAGGCCCTCCGGAGCCCCTTCAGCTTCTCGCCGAACAGGAACGCGACGTCGCGCACCGACGCGCCCGTCTCCTTCGCGAGCCGGTCGACGACGGCCGCGGCGCCGCGGCGGATCAGGAAGTGGGCCGTGGAGACCGGAACCCCCGCGTCCGTGTAGCGTTTCTCGCGGTCCCACGGCCGCTCCGGGAGCGACGACCTCAGGCGGTCGACGCGCTCGCGCTCGACGCGCGTCGGAGGGCTGTCGGTGTCGGGGTACATCCGGTCGGGGCCGGGGAGGATCCGCTCGAAGTCGGTCGAGCCGTCCGCGAAAGGCTGCCGCGTCTCGTTCGGGACGCCGTGGATCGCGTCGACGTACCGGAGCCGGATCTCCTCGCAGGCGGTGACCGCGTCCTCCTCGGGGCCCCAGACGACGACGATCGCGTCGTCCGGGCCGCAGCGGAGGCGGCCGCGGAGGCGTTTGAGCTCCATCCGCGCCCCTCGCGAGTCGGGCCACGCCTCGGAGTGGAGGAGGTTCGGGACCTGGTCGAGGCCGGCGATGACGCGGACGCGGCCCGAGAGCTCGTGCGCGAAGACGTGCTCGGGCTGGGTCGGCCAGGAGAGCGTCCCGGCGAGGCCGGGGAGGCGCGCCGCGCGGACGCGGTACGGTCCCTTCCCGAGCTCGAAGCCGGGGCGCATCTTCTCCTCCTCGACCCAGCGCTCCCACGCCGCGGGGCTGAGGTACGGGATCTCCGTCGCCGCGAAGAGCTGCGTGACGTCCTGCGACTCGATCCGGAGCGAGGCGGGCGTCGTGAAGCCGCGGCGGTGGAGCTCGTCGCGCAGCTTCAGGAGGTTCACCTGCCGCCAGGCCTCGCCATGGACGAGACGCGGCGCCCAGCCCGCTTTCGGGACCCCCTTGATCTCGACGCGCCGGCCGCCCCGGACGGAGACGTTCACGTCCTGGCGGGAGGCGCCCATGCCGGTCCTCACGTGGCCCGTCGAGCGGCAGACGCGGCCGACGAGGAGGATCGCCTCCTCGACCTCGTCGGGGGTGCGCAGGTCGGGCCCGGTGACGGTCTCGATGAGCGGCATGCCGAGCCGGTCCGCGCGCCAGACGATGCAGTGCCCGCGGTCGCGCACCTCGCGGCAGGAGTCCTCCTCGACGGTCACCTGCGTGACGGAGAGGGTCCGGCCGCGGAACGGGATCTTCCCGTTCACGCCGACGACGGCGGTCCGCTGGAAGCCGGTCGGGATCGAGCCGTCGAGGTACTGCTTCCGCGCGATGTGGACCTCGTCGACGATGTCGCAGCCGAGCATGAGGCACTGCTCGATGGCGACGTCGATCGCCTGCTGGTTCACGAGGAACGGCGGCGTGTCGTCCATCTCGTAGGTGCAGACGTTCTTCACGTTGAGGAGGTAGACGATGTTCTTCCTCGTCTTGAACTCCATCAGCGCGGTGCCGTCGTACTCGCCGAGCTCCGAGAGGGTCGGCCGCATGTGCCGGAGGACGGTCCCGTCGTGCGTCTCCGTGTAGAGCCCCGCGGGGCAGCGGCAGAAGAGCTTCGTCGGGGTCAGGAGCTGCTGGTGGACCTCCAGCCCGCAGACGAAGCCCACCTCCGCGTAGTCGAGGGTCGGGTACAAGGACGCCCCCTTCCCGCCCGCGGGCGAGGGGCCCCGGGCGAACGGGGCATCTTAGCGCCGGAGAGGCCCGAGCCCGCGGGGAGAGGCCGGCCGGCCCAACGAGTGCTCGCCGCCCTTCAGACCCGGGGCGGAGGGAGAATCGAATCATGGCTCCAATGGGTCACACCGACCCCTTTCGGCTCCTCCTTCTCGCCTCGATCGTCGTCACGTCGTCCTGCGCCTCGGGAGGCTCCTCCGGCAACGCGGGGACGCTTCGCCTCGCCGGCGACCTCGACGCCGGCGTCGGCCAGGTCGTCGCGGCCGGGGCCGGCTGCGGTCTCCGCCTCGTCGACGCCCGGAAGGACGCCGCCGGCCGGAGCGCGGCCGTCGTCCTCCTCGACGGCGCCTCGAACCCCGGTCCCGAGAACGCTCTCGTCGCTATCCGACTCGAGTCGGGGGCGGAAGGAGTGACGGTAGCGTACGAAGCGCACCCGCTCGCGGAGTACGGGATGCGTCCGCCCGACCTTCGCATCGGGGTCGACGGGACCGGCTGCTCCTGCATCGGTGCCGCGCGTCAGGACGGCGGGGTCCGCTACAGCCGCGGCCTCGCGATGGGGAACGTCGTCCGCGCGACGCGGTGCCTGCGCGAGGCGCTCGGCTCTCCGGCCGCGCCGTGACCGGGGCCGTGCCGGAGCCGCGGAGCGGCCCCGGCGCGGCCCGAAAGGGGGCGCTAGAACTTCGCGACGACGGTCGCGAGGAAGGAGGTGTCGGTCTTCTCGAGGTCGGCGAACGCCGGCCGGGTCTTGTGGTCGAGGAGCCAGGCGAGCTTCAGCTCGAGGAGCTTCGAGAGCGACGTCGCGAGGCTGACGTCGAAGTGGTAAAAGGCGTCTCCGGTGTCGTTGGCCTTCCAGAGGCCGGAAGCGTTCTGGGCGAGCGTCACGGTGGGGGAGACCTTCCAGGCGAACGCCTCGCCCGCTTTGAACGCGCCGGACGACGTGGCGTCGTGCGCCTCGAGTTTCTCGAACGCCCCGCCGACGCCGGCGGTCACGTCGAGCGTCATCGCGTCGGTCTTCACAACCTTGTACCCGGCTCCCGCGATCGGCGAGATCAGGTAGCTCAGGAGGGCGACCTTGTCGCGCAGGTAGCCGACCTCGCCGTAGAGGAAGAGGCGGTCGGCCATCGAGTATTCGTCGCGGACCGTCGCCACGAGCTTGTCGGCCGTCGTGGCGCCGTCCGACTCGCTCCGGAGGAAGAGGACGCCGAGCTTCACGACGTTCTTCGTCTTCGGGTCGTACTTCAGCTCCCCGGAGAGGTTGTAGCTCTTCGCGTCGCTGTTGCCGGAGCTGAGCGAGAGGCCGGCCCCGAAGCTGCCGTGCCAGCCGGGAGGGGGCTCGTCGGCCGCGGTCGCGGAGAGGGAGGCGAGGAGGAGCGCGGAGAGGACGAGGACCTTCTTCATGCCGCTCTCCGTCACCTCGTCTTCAGGAGGTCGCGGATCTCGCCGAGGAGCTTCTCCTCGTTCGAGGGCTCGGGCGGGGAGGCGGGAGCCGGCGGCGCCTCGCGCTTCAGCCGGTTGATCTGCTTGACGACGAAGAAGATCGCGAACGCGATGATGAGGAACTCGATCGCCGTGTTCAGGAAGACGCCGTAGTTCAGCGTCGCGAGCCCCTTCTCCTTCGCCTCGGCGAGGGAGGCGGCGGGCGTCCCGGAGAGGTTCAGGAAGAGGTTCGAGAAGTCGACCTTCCCGAGGAGGAGTCCGATCGGCGGCATGATGACGTCGGTGACGAGGCTGTTCACGATCTTGCCGAACGCGCCGCCGATGACGACGCCGACGGCCATGTCGATGACGTTCCCCTTGATCGCGAACTCCTTGAATTCCTTCAGCATGTGACTCTCCTTTTCCGTGCCGGCGGCCCTCGTCCCGTGCCCGGCCCTCGTACCTCGCAAACGAAGGAGCGGCGATCGGCTGCCGAGACGAGGGTAATTTAGCATTCGCGGCGACGGCGGACGCCCGGATGTCCCCGCCGCGCACAGGAGGCCGTGCATGACCGAAGACGTCGGACGGGTCGACCGGGAGCGCCGCAGGCTGGTCACGCTCCTCGCCGGGGCGGGGGCGGGGGCCGCGGTCTTCGGCCGGGCGCTCTGTGCGCTCGCGGACGGGGCGGCGAAGGTGACCGCCGGGATGGTGAAGCAGGCGGAGTGGATCTCCGGCGTGTCGTTCACCGACGCCGAGCGCGATCTGATGCTCTCGGACCTGAACGAGACGGCGGAGGGCCTCGCCGCGCTTCGCGCCGTCGCGCTCGACAACGCGGTCCCACCGGCCGTCGCGTTCTCCGCGGCCGCACCTCCGCCGGCCGACGCGGTCTCCGTCCCCGTGCCGCCGCGGCGCGAGCGTCCCGCCGTGCGCCCGCCGTCGGACGAGGAGCTCGCGTTCGCGGGGGTTCGGGAGCTGGGTCGCCTGCTTCGCGCGCGGAAGGTCTCGTCGACCGAGCTGACGAAGCTCGCCCTCGCCCGCCTCCGTCGGTACGACCCGCTCCTCGCGTGCGCCGTGACGGTGACCGAGGAGCTCGCCCTCGCGCAGGCGAAACGCGCCGACGAGGAGCTGGCCGCCGGGAAGGACCGCGGCGCGCTCCACGGTGTCCCGTGGGGCGCGAAGGACCTGATCGCCGTCCCCGGCTACCCGACGACCTGGGGCTCGCCGCTCTTCCGGGAGCAGGTCCGGCCGGAGACGGCGACGGTCTACCGCCGGCTGGAGGAGGCGGGGGCGGTCCTCGTGGCCAAGACGTCGGTCGGCGAGCTTGCCTGGGGCGACGTCTGGTTCGGCGGGACGACGAAGAACCCGTGGAAGCCGGAGCAGGGGTCGAGCGGGTCGTCCGCCGGCTCGGCCTCAGCGACGGCGGCCGGTCTCGTCCCTTTCGCGATCGGGACCGAGACCTGGGGGAGCATCGTCTCTCCCTGCACGCGCTGCGGCGTCACCGGGCTCCGGCCGACGTTCGGCCGCGTCAGCCGGCATGGCGTGATGGCCCTCTCGTGGACGATGGACAAGGTCGGCCCGATCGCCCGCTCCGCGGAGGACTGCGGGCTCGTCCTCTCGGCGATCGCCGGGAAGGACCCGTTCGACCCGGTCGCGATGGACGGACCGGCGCCCTGGCCGGCGCGCCGGGGCGTGTCGGAGCTGAGGGTCGGTTTCGTCGAGGAGCTCTTCGAGGAGGACCGGAGCGAAGGGGCGGAGAGCGAGGAGGCGAAGGCCCGCGCGGCGGAGTGGCGCGAGCACGACCGGAGGAGCCTCGGCGTCCTCCGCGAGCTCGGCGTCCGTCTCGTCCCGGTGAAGCTCCCCTCCCGGACCCCGGTCGCCCCGCTCGGGATGATCCTGACGGCAGAGGCGGCCGCCGCGTTCGACACCCTCGTCCTCGACGGACGCGTGAAGGGGATGGTCCGCCAGACGGCCGACGCCTGGCCGAACGTCTTCCGGCAGGGCCGGCTCCTGCCGGCCACCGACTACCTCCGGGCCCAGCGCGTCCGGACGCTCCTGATGCGCGAGATGGAGGAGTGCCTCCGCGACGTCGACCTCCTCGTGGCGCCGACGTTCGGCGGGGACGCGCTCCTCCTGACGAACCTGACCGGGCACCCGTGCGTCGTCCTGCCGAACGGCTTCCGGCTCTCCGACGGGACGCCGACGAGCTTGACGTTCACGGGACGGCTCTTCGGCGAGAACGACCTCCTCGCGGTGGCCGACCTCTTCCAGCGGGCAACGGACTTCCACACGCGCCGTCCGAAGCTGACGGAGTCGACCGCGGCGAAGGGGTGAGAAGGGCCGGCCACGCCTCGCGCCGCGGCCGGCTCGGCCTCAGAATCGGCAGGATGTCTCTTCGGTCGCTCCCGGCACGGGGCCTGTTCGTCGCCGCGCTCCTCGCCGGCGCGGGCCGGGCCTCCGCTCTCGACCCGGCGACCCCGCTCGGACAATACGGGCTCGACGCCTGGCAGGAGGGGCTGCCGCAGAACAGCGTCCACGCGGTCCTGCAGTCGCGCGATGGCTACCTCTGGCTCGGGACGTACGAGGGGCTCGTCCGGTTCAACGGGGTCTCGTTCGTCGTCTACGACACGAGGAACACGCCCGCGCTGAAGAGCAACAGCGTCTGGGCGCTCCACGAGGACCGGCAGGGGACGCTCTGGGCGGCGACGCTCGGCGGAGGCGTCGTCCGCGTGCGCGGCGGGGTCTTCGCGCGGTACGGCGTCCGCGACGGGCTGCCGTCGGAGTACGTGTGGGCCCTCGCCGAGGACTCCGCGGGCGCGGTCTGGGCCGGGACCGACGCCGGGCTCGCCCGGTTCGACGGGACGGCCTTCCGGGCCGTGGCGCTCCCGAGCCCGTTCGAGCTCGTGCCCGTGCGGAGCCTCCTCGGGAAGCCCCGGGGAGGGCTCTGGATCGGCACGGCCGCAGACGGGCTCCTGTCGTGGGACGGGACGGAGCTGCGCCGGATCCACCCGCGAGACGGGAAGGCGCCCGGCGCCGTCTATGCGCTCGCCTCCGCGCCGTCCGGGGTGGTGGCCGCCTCGTTCGGGACGGGGCTCGTGGAGGCGACGGAAGACGGGCGCGTGACGGTCCGCGGGCGGCGCGAGGGCCTTCCGAACGAGCTTCCCTGGTCGCTCCTGCGCGACGGGAGCGGCGCGCTCTGGGTCGGGACCGACGGCGGAGGCATCGCCCGGCTCTCGGGCGGGCGCGTGGAGACGCTGACGCCGGCGGACGGGCTCGCCCACTCCTTCGTCCGCTCGATCGCCGAGGACCGGGAGGGGAGCGTCTGGATCGGGACGAACGGAGGGCTCAACCGGCTGCGCGACCGCAAGGTCGTCGCCTACGGCGCGCGTGAGGGGCTGCCCGACGAGAACGTCCGGTCGGTGGCCCGCACGACCGACGGCACTCTCTGGGTCGGCACCGATTCCGGCGGGATCGCGGCCTTCCGCGGGGAGCGCTTCGTCGTCCCGCCGGAGGCCGCCCCGCTCCGGGGTGTCCCCGTCCGCGCCCTCCTGGCCGGAGGGGGGAACGAGCTCTGGATCGGCACGAACGGAGCAGGCCTCATCCGCCTCGCGGGAGGGCGGCTGACCCGCTGGACCCGGAAAGACGGGATGCCGTCGGACATCGTCTATGCCCTTTCGATCGACGGGAACGGAGACGTCTGGGCCGGCACGTACGGCGGGGGCGTCGCGAGGCTGACCCGCGGGCGTGTCGAGGTGATCGATCGCTCGCGCGGCCTTCCTCGCGACGTCATCCGCGCGATCCACCACACCCGCGACGGCGTGACCTGGATCGGGACCGACGGCGGAGGGCTCGTGCGCAGCGCGGACGGCTCCCTCTCCATTCTCGACTCGAGGCACGGCCTCGCGAACGACACCGTCTTCTCGTTCCACGAGGACGCCGAGGGGCTCCTCTGGATCGGCACCGCGGGCGGCCTCTCGGTCCTCCGACGCGACGGCAGCCTCCGGTCAGCGGGCCTGGCCGACGGGCTCCCCGAGGAGAGGGTCTTCGCGATCCTCGAGGGGGACGGGGACGGCCTCTTCATGAGCTCGAACAAGGGGATCTTCCGGGTCTCCCGCGCCGACCTCCTCGCCCGGATCGAGGGGCGGCGCGGCCCGGTGCCGTCCCTGACCCTCGGCCGGTCGGACGGGATGCCGATCGCGCAGTGCAACGGCGCCTCGTGGCCGGCGGCGCTGCGCGACCCGGACGGGAGGCTCTGGTTCCCGACGCTGCGTGGACTCGTGGGTGTCGACCCGGCTCGCCTCCCGTCGAACCCGCTCCCGCCTCCGGTCGTCGTCGACCGGGTCCTCGTCGACGGGCGACCCGTGGCGGGCGCCCCGCCGGTCGTCCTCCCGCCGCGGAGCGGGAAGATCGAGATCCACTACGACGCCCTCAGCCTCCAGGCTCCGGAGAAGGTCCGCTTCCGTTACCGGCTCGAGGGCTTCGAGACCTCCTGGGTCGACGCCGGCGCAAGGCGCTCCGCCTTCTACACGTCGCTTCCTCCGGGCGATTTCGTCTTCCACGTGGTGGCGGCGAACAACGACGGTGTCTGGAACGAGGCCGGCGCCCGATTCGCGTTCCGGCTGACGCCGGGCCTTCACCAGCGGACCGGCTTCCAGGCGGGCGTGGCGGCGTTCTTCCTCGCCCTCGTCGGCACCGGCTACGCCCTCAGGGTCCGGGGTCTGCGGGGCCGGCAGGTGGATCTCCAGCGCCTCGTCGACGAGCGGACGAGGAGCCTCGTGGAGGAGATCCAGAGGGCCGAGGAGCTGCGCCGCCAGGCGGAGGCGGCGCTCCGGGAAGCGGCGGAGGCGAACCGCGCCAAGAGCCGCTTCCTCGCGAACATGAGCCACGAGCTCCGGACCCCGCTCAACGCGATCCTCGGCTACGCCGAGCTCCTCGCCGAGGAGCCGGAGGTGAGCGCCAGCCCGGGCGCGCGCGAGGACGTCGGGAAGATCCGCGCCGCCGGCGGGCACCTCCTCCAGCTCATCGGAGACCTTCTCGACCTCTCGAAGGTCGAGGCGGGACGGATGGAGGTCGTCGCGGAGCCGTTTGCGGTGAGGGAGGTCGTCGAGGAAACCGTCCGGACGGTGCGCCACCTCGTCGAGGGGAACCGGAACCGCTTCCTCGTGACGATCGACGACGGCGTGGGCGAGATGACGTCCGACGCGTTCCGCCTCAAGCAGGTCCTCTTCAACCTCCTCTCGAACGCCGGGAAGTTCACCGAAGCGGGGACGGTGACGCTCGACGTCCTTCGCGAGCAGCGAGCCGGCGGCGAGGTCCTCGTCTTCCGCGTCGCCGACACCGGCATTGGCATGAGCCCGGAGCAGCTCGAGAAGGTCTTCACCCCGTTCGTCCAGGGAGACGCGTCGCTCACGCGGCGTTTCGGCGGGACCGGCCTCGGCCTCGCCCTCTCCCGGCACCTGGCGCGGCTCATGGGGGGCGGCATCTGGGTGACGAGCGCGGAAGGGAAGGGAACGGCGTTCGTCCTGGAGCTGCCGTCCGGAACGCCCTCGCCGAGCACGGCGTAGGGCGGAACGGGGCGCCGGGGCCGCGCGGCCTCGTCACCGGGCGGGCCGTCGTGTCAACCGCGAGCCGCGTCGCCGCGTCGATAGGGGTGCCCACCGAAAGAGCGGCGACAGGCCGGCACGGTCCGTCGCCGCAACGTACGGAAAGGCAGAAGGAGCCTCGTATGAAGCACTCCTCACGGACGAACCTCGTCCCCGTGGCCGCGGCGCTCGCGCTCGTCCTCGTCGCGAGCCCCCTCCTCGCGCTCGACGCGCCTCCCGGTCCGCGCCCCGGGCCGCAGGGGCCGCTCGCGGGCTACCTCCGCTGCCTCGCCGTCGTCGACCTGACGGAGGCGCAGAAGGCGGACGTGAAGGCGCTCTTCGAGGCGGCGAAGCCGGAGCTGGAGGCTCTTCGGGCGACGCTGAAGGCCGATCGGGAGGCGCTCCTCGCCGCGCTCGGCGCCGCGACGCCGGACGCCTGCGCCGTCGGGACGGCGTTCCTGAAGGTGGAGGCCGACCGGAAGGCGATCCGCGAGGCGACCGCGGAGCTCCGGACGGCCGTCGAGGCGCTCCTCACCGCCGAGCAGAAGGCGAAGCTGGAAGGGTGCCTGAAGGCCCCGCGGCCGAACGGGCCTGCCGGTGAGGAGGACGAGGGCGCGGAGCGCTGAGATCCGGCTCCGCCCGTACCGTCGCGCCCCCGGGGTACGCGCCCCGGGGGCGCTCAGCCGAGAAACCCCAGTTGACGACGCTTTCGGTGGTAACGCTTTGCCTGTGCAGCACTTCGCGTGACCCGTTTCAACTGCGCCACAGTTGGAATCGTGCGTGACTGCATTCACTTACGCGCGAACTGAGGTTTCTCGGCTCAGGCGCTCGGTGAGGCGAGGACGGGGCATCCCCTCGCGGCCGGCGCCGCCCCCTCCGCGCCGTGCGGGTGCGCCCTACCCGGCCGGCTCCGGCGGAGGCGCGACGACGACCTGGTCCCGGCCCTGCCGCTTGGCCTCGTAGAGGGCGGCGTCGGCCCGGGCGAGAAGAGCCTCCGTCGTTTCGCCCCGGGCGTGCTCGGCGACTCCGGCGCTCGACGTCACGCGCTCGGGGAGCCCTTCGACGACGAGATCGGCGACGCGCGCGCGAAGCCTCTCGGCGACGTCGGCCGCGCGCTCGCGGCGCGTCGCCGGGAGGACGAGGAGGAACTCCTCCCCGCCCAGGCGCGCGGCGACGTCGTACGGCCGCACGCCGGCGCGCAGGGCCTCGCCGACCGCCGCGAGGAGGCGGTCCCCGACCGCGTGCCCCCAGGTGTCGTTGACGCGCTTGAAGCGGTCGAGGTCGAGCGCGACGACGGAGAGGGGCTCCCCGGTCCGCTCCGCCCGGTCCCTCTCGTGAGCGATCGCCTCCTCCAGCCCGCGGCGGTTCACGAGGTGCGTGAGGGGGTCGGTCCGCGCGAGCCGCTCGATCACCTCGTTGGCGGCCCGCAGCCGCTCGAGGGCCCGCTCGAGCTCCCGGCCCCGGCGCACCGCCTCGCGGTTCGCCGTAGCGAGCTCGTTCGTCAGCCTGAGGAGCTCCTCCCCGAGGCGCGCTTCCTCGGCGGCGAGCCTCACCCCCGCGACGAGGAGACCGTCGGGGCCGGACTCGAGGAGCGCTCGCACCGTGACGACGGACCCGTCGGCGGCGACGAGATTGAGGAGCCGCGGGCCGGACCGGCAGGACGCGTCGGAGCGAAACGGAGGGAGAGACTCCACTTGCCTCTCGGCGAGCAGCTCCGCGAGGGGACGCCCGATGACCGCATCGGGCGTTCGGCCGAGCTCGCGGAGCGCGGACGTGCCGTGCCACGCGACGCGCCCTTCCGGATCGGTCGCGAGGAGGACGAGCTCCGGCGAGGTGGCCGCGAGCTCGGAGAGGAGCTGCGCGCCTCGTTCGGCCCGGTCTTCTTCCGGCGGGGAGGGCGTCATCCGGCCGGGCCTTCCGGCCCGCGCCGCGCGGCGGCGGCGAGGGCGTCCCTCACGAGGACGTCCACGGCCTCGTTCCAGCTCCCGGGGTAGCGCGGGCCGCGAAACCACTCCGTCACGGCGCGCACCGTCCCGGCCAGACCCGCCGCCTCGTCGGCGACGGCGGCGAGGAGGAGGTCCGCGGCCGCGCGTCGCTCCTCCTCGGGGCCGTGCCCGGAGGAGGCGACGAAGGTCCCCGCGAGGCGCGCGGCGACCTCCTCGGGGAGAGCTTCCCGGCGACGGTCCGCGAGGGAGCGCGCGGCGCTCTCGAGGACCCCTCCGTCGCGCGGGACGCCGCCCGCGCGGAGCTCCTCCGCGAGCAGGACGAGCTGGCGCTCCAGGAGGAGCGACGGTATCCCCTTCCGCGCGAGGACGCTCGCGAGCCAGCCGACCTGTCCGGAGACGTCGGCGGGCGGGAGGCCGGTCAGCGAGACGAGCCAGGCCGCGTCGCTGCCGGTGAAGCGCCGGCCCCGCTCCCCGTACCGGGACAGGAAGTACGGGTACTCCTCGAGGCAGCGCGCCCCGGCGCGGAGCGCGGCGGACAGCTCGGAAGGATCGGAGGGGACCGGGTGGGACCCGGCCTCGGGGTTCAGGGTCGTCGCGAGGAAGCGTCGGAGAGGTCGCGTCGCGGGGTCGAGCACCGCGTGCACCCTCTCGAGGCCTTCGGCGCAGGCGACCGCCGCGTCGATCGCGGC
>JAKPXO010000382.1 GCA_029567505.1 Acidobacteriota bacterium
CGGGATTCTCTCCCGCGGCCGAGAGCCGGAGGCCGGCGCGCGTCCGGGTGAGCCAGAGATGAAGGACGACCGGCGCGAGGAAGCTCGCGGCGACGGCGTCGGGAAGGCCCACGAGACCCCGGGGAAGCGTCGCGACCTCGAGGACCGAGCCGGTCTCGCCGGCGCCGAGACGGTAGGCGAACGCCGTCGCGCCGAGGGCGAGGAGGTTCCAGACGGTGCCGACGAGGATCGGGTCGGCCCGCCGCACGACGGCGAAGAGCGCGAAAAGGAGCCCGGCGCCGAGCCCGGCGAGGGCCGCCGAGAGGAGGCCGCCCCAGGCCGGCAGGCCGGCGCGCCCTGCGGCGAAGGCGACCCACGCCCCGAACAGCATCGTTCCCTCGAGGCCGATCTGGATCGAGCCGGCGCGCTCGAGGAGGAGCTCGCCCGTCGCGGCGAGGAGGAGCGGGGCCGCGAGCAGGAGGGCGATCTCGATGAAGCCCGTCATCTCTCCCTCCGTTCTCCCCGGGCGAGGAGGAGGGCGAGCACGGCGAGGGCCGGGACGATCGAAGCCAGCGACGAAGGGACGCCGGCGTCGCGCTGCAGGGCGCTCGATCCGGCGCCGAGAGCGGCGAAGAGGAGCGCCGACGCGGCCCCGCCGATCGTCGACATGCCGCCAAGGAGGGCCGCGGCGATCCCCGTGTAGCCGACTCCGGCCGTGAACGGGTCGTAGAGCCGCCCGGTCAGGGCGAGGACCTCGAGCCCTCCGGCGAGGCCCGCGAGGGCGCCGGACGAGAGGAACGCCCCGACGCGCAGCCGGACGTCCGGCAGGCCGGCGGCCCGGGCGGCGCGGGGCGCCTCTCCGACCGCACGGAGCGCGAGGCCGATCGGCGTCCGCGCGAGGACGAAGGCGGCGGCTGCTGCGAGGAGGAGAGCGAGGAGGACCGCCGCCGTCGCCCGCGACCCGGCGGCCAGCGGCGGAAGGAGGGCGGCCTCCGCGAGCGCGCGGCTCTGCGGATAATCGCCCGAGGGATCGCGGAGCGGGCCGCGCACGAGCCACGTCACCCCGGCCGCCGCGACGAGATTGAGGAGGATCGTCGAGAGGACGGCCGGGACCTGCCGCCGCTCGGCCAGCCAGGCGGCCGGCGCGGCCTGAAGCGCCCCGGCGAGCGGGGCCGCGAGGAGGACGGCCGCGCGGGCCGCGAGGGGCGCGTCGGGGAAGAGCGGTCCCGCGGCGGCGGCCGCGGCGGCGCCCGCGAGGAACTGTCCCTCGAGGCCGATGTTCAGGACCCCGGCGCGGAACGCGACGACGGCGCCGAGCGCCGTCAGGACGAGCCCGGTCGAGCGCGCGAGCGTCTCTCCGAGCGCGGCCGACGAGCCGAGCGCTCCCCGGAGGAGCGCGACGAACGCGTCGGCCGGCGAGGCGCCGGCGGCGAGGACGAGGAGGGCCGCGGCGGCGAGCGTCCCGGCGGCGACGGCGGCGACGGCGGCCGGCCTCACGGCGCGAGCCCCGCCATCCTCCGGCCGAGCTCGGCGAGCGGCGTCGTCGCCGCCAGCGGAGGGGAGAGAGCGCCGCGATAGACGACCCGGATCGGCGCGCCGAGCTCGAGCGCCTCCTCGGGATCGGCCGTGACCACGAGGACGCCCGCCCCCGCGCGGGCCGCGTCGAGGAGCCGTGCCCGGACGTCCGAGGAGGAGGCGAGGTCGAGGCCGCGCGTCGGGTGGACGGCGACGAGGAGACGGGGCAGCGGCTCGAGCTCCCGCGCGAGGAGGAGCTTCTGCTGGTTGCCGCCCGACAGCTCGCCCGCCTTCGCCCAGGGGCCGCGGGCCCGGACCCCGAAGCGGCGAAGCCGGTCGTCGGCAGCGGCGGCGAGCGCGGCGCGGTCGATCACGAAACGTCCCGGCGGCCTCCGGAGGAAGAGGTTCTCGGCGAGCGAGAGCCCCGGGACGAGGCCTTCGGCCCGGCGGTCGGCCGGGATGAACGCGCCGCCGGCCGCGCGAAAGGCGCGCGGGTCGCCCGGCGGCACGGGCCGCCCGGAGAGACGGATCCGTCCGCGGGCGGGCCGAACGCCGGCGATGGCGGAACCGACGAGGTCGGCGCCGTTCCCGTCCACCGCGAGGAGCGTGAGGGCGGCGCCGGCGGGGACGGCGAGGGACGCGGGCGGGCCGGTCGCCCCGGCGGGCAGGAGCTCGTCGACGGCGAGAGCGGGCACCCGCTCTCCGTCCGGTGGATCGGGACGGAGCGCACCGGAGCGGGACGAGACCTCGGCTCCGCCGAGGAGGAGCGCTCCGACCGCTTCGGGTGTCGTCGAGGAGACCTCGGCCTCGAGGAGCGTCCTCCCGCGGGAGAGGAGCGTCAGGCGGTCCGCGCCCTCGAAGACCTCGGCCAGCCGGTGCGTGATGAGGAGGACGGCGCGCCCGGTGGCGACCCGCGCCCGGAGCGACCGGAAGAGGGCGCTCGTCTCCCGCGGCGAGAGGACGGCGGTCGGCTCGTCGAGGACGAGGACGCCCGGGTCCGCCTGGAGGATCCCGGCGACCGCGATCCGCTGGCGGACCCCGACCGGAAGCTCCCCGACGCGCGCACCGGGCGGCCCGAGCTCGAGCCCGAGCCGCTCCTCGAGCCGGGCGACGCGCGCGCGACGCGCCCCCGCCGACTCGAAGGGCGGCGCGGCGGGGTCGAGGAGCGCGAGGTTGTCGGCCACCGTCGCGGCCTCGACGAGAAGGTCGTGCTGGGGCAGGAGGGCGATGCCGGCCCGTCGCGCGGCCCGCGCGTCCGCCGCGGGAAGGAGCGCGCCGTCCCTCCGGACCTCGCCCGCGTCGGCGCGGAGGAGTCCGGCGGCGATCGCGACCAGGGTCGACTTCCCGGCCCCGTTCTCTCCGAGGAGCGCGTGGAGCTCGCCCGCCCGGACCGTGAGGCGGGCGCCGTCGAGGGCCGTCACGGGGCCGAACGCCTTCCGGATCCCGTTCAGCTCGAGCGCGGCGCCGGGGTCGCTCATCCCGTCGTCGCCCGCCTCTCCGGGGCGACCGTCAGAAGTTCCCTCGCGGGACGATGATCGCCCCGGAGACGATCTTCTCCTTCGCCCGGTCCACCTCGTCGACGACGGGGGCCGGGACGCGACCGAGGAGCGCCGGGTTCCAGACGAACGAGACGACGCCGCTCGCGAGGCCGTAGCGGATTGGCGTGCCGTCGAACCGCCCGTCCTTCACCCGGCGCGCCGCCTCGACGAAGGCGCGGGGGAGGTCGATGACGGCCGAAGCGAGGACGCTCGGCGAGACGGAGTTCTGGTCACGGTTGGCGCCGAAGGCGTAGACGCCCCGCTCGGTCGCCGCGGCGAAGACGCCGAGCGCGGCGGCGTTCGCGTTGTGGAACAGGAAGTCGCTGCCGCCGTCGATGAGGGCGAGCGCGGCCGTCTTCGC
The DNA here is from genome assembly GCA_029567505.1 of Acidobacteriota bacterium. Lineage (GTDB taxonomy): Bacteria > Acidobacteriota > Thermoanaerobaculia > UBA5066 > UBA5066 > UBA5066. Next base: position 3,394 of record JAKPXO010000382.1, read on the forward strand.
GCCGGCCACGTCCTCGAAGGAGCCGGTGAAGACCGCCGTCGCCTTCGCGCCCGGGTTCCCGGCCTTCAGGCCCGCCTCGAAGGCGAGGAACGTCGACTTGATCGACGGGATCTCGACGCCGCCGACCATCCCGGCCTTCGCCGTCCGCGACATCCGGCCGGCCACGAGGCCGCAGAGGTACGTCGCCTGCTCGAGCTCGAAGACGAGCGGCGCCTGGTTGCGCGACGTTCGCGAGCCGGAGGTCGTCAGGAAGACGGTGCGCGGATAGTCCTTCGCGACGCGGGCCGCGGCGTCCTGGAACTCGAAGCCGTGCCCGATGCAGAGCGCGGCGCCCCCGGCGGCGTAGGCCCGGAACTGCTCCTCGAACTCCGACGGCGTCTTCACCTGGACGTGGGAGACCTTCGCGCCGAGCTCCCGCTCGATCGCCTTCAGCCCCTCGAAGGCGCCGGCGTTCCACCCGGCGTCGGAGACCGGCCCGGGCGTCAGGAGCGCCACCCGGAAGCCCTCGGCCGGCGTCGCGTCGGGGGTGCGGCCGCAGGCCGCGAGTGAGGCGACGAGCGGCAGCGCCAGGAGCGAGGCGAGGAGTCGGCGGCGCGTCGTCATCGGCGCGAGTTTAGTCCGCTCAGACGACGGAGCGGCCCGCGTCGACCGCCAGCACCTGGCCGGTGATCGAGCGGTTCGAGGAGAGGAAGAGCGCGGCCGAGACGAGGTCGTCGACGGAGACGGCCCGGCCGAGGGGCGTCCGCGCGACGAGACGGGCGAGCTCCTCGGGCGGAAGCTCCTCCGGGGGAAGGACGATTCCCGGCGCGATCCCGTTCACCCGCACCGACGGGCCGAAGGCCACGGCGAGGTTCCGCACGAGCGCGTCGACCGCCGCCTTCGAGACGGCGTGGGGGACGTGGCGCGGCCAGGCCTTCGTCGCGGCCACGTCGGAGACGAGGAGGACGGCGCCGCCGGAGTCGGCGAGCGCGGAGGCGGCCGCGCGGGCGAGGAAGAAGGCGGCGCGCGGCCCGACGGAGAAGACGTCGTGCCAGTCCTCCTCCGTCACCTCGGCGACCGGCTTCTCGAGCCACGGCGAGGCCGAGTGGAGGAGGACGTCGAGCCGGCCGAAGCGTCCGAGGACCGACTCGACGAGGCCCTGGGGCGCGCCCGCGGCGCGGAGGTCGGCCCGGAACGCCTCGGCGCGGGCGCCGAGGCGGGCGATCTCGGTGACCGTTCGGGCCGCCGCCGCCGGGTCGGACCGATAGTGGACGGCCACGTCGTGCCCGGCGCGCGCGGCCCCCTCGGCGAGGGCCCGGCCGAGCCGGCGGGACGCCCCGGTGACGAGGGCGACGGGTCTCATGGCGCGAAGTGTCTCACCGCTGCGGTGCCGTGTGCCGTCCCTATAATGCCGCCACGCAACACGGCCGGGCCGGGGAGGGTGAGATGACGACGCCGCGCACTCTGGTCGACGTATTCCGCAACCTCGGGGCGACGGCGAAGCCGGACCTCCTCCTCCACAAGAAGGACGGTCGCTGGGTCCCGATCTCGACGGCGGAGTTCACGGAGCGGGTGAAGGCCGTCGCCGCGGCGCTCGGCACGCTCGGCGTCCCGGACGGAGGAGCCGTCGTCCTCCTCTCGGAGAACCGCCCGGAGTGGCCGACGCTCGACTTCGCCTGCCAGTGCTACGGCGCGGTCCTCGTTCCCGTCTTCCCGACGATGGTGGCCGACCAGGTCGAGTTCATCGTCCGGGACTGCGGCGCCACGGCGGCGTTCGCCTCGACGCCCGAGCAGGCGGCCAAGCTCCTGAAGGCCCAGGCGACGTGCCCGAAGCTGAAGCACGTCTTCGTCTTCGACCATGCCGGCGGCGGAGGGAAGCCGTTCGGGGCGCTCGTCGAAGAAGGCCGGAAGGCGCACGCGGCCTCGCCGGCCGTGTTCGACGAGCGGGCCGAACGCCGGCAGCCGGACGACCTCGCCACGATCATCTACACCTCCGGGACGACGGGGGAGCCGAAGGGCGCCATGCTCATGCAGAGCAACTTCGTCTCCAACATGCTCGCCGGCTGCTCCCTCCTGCCGTTCGACTCGACCGCCGTGACGATGTCGTTCCTTCCCCTCGCGCACGTCTTCGAGCGGCTCGTGGAGTACTGCTACTACCACCGGGGGGCGACGATCGCGTTCGCCGAGTCGATCGACAAGCTGCGGGACAACCTCGGCGAGGTGAACCCCCACATCTTCGGCGCCGTCCCCCGCGTCTACGAGAAGGTCTACGCCCGCGTCATGGACAAGGTCGACGCCGGCTCCCCGGCGAAGCAGCGCCTCTTCCGGACCGCCATCGGGGTCGCGAAGGAGGTCCTCCGTCTCCGGACGGAGAAGAAGACCCCCGGCGGCGCCCTCGCGCTCCAGCACTTCCTCTACGAGCGCCTCGTCTTCCGGAAGATCCGGGAGGCGCTCGGGACCCGGTTCCGGTTCGCGATCTCCGGAGGCGCGCCGCTCGCGAAGGACCTCGCGGAGTTCTTCTGGGCGATCGGGGTCGAGGTCTACGAAGGCTACGGCCTGACCGAGACGAGCCCCGTCATCGCCGTGAACTGCCCGTCGGCCTGGAAGCTCGGCACCGTGGGGAGGGTCATGCCGGGCGTGGAGGTCAGGATCGCTGAGGACGGCGAGATCCTGACGCGTGGCCCGCACGTCATGAAGGGCTACTACGGCCGTCCCGACGCGACGGCCGAGGCGATCGACCCCGACGGCTGGTTCCACACGGGGGACATCGGTGTCCTCGACGAGGAGGGCTTCCTCCGAATCACGGACCGGAAGAAGGAGATCATCGTCAACTCGAACGGCAAGAACGTTGCCCCGGCGCCGATCGAGAGCGCCCTGAAGGGGGACCCGTTCGTCGCGCAGCCGGTCGTCATCGGCGACCGGCGGAAGTTCCTCTCCTGCCTCGTCGTCCCGAATTTCGAGAAGCTCCGCGAGTGGGCCGCGAAGAACGGCCTCGGCGCCCTCTCCGACGAAGAGCTCGTCGCCCACCCGCGGGTCGAGCAGATCTACCAGGGGATCGTCGACCGCTGGAACGAGGGGAAGCCGAACGAGCAGCTCATCCGCGCGTTCAAGCTCCTCCCGAGGGAGCTGACGATCGAAGGCGGCGAGCTGACCCCGACGCTCAAGGTGAAGCGGCGGGTCGTCGACCAGAAGTTCCGGAGCGTGATCGACGGGCTGTACAAGGGAGACTGACCGCCCGGCGTGAGGGCCGGGCCCGCCCGGTGGGGCGGACCCGGCCCTCGAGTCGTCATCGGACGATGGGGATCATCTCGACGTAGGAGCCGTCACCGGTCCCGGCGCCCGGAACGCCGCCGTCGTTGACGACGGCGTACGCGAGGAAGGGCGCGGTCCCGTCGATCCGCTCCACCTTCACGTAGCCCTGGGCGACCTTCCACTTCGAGAGGACGCCGTTCAGCTGCATCCACGCCCCGGCTCCGAGGGTCACAGGTTCGGAGGTCGCGACCTTCCGGCCGGTCTCGCCGTCGAAGACGCTGTAGCGAAGCGTGACGGGGCCGAGGTTCGCGGCGGCGTTCAGAAGAGCGAGGTTCGAGCGGTTCGCGGCATCCTGGATCAGGCCGAAGATCCACGCTTCGCCCGGAGCGGCGTCCGGCGCCGGCGCCGGGCAGAAGAGGCCGTAGCGGCCCGGGCCGCTGCCGGCGGTCGCCGTGCGCGCCCCGGCCCAGCCCTCCACCGGCTCGCCGGCGGCCGAGAACGTCACGGCGAGCGTGCCGGCGTAGTCCCTCTTCGCGGGCGTGACCACGAGGCCGAGCTGACGCATCGCGGAGACGACGTTCGGGAGGATCTTCTGCTCGCCGGCCGCCAGGTCGACCGTGACCCCGCCGAGGGAGTAGCCGCCCGGATTCGCGAGCGACTCGATGAACCAGAGCCGGGCCTTCACGGCCCGGACCGACGGGTTCGCGAGGACGAGCTCGGTCGTGAAGGAGCCGGTCTCGACGACGACGGGGACGAGCCGGGTCCCTCCGAGGCCCGCGGCCGGAGTGGCCGGGACGACGGAGCCGTCGTGGGTCGTGTTGTCGTTGAAGACGGCGTAGGCGTGGAACGGGGCGCTTCCGGCGATCCGCTCGACGAGGGCGTAGCCCGCGGTGAAACCCGCCTCGCGGAGGACGGAGTTCAGCTGGAGCCACTGCCCGGCCTCCAGGCGGACGACGGGGAGGACCTGTTTCGGAACCGCAGCCCCCTCACCGGAGTGGAGGGTGACCCTCAGGTCGAGGCTTCCCGTCTCGCCGAGATTCGCGAGGGCGACGTGCGATCGGTCGGCGGCGTTCTCGCGGAGGCCGAACAGCCAGACCTTCGACGCGTTCGCGACGGCGGGGTCGACCGCCGTCATGGAAAGGCCGGCGCGGCCCGCGCCGGAGGAGACGGTCGTCCGGGTCGAGGCCGAAGGGGACCACCCGGCGGCGACGTTCTCGAACGTCACGCGGAGCGTGCCGCCCTGAGACGAGCCGTCGGACGGGATCTCGAGACCTTTCGTCCGGAGCCAGGCGAGGAGGTCCGGGACGATTCGCTGCCGGCCGCCCTCGAGCGTCTCGGAGACCGTGCCTCCTCCGCGAGCCCCGAGCGACGTAGCGGGGGTATAGCGGAGCGTGACCTTCACCGCAGAGGGCGAGGGATTCGCGAGCGTGAGCTCGGTTGCGTAGCGGTTCCCGCCCGGACCGGCGACGTCGAGGACGATCGGCGCGGTGAGGACGGAGCTGAGGCCGCGGACGGGGACCTCGACCTGCCCGGGGGCCGAGGCGCACCCCTTCGCGTTCCGCGTGACGACGCCGAGGACGACGAGCCCCGGGTCCCCCGCGGAGAACGTGATGCGGCAGGTGTCTGCGCCGTCCGTTATCGCGCCGTTCGAGATCGTCCAGGTGCAGGCCAGACCCTCGGCTCCGGCGACCTCGGCCACGGCGCCGGTCTCGCCGCTTTCGAGGCTCGCGGGGGCCTGGATGACCGGGAGCGGCGGCCGCGCGGCGGTTCGGACGCGAAGGGAGCCCGAGACCTCGCAGCCTCCGGCGGCGCGCACGGTGACGGAGAGGGTCGTGTCGCCGGAGGCGCCCGCGGTGAAGACGACCGACCGGGTGCCCTGGCCGGATTCGATCGTGCCGTTCGTGGCCGTCCACACCCACGTGGTTCCGTCGCCGGCGGCGGGGACCGACGCGACGTGGCCGCCCGAGCCGGCGCAGACCTCGGCGGGCGCCGTGATCGTGGCGGCGGAGGCGTCCGGGAAGACGATGACCCGGGTTGATCCGGTGCCGGGCACCGTGCAGGTCCCGTTCGAGACGGTCACGACCGAGTAGGTCTCGGTCAGGTACGGCGTGACGGTCCGCGTCGAAGCCGGACCTGCGACCGTCTCGACGACTCCGTCGCTCCAGGTCAGCGTGTAGGGGCCCGGGCCGGAGAGCTGGGCCGTGACCGTCGCGCTGCCCCCGAGGCAGATGAGGACGCTCGGCGTCGAGACGAAGGCTCGCGGAGCCTCCACGACGGTGACCGCGGCGCTCCCGGACGCGGAGCCGGAGCAGCTCGCGTCCTGAACGGCGGTCACGGTGTAGGTCGTGGAGGTTGCGGGGCTCACGCTGCGCGTCGCGAGCATCGTCGCGATGCCGGACTGGACCATCCCGTCGGACCAGGTGAGCGTGAACGGAGGCGTCCCCGAGAGCGCCGCCTGGACGGTCAGTGAGGTACCCGCGCAGATCGTGCCGCCGCCGGAGACCGTGGTGGATGGAGCGGGCGCGAGGGAGAGGACGTGCGTGGAGCTGGCCGTGCAGCCGCTCGGAAGCGCGACGGTGACGCCGAGGGTGACGCTCGCTCCCGTGGGCGTGAATGTCACGGACGGCCCGGACGTGCTCCCCGCGATCGTCCCGCCCGCGATCGTCCACGCGTAGGTCGCGCCGGCACCCGCATCGGGGACCGAGGCGACGAGACCGCTCGCGCCCGCGCAGTACGAGCCCGCGGCCGCGATCGCGGCGGACGGAACGGGGTTCACGGTGACGGGGGCGCTCCCCGTCGCGACGCCTCCGGCGCAGCCGTTGGCGTCCGCGAGGCTCGTGATTGTGTCCGTCGTGCTCGTCGCGGGGGTGACGCTCCGGCTCCCCGGACCGGCGGCGCCGACGGACTGGACCGCTCCGTCGGACCACCTCACCGCGAAGGGCGGCGCGCCCGTGAGGTCGAACGAGACGGTGGCCGCCTCGCCCGCGCAGACCGTGGCGCCGCCGGCCACGGTGGCGGAGGGGGGGAGGGAGACGGGGAGGTCGCGGGAGGCCGTCGTGCTGCACGAGCCGATCGTCGCGATGACGGAGACGGTCACGGGGTTCGTCGTGCCGACGAACGACATGACGTTCGTCCCCTGTCCGGAGACGATCGACCCGTTCGTGACGGTCCAGTTGTAGAGGGCGCCCGTCGTCGCGGGGATGGAGACCGTGGCCGTCGTGCCCAGGCAGATCCGGGCGGGTGCCGTGAGCGTCGTGTCCGGCGTGGGGGAGACCGTGATGGTGGCAGAACCGCTCGCCGTGCCGGCGCAGAGGCCGTCTGTCACCGTACGAATCGTGTAGGTCGTCGTCGCGGCGGGAGTGACGTCGCGGGTCGCCGGGCTCGCCGCGATTCCGTTCTGCGCAAAGCCGTCCGACCAGACGAGGTCCCACGGTCCCGACCCCGTAAGGGCCGCTGAGAGCGTCGCGCTCTCTCCGACGCATACGGTGCCGCCGCCGCTGACGCTGGCCGTCGGCGCGGTGCCGCCGCAGACGTACGTGAAGCCGTTTCGGATCCGTCCGACATCGCCGTCAGGGTTCTCGACCTCGACGTCTACGAGTCCGTTGACGTGGGGGCCGGTAATGGCGTTGATCAAATTCGATGCGACGCTCGTGACGACGGCGGGGATCCCGCCGATGCGGACGACGGCGCCGGTCTGGAAGCCCGATCCGGAGATCGTGACCGGCGTCCCGCCGAGGGAGGGGCCGGTGGTGGGAGAGATCGACACCGGTTTCGCGCTCGACGTGAGCGAGATCGCGGTGAGGGTACCGTCCCACGAGGCGACGAAGAGCTTCCCGTCCGCGATGGCAAGCTGCCCATCGCGGGCTGCGAACGTCCAGACGGCCTCGTGAGTCGTCAGGTCGATCGCGTAGACGGTGCCGTGCGACGAGACGAGGACATGCGTGTTGGTCACGATTATCGGTTGGGTAATCGCCTGGTCTGTGCCCGTCGGGGGAGGGGTCCAGGACCAGACGAGCGTGTGGGTGGACTCGTCGATTACGGACAGGCCACCGTTGTTCGCGGCGTAAATCCGCCCTCCTGCAACGCTCGGCTGGCCGGTGAAGCCCTCATTGAGCTGCCAACCAATCGTCCCGGCCGTCGGGTTGAAGCTGATGAGGCGACCGTTGTGGATCGCGAGCACCCCGTATGCGCCGAGCACGGGCGCGAGGTCCATGCTCCAACCGTTCCAGTCGAAGTCCGGGTCCGGGATGAAGCCCGGGGTTGAGTCCGTTCCGTCCAGGAGCTTCTTGATGTAGAGCCCGGGGGCGCCCTCGCCGACGTAGGCGTAGGCACGCGCCCCGTCGACAGCAGGCGTCCACTGATCGTAGAACGGGAGCGCCGCGAACCAGATCTGGTCGCCGTTGACCCCGTTGAACCCGTACATTCCGCCGTAGTACCCGCCGTTGACGTAGACCCTGCCGGCAGAGACGGTCGGCGCGTAGTGTCTCGGCCACTGCTCCGCGACGGGAGACTTGAAGATCGTGGTGCCTGAGGGCCCGTCGAGTGCCCAGAGCCAGGAATCGGTGGAGTGGTTTCCCGTCTGGAAGCAGACGCGGCCGTTCACGTAGCTTGGGGGGTTGACTGTGGGCCTGTTTTCGAACGCCCTGGACCAGAGCGTCGCGCCATCGCTCGTCCTGAGCGCGAAGAGCTGCGCGTCGTCTGAGTATCCCTGGAGCGTCGCGTAGACCCTCCCGTCTCCCGCCGCGACAGGATTGACGGGGAGAGTGCCACCCGGGACCGTGCCGAGGGTCTTCGTCCATCGAACGTTGAACCACTGTGGCTCGAGCGACACCGGGACGTAGCCCGTGTGCGCGGGGTTCCCCTGGAACATCGGCCAGCTCTGGGCCGCAGCGGGGCGGGGATTGAACAGCCAGACGGCCAGGACGAGAAAAGTTGGGAGGAGAAGGCGGGAGAAGGACCGGAGAGCGGTGGACATGCGCACGCGAAGAAGCCTCCTCGAGTCTGGGGCGGGGCGGGAAAAGATGGTCGGAAACCGAACAAGGGGTCGGTTTTGATGGCCTTCGTCGCCGAAGACGTACCGGGATCCGGCGCGTTTCGACATTCGGGAGGCCATCGAGCGATTGTACGTTCGATGTCGCTGCGCTCGCGAATCGGAAACCGTTCTCAACTGCACCAGCGGTGGGTGACTGTGCCCGGACTGGGAGCAGCGGGCCGCGCGGCCGGAGCGTCCTTGACTCCCGCTGCGCCGCGACATAGGCTCTGAGTGATGGCTCATTCAGCGGCGCTCCCGGCGGGCTCGAATCCCCGCACCTCCTCCGGCTCGGGCCGGCGGAGCCTCCCCTCCGCAGACCCGGAGAAGCGGAAGCGCCTCCTCCACGCCGCGATCCAGACGTTCGGGCGCCGGGGCTTTCACGAGGCGAAGATCGCCGACATCGCCGCGGAGGCGGGCGTCGCCGAGGGGACCGTCTACCTCTACTTCCGCAACAAGGAAGACCTCCTGGGCTGCGTCTTCGACGAGACGATGGACGAGGTCCTCGCCCAGGCCCGGGCGATCCGCCACGCGGAGGGAACCGCAGCCGAGAAGGCCACGAAGCTCGTCGGGCTCCACTTCTCCTTCATCGGGCAGGACCGCGACCTCGCCTCGGTCTTCCAGATCGAGCTCCGCCGGAGCGCGCGGCACGTCGAGCGCTTCTCGCGGGTCAAGCTCTCCGAGTACTTCCGCCTCCTCGACGGGGTCCTCAAGGAGGGGATCGCCTCGGGCGAGCTCCGGAAAGACCTCGAACCCCGGGTCGCGGTGAGGATCCTTTTCGGGGCCGCGGACGAGATCCTCTCGGAATGGCTGCTTTCCGGCGACGCGAAGCCCGTCGCCGACGCTGAGAAGCTCGTGGGGACCCTGCTCAAGGGGTTCCTCTTCTGCGAGAACGA
>JAKPXO010000395.1 GCA_029567505.1 Acidobacteriota bacterium
GGAGTTCGAGGCGTACGTCGCGAGGTCGGCGGCGCCCGGGTTCGAGGTGCCCGCCCCGGCCGAGATCACCCCGAAGCTCGCCGAGCGGATGGCGGAAGGGATGCACTCCTGATGGCGAAGGTCACCGTCGACGGCCGGACCGTCGAGGTCCCCGACAGCACGAACGTCCTCGAGGCGTGCCGCGCGGCCGGGGTCGACGTCCCCCACTTCTGCTACCACCCGCGCCTCTCCGTCGTCGGCCAGTGCCGGATGTGCATGGTCGAGATCGAGGGGGTACCGAAGATCCAGGCCTCCTGCACGGTCCCCGTGCGCGACGGCATGGTCGTCCTCGCGAGCTCGGAGAAGGCCCTCGCCGCGCGCAACGCGACGATGGAGTTCCTCCTCATCAACCACCCGCTCGACTGCCCGATCTGCGACCAGGCGGGCGAGTGCAAGCTCCAGGACAACGCCGTCGCGGCGGGGCTCCCCGTCTCCCGGACGGCCGAGCCCCGGCGGCAGTTCCCCGGCTACGACCGGACGTCGATCGGCCCCCACGTCATCGCCGACATGACGCGCTGCATCCAGTGCACGCGCTGCATCCGGTTCTGCCAGGAGATCGCGGGGACCGGCGAGCTGACGTTCATCGAGCGGGGCGGCCACACGATCGTCTGGACCCACGAGGGCAAGGAGCTCGCGAACGAGTGGTCGGGCTGCACGGCGGACGTCTGCCCCGTCGGCGCGCTCACGACGAAGGAGTTCCGGTTCCGCAAGCGCGTCTGGTGGCTCGACAAGGCCCGGTCCGTCTGCGACGGCTGCGAGATCGGCTGCAACGTCTCGATCGAGCACCGCGACCGGACGGTCTACCGCTTCCTCCCCCGCGTGAACCTCGCGGTGAACGACTTCTGGATGTGCGACTACGGCCGCTTCCGCGCCGAGGAGCTGAACGGGAACGACTTCACGCGGCCCGTCCTCCGGAGCGCCGGGAGCGCCCGCGAGACGAACTGGGGCGAGGCGCTCGACGCGGTGAAGGCCGCCGTCGACGCGGCCGTCGCGAAGGACCCGGCCTCCGTCCTCGTCCTCGGGTCGGCCCGGCTCGCGACGGAGGAGAGCTGGCTCCTCGCACAGCTCTTCAAGGGGACGGTCGGGGCCCCCCAGGTCGAGTTCCACCCCGACCTCGGCCCGGAACGGAAGATCAAGAACCCAGGCGTCCCCGGCGGCTGGCTCGTCGGGAAGGAGGCCGCGCCGAACTCGCGCGGCGCCGAGGCCGCGGGCCTCGTCCGCGCCGGGAAGGGCTCGGCCCTCGCCCGCCTCCTCGACGGCTCGTACACGCCCGAGGTCCTCTACGTCGCCGACGCGGAGCTCACCTCGCGGGTCTCCGACCCCGAGTTCGCGAAGGCGCTCCGCCGCGCGAAGACGCTGATCGTCCACGGCCGGCGGACGAACCCGCTCACCGACGCGGCCGACGTCCTCCTCCCGGTTGCGAGCCTCGCCGGCAAGGAGGGGACGTTCATGAACGTCCTCGGCCTCGTCCAGCGGTTCCAGATCGCGATCGTCCCCCCGCCGCTC
>JAKPXO010000411.1 GCA_029567505.1 Acidobacteriota bacterium
TCGGCATCACCGACGTCCGCTTCATCTACGCCGAGGGGCTGAACATGGGCGAGGAGGCGACCCGGAAGGGGTTCGCCGAGGCGGAAGCCGACCTCGAGCTGGCGCTCGCCGCCTGACGGCGCCGAACGGGAGAGACGAACATGACGAAGACCGCGAACACAGTGACCCTGACGCCCCCGACGACCCCGACGACGTCGATCTCGGCGCCGACCGCCGCCCCGCGGGAGGAGAAGGTCCTCTCGTCCCGCTCAGTCGAGCGCCTCGTCGCCGGGACGGCGACCTCCGACGGCGCCGGCGTGAAGCTGACGCGCCTCCTCTCCCAGCCCCTGCAGCGGCGGCTCGACCCGTTCCTGATGCTCGACGCCTTCGGGAGCGACGACCCGGACGACTACATCGCCGGCTTCCCGGACCACCCGCACCGCGGCTTCGAGACGGTGACCTACATGGTCGCTGGGCGGATGCGGCACCGCGACAGCGCCGGGCACGAGGGGCTCCTCGAGAACGGCGGCGTCCAGTGGATGACGGCCGGGCGCGGCGTCGTCCACTCGGAGATCCCGCAGCAGGAAGAGGGTGTGATGGAGGGGTTCCAGCTCTGGCTGAACCTCCCCGGCCGCGACAAGATGCAGGCCCCCTGGTACCGCGACTTCGGCGCGGCCGACCTCCCGCGCTTCACGCTGGGCGGCGTGACGGCCACGGTCATCGGCGGCGAGAGCCACGGAGTCGCGGGCGCGGTGAGGCGCGAGGCGACCGAGCCGCTCGTCCTCGACGTGCACCTCGAGCCGGGCTCCCGTTTCGAGCAGCCGCTCCCGCCCGGCCACAACGCGTTCCTCGTCGTCTACCGCGGCTCGGCGACGGTCGGCGGGAAGACGCTCGAGCCCGGAAAGCTCGCGGTCCTCGCGAACGAGCCGGCGTCCGACGGCGTCGTCCTCGAGGCGCCGGTGGCGTCGAAGGCTCTCCTCGTCGCGGGGCGGCCCCTCGGCGAGCCGATCGCGCAGTACGGCCCGTTCGTCATGAACACGCAGGAGGAGATCTACCAGGCGGTGAGCGACTACCGCGACGGACGTCTCGGATGAGCCTCGCGGCGCCGGAGCGGAAGGGGAGGGACCGAATGAACGCCGACTCGAACGAACGAATGCCCGCGATCTTCGCCGCGCACGGCGCGCCGGTCCTCCTCGACGACGCCGCCTGGATGGGGGAGCTCGCCGCGTGGGCGCGCGCGATGCCGAAGCCGAAGAGCATCCTGATGGTCTCGGCCCACTGGGAGGCGCGTCCGGCGACGCTCGGCGCAACGACGCCGGTCCCTCTCGTCTACGACTTCTACGGCTTCCCCGAGGAGTACTACCGGACCGTCTACCCCTCGCCCGGCGCTCCCGCGCTCGCGGCGCGCGTTCGCACACTGCTGAAGGAGCGAGGCGTCGCGTACGCCGACGACCCGGCGCGCGGTCTCGATCACGGGGCCTACGTGCCGCTCGTGGCGATGTACCCCGCGGCCGACGTCCCCGTCCTCCAGATCTCGATGCCCCGCCTCGACCCGGCGGAGCTCTTTGCGCTCGGCCGCGCGCTCGCGCCGCTGCGCGAGGAGGGAGTCCTCGTCTTCGGGAGCGGCTTCCTGACGCACAACATG
>JAKPXO010000417.1 GCA_029567505.1 Acidobacteriota bacterium
GCCGGGGTCTCGGTCGGGTCGCTCTACCAGTACTTCCCGAACAAGGACGCGATCCTGACCGCCCTCCTCGCGCGCCACCTCGAGGCGGTTCACGACGCCGTCGCCGCCTCGCTCCCGGTCCTCGCCGACTCGGCCGTCCCGCTCCGCGCCGGCGTCCGCGGGCTCCTCGAGCGCCTCCGCGCGGTCCACGACGACGCCCCGCGCCTCGCGCGCGCCGTCGAGCAGCAGGCCGGGCAGATGCCGTCGGTCCCGGCCGGGCTCGCCGCGCACCGACATGGCACCGTCGAGCGGATCGCCGGGATCCTCGGGAGCCGCCCCGACGTCAGGAGAGGGAACCACGCCCTGATGGCGGCGCTCCTCGGCGAGGTGACCGAGGCCGTGAGCGGATTCCTCGTCCACGGTCCGCGCGAAGCCTTCGGACGCGAGGAGCTCCTCGACGAGGCGGTCGAGGCGGTCGCCCGGTACGTGGAGCGCTGAAGCGTCGCCGCCGCGTCCTCTTACCGCCCGCTCGCCGGGTCGGCGAAGACGGGCTCGCCGTCGCGCTCGAGGATCCGCAGGAACGCGGGGACGACCGACGGGTCGAACTGCGTCCCGGCTCCTTCGCGGAGGTGCTCCTTGACCCTCCGTGCCGGCCAGCCCGCCCGGTAGGCGCGGTCGTAGCGCAGGGCGTCCCAGACGTCGACGACGGCGAAGAGGCGGGCGGCGAGAGGGATCGCGGCGCCGGAGAGGCCGCGCGGGTAGCCCGTGCCGTCCCACCGCTCGTGGTGCGCGTAGGGGATGTCGAGCGCCGGACGGAGGAAGTCGACCCCCTTCAGCATCTCCCAGGCGTGCTCCGGGTGGCGGCGCATGACCGCCTGCTCCTCCTCGGTCAGCTCGCCCGGCTTCAGGAGGACGGAGTCGGGAAGCGCCATCTTCCCGACGTCGTGGAGGAGGGCGCCGCGGCGGATGTGGACGAGCTGCTCGCCGCAGACGCCGAGCTCCTCCGCGAGCTTCTCCGTGAGCCCGACGACGCGACGGCTGTGCCCCTCGGTCTCCCGGTCGCGAAGGTCGAGCGCACGGATCCACCCTTCGAGCGTCGCCTCGTAGGCGCGAAGCACCTCGCCGGCAGATTCCCGTGCCCCCGGCGCCTCCGGGCGCCGTGCCCGCTCGACCGGCCTCCGACGATCCGTCACTCCGCCCTCCCGCGCGCCACCGTAGCGAACGCGCGCGGGCCGGGTCAAGGAGGCGCTGTCCGAGCCCCCGTCCCGCTTGCCGAAGAGCGAGCGCCCCGCCACACTGAGGCATGGGGCCGCCGGCAGAGTCCCCAGCGGCGCGGCGTGCCGTCTCCCTCTCTAGCCTGGCTGTCTGCCTCGCGCTCCTCTCCGCATGCGATCGGCCGGTCTCGGAGCCCGAGTCCTTCCTTCATCCCTACACGGGGACGGCTCCGCTCGCGATCCGTGGCCTATCGCCGGGCCAGTCCGAGGAGGAAGTCGTCGCACGGCTCGGACCGCCCGACCGCCGAGACGCGGCCGGCGTCGTCGAGTCGCTCCAGTGGCAGCGCCTCCCCGACCTCGTCGCCACCGTCGACACGCGGACGCGGCGGGTGACGGAGGTCCTCGGCAACCAGCTCGACGCGGATGGAGAAGCGGTCGTGTCGTGGGGAATGAGCGAAGCCGACGTCCGCGCGGTCCTCGGGAAGCCGGCGACGAGCCAGGGGCGCTTCCAGCCCTCCGGCTCGGGCGTGATCTCGATCGGGATGAAGCGGGCCGGCGAGACTCTCTCGTACCGCCGGGACGGGAACGACGTCGAGGTCACCCTGAACGACGACAACCTCGCCTACATCCGAATGAGACCCGCGGCTCCCTGAACCGGGAGCCGCCGCCGCCCGTTACGGGACTCGATGACTGAACCCACCGCCCCCGCCCCGGAGACCGCCCCGCGCGGAGGGCAGCTCCTCTCCGCCGTGGAGCTCCTCGTCGGCGCCGCTCTCGTCCTCGGCCACAACGTCTGGAGAACCCTCCCGAACGAGGTGCCCCTCCTCTTCGTCCTCGGCCTCGTCTCGTACCGGCTGCGCAACGGCGGCTTCGCGGCGATCGGCTTCCGGAGGCCGCCCTCCTGGACGCGGCTCCTCGCGATCGCCCTCGGCGCGGCGGCGCTCCGCATCGCGCTCGGGATCGTCGTCGAGCCGCTCGCGGAAAGCGTCTGGCCGCCGATCGTCGCGCCGGCCGGCACGGAGGCCATCGCCGCGAGCCCGTGGGCGGCCCTCCGCTGGCTCGGCCTCGTCTGGACCTGGGCCGCGTTCGGCGAGGAGATCGGCTACCGCGGCTGGATTCTCGGACGAGCGGCCGACGCACTCGGCCGCTCCCCCGCCGCGACGGCGTTCGCCGTGGCCGCCTCCTCCGTCCTCTTCGGCTTCGGCCACTTCTACAAGGGCCCCGCGGGCATCCTCGACTCGGGGCTGGCCGGCCTCGTCCTCGCCGGCGCGTTCCTCCTCGCCCGCCGGAACCTCTGGGCGCCGATCCTCGCTCACGGCTTCATCGACACGTTCGGAATCGCGGCGCTCTTCTTCGGCTGGGCCGACTGAGCCGGCCGGCCGTCGCCCCGAGGCGTTCGAGGACGGGCCGTCGGCGGCCGAGGTGGACGAGGCCGCCGAGGGACGAGAGACTCCGGGCATGCTCGACTCGCTCAAGCGGTTCTTCCGGGAACGGGTCCTCGACGCGCCGCCCGCGGAGGCGGGCGACCCGGGCCGGCGCCTTCGCCTCGCGGCCGCGGCGCTCCTCGTCGAGGTGATGCGCGCCGACCCCGACGTGAAGGAGGAGGAGCGGACGGTCGTCCGCACGGCGCTCCAGGGGACGTTCGGCCTGTCGCTCGCCGAGACCGAGGAGCTCGTGCGCCTCGCCGAGGCCGAAGCGGACGCCGCCACCTCGCTCTACGAGTTCACCAGCCTCCTCGCCGACGGCTTCTCCCGCGAGGAGAGGAAGCGGATCGTCGAGCTGATGTGGCTCGTCGCGTTCGCCGACGCCGAGAAGCACCCGCTCGAGGAGCACCTGATCCGGCGTCTCGCGGGGCTCCTCAAGGTCCCCCACCCCGACTTCATCGACGCGAAAATCCGGGCCCGGGAGGAAAGCCGGACGTAGCGGCTCCTCAGCGTCCCGTCTCGACGTCGCGGGCGTCGTCGGCCCTGTCGCGGT
>JAKPXO010000455.1 GCA_029567505.1 Acidobacteriota bacterium
GCCGCGCACCGCTGGTTTCGCGGCTGCGTCAAGGAGGTGTGTGAGGAGCCGCCGGGGCGGGCGACGCTCGCAGCCCGGCCGCCGGCGCGCAGCGTCAGGCGTGTGGGGTCAAGGCGAGGAACCGTGCACTGCCTCTGAAAGTACGCGGTTTCACGGCTGACCCCGCCTTTGGGCCCCCGTTGTCGGGCCGAGCCCGGCTGCCCTACCCCAGGTACGGGTCGCGCCACTCCGTGGCCGGGACGAAGGCCTCCTCGATCGTTCTCGGGCTGATCCAGCGGAGGAGGATGGCTCGAGCCGGCCTTCTCGTTCGTGCCGCTCATCCGCGCGCCGCCGAACGGCTGCTGGCCGACGACCGCGCCGGCCAGCGTTCGCCTGGCACGAAGAGCTTGGATCTCTCGCTGGCACGCGCCTCGCTTGGCGGTCGCAGGCGTAGCCTATTCCGTACGCGGGGGCCTGATGATCGCATTCGCGTCTCTGTGGGTCGGGTTCGTTATCGGAGTCGTCAACGTGCAGCTGATCGCCTCGGAAGGTGTGAGCCGGGTCGAGCTCATCCTCGACGGCCGACCTGTCGCCGAGCTCCGTGCCCCCTTCGCGGCGCCGCTCGACCTGGGGTGCGAACCCTCTCCGCACGAGCTCGTGGCGGTCGCCTACGACGCGGAGGGGAGGGAGCTCGACAGGGCCCGGCAGTGGGTCAATCGCCCGCGTCCGACGGCCGAGGCGAGCCTCGTCCTCGAAGGGGGACGCGGGGGAAGCGGCCGGGTCGCGCAGCTCACGTGGCGCGCTCTCGCGCGGGAGGCGCCGGCCTCGGTAACGGCGACGTTCGATGGGACGCCGATCCCGGTGAGCGACCCTGCTCGCATCGAGCTGCCGCCCCACGAGCCAGCCCAGATCCACTTCCTGAAGACGGTCCTGGAGTTCGGGGAGGGCGTCTCCGCGACCGCGGAGCTGATCTTCGGCGGCTCGAAGACCGTCGAGGCGTACACGGAGCTGACGGCGATGGTGGTCGAGCTGGAGAGGAAGGCGTCGCTCCCTCCCGTCGAAGCGATGGCCGGATGGTTCGAGGAGGACGGGATTCCGCTCGAGGTCGCGGCCGTGGACGCCGGGGGAGTCGACATCGTCATCGTCGCGGAGGGGAGCGCCCGGAAAGAGCTCAAGCAGGCGTTCCGGCGGGAATCCCTCAACGATGCGGAGACCGCCGCAAACCTCCGGAACGGCGCGCGTTTCAAGCGAGAGGACCTTCGTTTCCGATTCCTCTGGCCCGTCGGGCGGCTGACCGCGCAGACCGAGATGGTCGCGAACGTCTACCCGTCGACGCCGTGGCTCTCGCGGAAGAGAAGCAGCATCGGCCGCGCGGCGGGCTGGCTCCTCGACTGGCCCGGCTGGACCCGGGACGGGCAGCGGCTCGCGGACGCCGTCGTCGTGGCGGGCCTCACGGCAGCGGAGGCGAACCGGAAGCGGGCGGTCGTCCTCCTCCTCGGTCCCGCGGCGAAAGACGGAAGCCTGCTGACGCCCGACGAGGCAAGGAGCTTCCTCCGGCGTCTGGGCGTTCCGCTCGAGGTCTGGTCGATCGGAAAGCGCTCGCCGGAGATGCTGCGGTGGAACGCCCGGACTCTGATTTCCGCCTACGAGCACCGGCAGTTCGACGACGCCGTGCGCGACCTCCTGGAAGCGGTCGACCGCCAGCGGATCGTCTGGCTCGAAGGCTCCCACCTGCCTCACGAGATCGAGACCTCGCGCTTTGCGCACGGGATTCGGCGGGTGCAATGAGCGCCGCTCGACACGAATGCCGAGCCTGCGGGCGCCGACGTCTCACGCGCTGCATCGAGGCGGAGGCGGGCACGTGATCTCGTTCGCCACTCTCTGCTTTGGTCTCGTCTACGGCGTCCTCAACGTCGAGATCCGAGCGTCGGGCGACGTCGATCGAGTCGACCTCGTGCTCGACGGCAGGCAGGTCGCCGAGCTGAAGGCTCCGTTCGCCGCGCCCGTCGACCTCGGTTGGCAACCCGCGCCTCACGAGCTCGTCGCCATTGGATACGACGAGAAGGGCAAGGAGCTGGGCCGTGCGAAGCAGTGGATCAACAGGCCGCGTGGGAACGCGGAGATCTTCCTGGTCGTGGAGCCCGGAGGCACGGAGCGAAGTCGTCTCGCCCGCCTGACGTGGAACTGCCCGACGTCGGGCACGGCCGGGCCCGTCGAGGTGACCCTCGATGGCCGAAAGCTGCCGGTCTCCGACCCCTCCCGAATCGAGATTCCCGTCAGAGACTCGCGCCGGACACAGATTCTCCGCGCCCGCGTGGGGTGTGACGGAAACGTCACCGCCATGACCGAGACCGTCATCGGCGGGGCTCGCCCGTCGACCGGATCGCCGCAGCTGACGGCCGTTCCCGTCCACCTCGAGAAGGGGACGAAGCTCCCGTCGCCGGAGGGGCTCACGGGCTGGCTCGAGAAGGAGGGAGTCGGCCTCCGGGTTTCTGCCGTCGAGGAGGGAGGGTTCGACGTCGTCTTCGTCTGCGAGGGGGGGGCATTCGAGGAGCTCTCGCGACTCTTCGAGAGGCGTGGCGCCCCGGTTCGCGACTCCTCCGACGACGACCTCCGGTTTCGATTCCTCGTACCCGTCGGCCGGACGGTCGACGATCCGACGATCGATTCGAGCTCCTTTGCGGCGACAGCCTGGTTCCAGCGAAGGTGGGACGCCATTGGCCCGACTCTCACGCATGGTCTCCGGCTCAAACCCTGGCCCCGAACGGAGCAGCGAATCGCGGACGCGGTCGCCGCGGCAGGGCTCGCGGCCGCCGGATGGGAGCGCCGGAGGGCCGTCGTCCTGCTTCTCGGGCCGGGCGCCCGGGACGGAGGCGACCTGACCTCCGACGAGGCTGTGCGATTCCTCGTGGCCCTGCGCGTTCCCCTCTTCGTCTGGTCGATCGGTAAGTCACCGTCGTCGGAGCCGTGGGCTGCGGCAACGGCGATCCGAACCGCGGCCGACTTCGACGTGGCCGTCGCCCGCCTTCGCGCGGAGCTCCGCCGGCAGCGGATACTCTGGGTCGAGGGAGCTCACCTGCCGCAGGCCGTCACGCTGACGCCTCGCGCGAAGGGCGTTCGTCTCGCGCGCTGAGCGCCCTCGCCGGGCACATCCCGAGGATGGCGATCGAGACGGTGATCGTCTCGGAATCCGCCCGGATCTCGCGCGAGAAGACGAAGCTTCAGGAGCCGGCCAAGAGTAGGGGTCAGGCGTGAAATCGTGTATTGTCCGAGACAATACACGATTTCACGCCTGACCCCACGACCCGCGTTTCAGCGCCCGCGAGGCAAGGCCCGGGCGACGTCAGCCGGGAAGACGAGAGTCACCGACGGAACGGCCGGCCCGTCGCCATGTCCTGACCTACCCCAGATACGGGTAGCGCCACTCCGTCGCGGGGACGAAGGTCTCCTTGATCGTCCGCGGGCTGATCCAGCGCAGGAGGTTCAGGCTCGAGCCGGCCTTGTCGTTCGTGCCGCTCATCCGCGCGCCGCCGAACGGCTGCTGGCCGACGACCGCGCCGGTCGGCTTGTCGTTGATGTAGAAGTTGCCGGCCGCGTGCCGCAGGTGGTGGACCATGACGTGGAGGGCGTACCGGTCCTGGCTGAAGACGGCGCCCGTGAGCGCGTAGGGGCTCGTCGCGTCGACGACGTCGAGCATCTCCTCCCACTTCGCCTCGTCGTAGACGTGGATCGTGAGGATCGGCCCGAAGAGCTCGTGGCTCATCGTGTGGTACGTGGGGTCGAGCGCCTGGATGATCGTCGGCCGCACGAACCACCCCTTCGAGGAGTCGTACGTGCCGCCCGCGACGATCTTCGCGTCGCTCGACGCCTTCGCCGCGTCGATCGCCTCGGAGTGGTCCTTGAACGCTCCCTCGTCGATGACCGCGCCCATGAAGTTCGAGAAGTCGCGCGGGTCGCCCACCTTCAGCCCCTCGACCTCGGAGACGAGCTCGTCCTTGATCCTCGCCCAGAGGTTCGACGGGACGTAGGCGCGCGAGGCGGCGCTGCACTTCTGCCCCTGGTACTCGAAGGCCCCGCGCAGGATCGCCGTCGTGAGCGCCTTCGGGTCGGCGCTCGGGTGGGCGAAGATGAAGTCCTTCCCCCCCGTTTCGCCGACGAGGCGCGGGTAGGAGCGGTACTTTTCGAGGTTCTGCCCCACCGTCCGCCACATCCCGTTGAAGACGCCCGTCGACCCGGTGAAGTGGATCCCGGCGAGGTCCTGGTGGTTGAGGACGACGTCGCCGATGGCGCGGCCGCTGCCGGGAATCATGTTGATGACGCCGTCGGGCATTCCCGCGTCGCGGTAGAGGCGCATCAGGTGGTGCGCGCTGAAGAGCGCCGTCGAGGCCGGCTTCCAGAGGACGGTGTTGCCGCAGAGGGCCGGCGCCGCCGCGAGGTTGCTCGCGATCGCCGTGAAGTTGAACGGCGAGACGGCGAAGACGAACCCCTCGAGGGGCCTGTGCTCCATCCGGTTCCACATCCCGGGGCCGCTCTCGGGCTGCTCGGTCAGGATCTCGGCGTAGTAGTGCGCGTTGAAGCGGAAGAAGTCGATCGTCTCCGCGGCGCTGTCGATCTCGGCCTGGTGGCAGGTCTTGCTCTGGCCGAGCATCGTCGCGGCGTTCAGAACGTCGCGGTAGGGCCCCGCGAGGAGCTCGGCCGCCTTCAGGAAGATGGCGACCCGCTCCTCCCACGGCATCCGCGACCAGAAGTCCTTCGCACGGTCGGCGGCCTTCACGGCGAGCGCGACCTCCTCAGGGCCGGCCAGGTGGACGTCGGCCAGGACGTGCCCGTGGTCGTGCGGCATCACGGCCCGCGCGATCTTCCCCGTCCGGATCTCCTTCCCCCCGATGAGGAGGGGGACCTCGATCCGCTCCGAGGCCATCTCGGCCAGCTTCTGCTGGAGGCTCGCGCGCTCGGGGCTGCCGGGCGCGTAGTCCTTCACCGTCTCGTTCTTCGGGACCGGGACTCTGTAGATGCCGAGCGACATGGGGCCTCCTTGCCGGTGGCGGCGCGGTACGGGGTCAGATCTCGAGCGTGATCCCCTGGGCGAGCTCGAGGCGGCCGGAGAAGTTGAGGGCGTTCGTCTGGCGGCGCATGTAGGCCTTCCAGGCGTCGGAGCCGCTCTCGCGCCCGCCGCCCGTCTCCTTCTCGCCGCCGAAGGCGCCGCCGATCTCGGCGCCGCTCGTCCCGGTGTTGACGTTCGCGATGCCGCAGTCGCTCCCCTCGGCCGAGAGGAAGAGCTCCGTCTCGCGGAAGTTGTTCGTGATGATCGCGCTCGAGAGCCCCTGCGGGACCGAGTTCTGCATCGCGATCGCTTCCTCGATCGTCCCGTACTTCATGAGGTAGAGGATCGGCGCGAAGGTCTCCTCCTTCACGATCGGGAGGTCGCTCGACGCCTCGACGAGGCACGGCGTGACGTAGCAGCCGCCCTCCTTCTCGAGCGGCTCGCCGCCCCGGAGCACCGTCGCCCCCTGCCCCTTCGCCGTCTCGATCGCCTTCCGCATCGTGGCGACGGCGTCCCTGTCGACGAGCGGGCCCATGAGCGTGTCGTAGGCAAGCGGGTCGCCGATCGTCGTCTCGCCGTAGAGGGACTTCAGGCGCTCGACGAACCTCTCGTAGACCGACTCGTGGAGGATGACGCGGCGGGTCGAGGTGCAGCGCTGGCCCGACGTCCCGATCGCCCCGAAGTAGACGGCGCGGATCGCGATGTCGAGGTCGGCCTTCTCGCTGACGATGACGGCGTTGTTCCCGCCGAGCTCGAGGATGAGGCGGCCAAAGCGCTCCTGGACGAGCTTGCCGACGTGCCGGCCGCCCGGGACGGAGCCGGTGTAGGAGACGAGGGCGACGCGCGGGTCGGTGTTGATGAGGTCGCCGATGTCGCTCCCGCGGCCGATCGTGAGAGAGCAGATCGCGGGGTCGTAGCCGAAGCGCTCGAGGGCGCGCCGGGCGATCTTCGTGACGGCGATCGCCGTGAGCGGCGTCTTGCTCGACGGCTTCCAGAGGACCGTGTCGCCCGAGACGAGGGCGAGCGCGGCGTTCCAGCTCCAGACGGCGACCGGGAAGTTGAACGCCGTGATGACGCCGACGACCCCGAGCGGGTGCCACTGCTCCTGGAGGCGGTGCTGGCGCCGCTCGCTCGGCATCGTGAGGCCGTAGAGCTGGCGGCTGAGGCCGACCGCGAAGTCGCAGATGTCGATCATCTCCTGCACTTCGCCGAGCGACTCGCGGAGGGTCTTCCCCATCTCGAGGGAGACGAGGCGCGCGAGAGGCTCCTTCTGGGCGCGGAGCTCCTCGCCGATCGCCTTGACGACCTCGCCCCGCTTCGGGGCCGGCACGGTGCGCCACGACGCGAACGCCGCGTGGGACTTCGCGAGGATCGCGTCGAACTCGTCCTTCGTGACGTTCACGACGGAGGCGAGGGGCGAGCCGTCGATCGGCGAGACCACCTGCTGAACCTTGCCGCTGCCGACCCACGCGCCCGAGAAGCCCCCCGGATTCCTCTCCTCGATCCCGAGCGCGCGAAGGATCTCCACGTCCGTCTCCGTCTTGAGCGACATCGTCCTACCTCCAGGAGAGGTTATGCGACAGATTTTCAAAGAAACATAGCTCATTGTTTTCATCACACTAATCGATAACATTCATATATGTCGACGCTCGATCTCCAGCAGCTCCGCGCCTTCCACGCTGTCGCCCGAGCGGGCGGCTTCTCGGCCGCTGCCACGCGGCTCAACCTGACGCAGAGCGCCGTCAGCCACGCCGTCGGAAAGCTCGAGCGCTCGGCGAAGGTGAGGCTCTTCGACCGGCGGGGACGAAAGGTCGTGCCGACGCCCGAAGGAGCGATCCTCCGCGAGGCGTGCGAGCGGGTCTTCGCGACGCTCGCGGCGGCCGAGGAGGAGCTCCAGCGCGAGCGGACGCGCGCCGAGGGGCGAATCCGCCTCGGCGCGACCGTGGAGTTCGGGACGAGCGTCCTGATGCGCCACATCCGCCCGTTCCTCGAGGCGAACCCCGGGATCGAGATGGACTTCCACCTCTCGCACGACCTTCTGACGCCGCTCCTGCGCGACGACGTGGACCTCGCAATCGACTGTGTCGCGCACGCGACGCCCGAGCTCGAGAGGACGCCGCTCTTCCGCGAGACGTACATGGTCGCCTGCGCGCCCGACTACCTCGCGGCGCAGCGGATCGCCGAGCCGGCGGACCTCGCCCGCTGCGCCGTCCTCTCGATCGACAAGGAGGGGCGCTGGTGGGAGCGCTTCCTCGGCGCGTTCCCGAAGAGCCGCCGCCCGTCCTTCGGCCGCGTCGTCGCCATCAACCACATCCGCGGCCTCATCACCGCGGCCGCGAGCGGCCTCGGCGTCCTCCTCGCACCGAGCTACAGCGTGAAGGGAGAGCTCGACCGCGGCGCCCTCGTCCCGCTCTTCCCCGCGTTCCGTCCCCTCGAGGACCGCTTCGCCCTCTACCAGAAGGCGGGCAAGGCGCGCCTCGCCAAGCACCGCCTCCTGACGGAGTACCTCGAGCGGCTGACGCCGGAGGAGTTCGGGGCGTAGGGGCCGGCCGCCGGCCTCGCCGCGTGTCGCTCCGGCCGCGACGCGCCGGCTCGAACCGGACCGGACGCGCGGCTCTCCCCCCGGCCTCTCGTTGCGATACGCTCTCAGAAAGAATTTCCGTCTGGAGGGCGAATCGATGGCAAGGCTGAAGGTCGCTTCCTTCTCGATCTCGCTGGACGGGTTCGGGGCCGGGCCCGACCAGTGCCTCGAGAACCCGCTCGGGTTCGGGGGCGCTCAGCTCCACGCCTGGGCCTTTCCGACCCGGACGCTCCGGCGGAAGGTCTTCGGGCACGACGACGGGGAGACGGGCCTCGACGACGACTTCGTCGCGCGAGGGTTCGAGGACGTCGGCGCCTGGATCCTCGGCCGGAACATGTTCGGTCCGGTCCGCGGACCGTGGCCCGACGAGAGCTGGAGAGGATGGTGGGGCGAGGAGCCGCCCTACCACGTCCCGGTCTTCGTCCTGACGCATCACTCGCGTCCCTCGCTCGAGATGGAAGGCGGGACGACGTTCCACTTCGTGACGGGCGGCATCCACGAGGCGCTCGAGCGGGCGCGCGAGGCCGCGGGAGAGCGGGACGTCCGCCTCGGCGGCGGCCCGGCGACGATCCGGCAGTACCTGGCGGAAGGGCTCGTCGACGAGCTCCACCTCGCCATCGCCCCCGTCCTCCTCGGCTCCGGGGAGCCGCTCCTCGCGGGCCTCGATCTCCGGGCGCTCGGGTACGCCTGCACCCGCCACGTCGCGTCCGAGCGCGCGACGCACGTCGTCCTGGAGCGGACGCGGCACACCTGAGCCGCGCGTCCGCCACGGAAAGGAGACCCGCCATGCCGAACACGATCCGCCTCCACCGCGTCCTGAAGGCCCCGCCCGACCGGGTCTATCGCGCGTTCCTCGACCCCGACGCCATGGTGAAGTGGCTCCCGCCGAACGGCTTCACCGGTAAGGTCCACTCGATGGACGCGCGCGTCGGCGGCTCCCACCGGATGTCCTTCACGAGCTTCACGACCGGGTCGAGCCACTCCTTCGGGGGCACCTACCTCGAGCTCGTCCCTGGCGAGCGGCTTCGCTACACCGACGCCTTCGACGACCCGAACCTCCCGGGCGGAATGGAAGTGACCGTGACCCTGAAGAAGGTCTCCTGCGGAACGGAGCTTCAGATCACACAGGAAGGGATCCCCGACGTCATCCCGCCCGAAGCCTGCTACCTGGGCTGGCAGGAGTCGCTCGTCCTTCTCGGCAAGCTCGTCGAAGTCGCGGAGTGACCGCCGCCCACCGGACCGCTCGACGACGCCGCCGCTAAGATCGCCCGGTGGACTACCCGCGGATCCTCGCCGAGATCGCAGAAGAGGTGCGGCCGCTCGTCGGACAGGGGCGGGCCGCGCAGTACATCCCTCCCCTCGCCGAAGTCCCGCGCGACCGGTTCGGGATGGTCCTCCGAACGGTCGGGAACGAGGCCTACTCCGTGGGTCACGCCCGGGAGCGGTTCTCGATCCAGAGCATCGCGAAGGTCTTCAGCCTGACGCTCGCCACGAAGCTCGAGGGGGACGCCGTCTGGGAGCGCGTCAGCCGCGAACCCTCGGGAACGGCCTTCAACTCGCTCGTCCAGCTCGAGGTCGAGCGCGGGATCCCGAGGAACCCGTTCCTCAACGCGGGGGCGCTCGTCGTCCTCGACATAGTCCTCAGCCACCAGCGGGAGGGCGAGGACCTCGTGCTCGACTTCGTCCGGCGCGCCGGCGCGGGCCCCGACGTCGGCTACGACCCCGTCGTGGCCGCGGCCGAGCGGGCGACCGGCCACAGGAACCGCGCCCTCGCCCACTTCCTGAAGTCGTTCGGGAACCTGAGAAACGACCCGGACCGCGTCCTCGACGCCTACTTCCTCCTCTGCTCGATCTCGATGAGCTGCTCCGAGCTGGCGTCCGCGTTCCAGTACCTCGCGACGGGCGGGCTCACGGCCGGCGGCGAGGAGGTCGCGACCGCGCGCCAGGTGAAGCGGGTGAACGCGGTGATGCTGACGTGCGGCGTCTACGACGAGGCGGGGGACTACGCGTACCGCGTCGGCCTCCCGGCCAAGAGCGGCGTCGGCGGCGGCGTCGTCGCCGTGATGCCCGGCCGGTTCGTGACCGCGGTCTGGTCGCCTTGCCTCTCCGAAAAAGGCAATTCCCTCGCCGGGACGATGGCGCTCGAGCTCCTGACGACGAAGACGGCCCTTTCCGTCTTCTGAGGCGGCCTCTCTTCCAGGCCGGGCTACGGCCCGGGCCTCCGCGCCGCCGGCGCGGAGGCGAGGAGCAGGGCGCAGGCCCGGCGGAGCACGCTCAACCCGCTTCGACGAGCTTCTTCAGGTCGTCGAGCGCCTTGCCCCACGCGGCGCGCAGGCCGTCGGCCTCCTCGCGCGTCTGCAGGCGGTCGTGCGTCACCATCACGGTCGTCTTGCCGGCAGCCGGCTGGAGCTTGATCTCCACCGGCGTACCGGGCGCGCTCGCGTCCTTCCAGACGAGCCGGATCGTCTTCCCCGGCGTCACCCCTTTCACGTCGGCGGCGTTTCCGTCGGCGTTCGAGAGCGAGCCCCCGGCCTTCAGGTCGAGGACGTTCTTCGGCCCGAACCAGGCGTCGAGCGCCTCGCCGGTCGCAAGCAGCTCCCAGCACCTCTCCGGCGGCGCTTTCACCGACTTCGTGGCGCAGATCGTGTAGCCCTTCCCCTTGCCGTCCTTCTCGACGAGCCCCTTGTGACGCTCGTACTCGACCTGAAGCGTGGCGGACCACCAGGGGTCCACTTTCAGCTCGAAGACCAGGTGGTTGCCGATCTCCCTCCTCCCCTTCGCGGGACCGCCGAAGGCGTCGAGCGCCTTCCACCACTCGGCGAAACCCTTCCCCGTCTCCTTCTTCACGTTCTCGTCCGACACGACCCGCTCGGAGCGAAGCGTCACCTTCATCGGCTCCTCCTGCCTTCCTTCAACGGAACGGCGCGGATCTTTGCGTTTCCCCCTGCGCGACCGCAACTTCCGGCGGAACCGGTCCCTCTCCGGCCCGGAGGACGTTGTCGCGAGGCGCCCCCGCGACGAGAATCCGCCTTCATGGGCGGCGAACCACGGTCCTTCCTGAAGGCCCTCGGTCCCGGCCTCCTCTGGGCCGGCGCCGCGGTCGGCGTCTCTCACCTCGTCCAGAGCACCCGGGCGGGGGCGAGCTTCGGCCTCGGCCTCCTCGCCGTCGTCCTGGCGGCCAACTTCTTCAAGTACCCCGCGTTCCAGTTCGGGCCGCGCTACGCGGCCGCGACCGGGACGAGCCTCCTCGAGGGATACCGGCGGCAAGGGCGCTGGGCGCTCGTCCTCTACGGGGTCCTGACCGTCGGGACGATGTTCACGATCCAGGCCGTCGTCACGCTCGTCACGGCGGCGCTCTTCGCGGCGCTCGTCGGGTGGACGGCGTCGTTCCTCGGCTTTCCGCCCGCGTTCTGGATCGCCGGCCTCCTCCTCGGCGTCTGCGGCGCCCTCCTCCTCGTCGGCCGCTATCGCTGGCTCGACCGGATCAACAAGGTGGTCGTCCTCGTCCTGACCCTCACGACGTTCACCGCGACGGCGCTCGTGCTCCCGAAGGTCCCGTGGTCGACCATCCCCTGGCTTCCGGACGCGTCCGCGTTCACCGACCTGCGCTCCGTCGCGTTCATGGTCGCCCTCGTCGGGTGGATGCCGTCCGCGTTCGACATCTCCATCTGGCACTCCCTCTGGACGCTCGCCCGACGCGAGCAGACGGGCCACGCCCCCCGCGTGAAGGAGTCGGTCCTCGACTTCAACGTCGGCTACGTCGGCACCGTCCTCCTTGCCCTCTGCTTCGTCCTCCTCGGCGCGGGCGTGATGTACGGCTCGGGGGAGACGTTCGACGACCGCGCCGCCGTCTTCGCGCAGCAGGTCATCGCCCTCTACACGAGGAACCTCGGCGAGTGGGCCGCGCCGCTCATCGGCCTCGCCGCCGGGACGGTCATGTTCTCGACGACGCTCACCGTCGCCGACGGCTTCCCACGCGCCCTGGCGGGCCTCGCCGCGCGATTCCGCGGCCCCGAGGCGCCGGGCGAGGCGACGACGCGCGGGAGCGTCTACTGGGCCTCTCTCGTCGTCCTCGGCATCGGGTCGCTCGCGATCATCGGGTACGCGCTGCGGGGCGGGGCCGCGTTCAAGACCCTCGTCGACTTCGCGACGTCGCTCTCGTTCCTCACCGCTCCCGCGCTCGCGTGGCTCAACCACCGGGCGATCCACGCGGCGGAGGTCCCGGCCGAGCACCGGCCGTCGCGCGGGCTGACGGCGTGGAGCGTCTCGGGGATCGTCTTCTCGACCGCGTTTGCCGCCTGGTACCTGAAGGTCCTCGCCGGCTGAGAGGCACGGGTTCGGCCCCGGTCCTGACGGGGCCGGGGCGGTTCACGGCGAACCGGGCCAGCTTCTTGGGAAACGTGCATGCCGATCCGCGCCCCTCGGCCCCCGGACGGAAGCACCTTTCTCCCCGCTTCGATCCCCTTCGCTATCGGCCCGCCGCCCTGTTCCGAGCTGCAGCTCCCGGCTCGGGCGCTCTCACGAGCTCGCCGTCGCGTACGAGAAGGTCGTCGTCGGGCGAGCGCGTGGCGCGCGGCTCGGCGATCCTCAGGTCGAGGGCCTCCCACGCGCCGTCGCGGCCCGGGCTCGCGAGGAAGGAGCTGTCGGGCCCCGGGCTCGCGTCGTTCACGTTCCAAGCCTCGTAGCGAAGCGGGTGCCCCAGGCGTCGGCGCGCGGAAGCCGCGGAACATAGGCCGGCTCGAGGAGCTTCGCGAGGTCGTTCATCGAAGAGGCCTCGGGGAGGCGCCCCTCCTTCGCCGCGATCGCCTCGACCGCCGTCATCGCGCCCCGGAGGTCCGCCACCGTCCTCTTCTGCTTCGCGCGGTCGGCCCTCCCCCGGGGAGGGAGCGAGACGAGAAAGAGGTCCTCGAGGGCGGCGAGGCCCGGGGGCAGGGGCCGCGTCGGGGCCGTCATCGCGCCGCTCTCCGCGCCCCGCGGCGAAGGCGGGCGGCCGCGCGGGCTCCAGGCGCTCCGCACGGGTACGTGACTCCTCATCGCGACGGGCAGTGGTAATCGCGGATCATGTAGCCCGACGTTCCGCACGGCTGGCCGAACGCCTCCGAGTAGCGCCTCCCCTTCTCGTCGACGCAGTTGCAGGGACCGACCTCGGGCTCGGCCTCGCCCATGGGTTCCGTCCGCTTCGCGCAGGCCGTCTTCGCGGCCGAGAGGCCCTGGGAGTAGCTGCCAAAGCGCCCGACGAGGTGGAAGCCGGGCTGGCTGTTCCAGTGTGCCTGCACGGCCGCGGCCTCCTTCTGCGGGGCCGTGAAGACGTAGACGTTCGTGTGGTTGCCGAGGGCCGTCTGCTCGTAGACGAGCGTGACGCCGCCGGCGCCCGGCTGCTCCGTGACCTGGCAGGTGGCGGGGCGGCCTCCGCCCCCGCCCGTCCCCGAACCGCCGGCGACGGGCGGCCCCGAGCCCGTACCGCCGCCCACAGGGGGCGGCGCGGCCGGCCCCTTCGCGTCGGCGATCCGCCCGGCGTCGCAACCCTTCGCGCGGGCCTCGCGCTCGGCCTCGGCGGCCATGCTGCGCGAGAGCGAGTCGGTGCTCCCCCGGTAGATCTTCAGCCTCGAGAAGAGGTTCTCGCAGTCGGCCGCGGCCCGCTTCGTCGCGACGTCCGCCTCGCGCGCCGCGGCGGCCGTGTCGACGCAGCGTCCCTGCGTCGCGTCCCACGTCCCGAGCGCGCAGCGGCACTCCCCCGTCCGCGAGTCGCGGATCGTGCCGGGCATATGGCTGCAGCCGCCGAGCGTCCTCGCCCCTCCGACGGTTCCGCCCGGAAGTGCGAGGCAGGTGCGGCTGACCTTGCTCCACGCGGTGCCCGGCGGGCAGCCGCACCTCGCCGTCCCCGCGTCGCGCGTCAGGACCGTCCCCGGCCAGTCGCGGTCGCAGTCCGCCTGGGTCAGGCCCGCCGGGGCGGGTGGCACGAGGGGCGCGGGCGGCACGGGTAGCGCCGGCGGAGCGGCCGGAGCCGCCGCGGCGCGAGGTCCCCACACGGTCACCCCGACGAACGATCCCGCCGGGACACGGCTCCCCGCCGGGTGGGTCTGCGAGGCGACACGGCCCGGTTCGCCGGAGGGCGGCGCGGCGCCCCCGGTCGTCACGACGGGGCTCAGCCCGAGGTCCCCGAGCCACGCCTCGGCCATCGCGCGCGTCTTGCCGAGGAGGTCGGGGACCACCACGAGCGCCGGCGCGGCGACCGCCGACCGGGCCCGCGCGAGGCAGGCGCGGGCGTCGGCGGCGCGGTTGACGATCGACTCGAGGAACGCCTCGCAGAGCTCGACGAGGCTCTCGGCCTCGGCGGCGGCACCGCGGAGCTTGTCGCGGAGCCCTTCGGCGCCGAGCGTGCGGCGGAGGCCGTCGAGGCGCGCCGTCAGCTCGCCCGTGCGGGCGACGAGGTCCTGCACCGCTCCGGCCGCCGGCGCGACGTCGGCCGCCGTGACGGTGTCGGCGCAGGGAGCGACGTCCTCCTTCCGGTCTCGGATCGCGGCCTCGAGGTCCGTCAGCTTCTTCACGGCCGCGGCGGCCTCTGCCCCGGCCCCGGCGACCGCCCGCTTCCCGTCCGCGACGAGCTGCGCCCCATGCGCCTGCTGCGCGACGACCTTGTCCAGCGACGCACGGGCCTTCTCGACCTGCGCCCGGGCCGCCTCGACCTCGGCCGGCAGCCCCGCCGCGGCCTCACCCGCGGCGCGGAGGCTCTCGTCGAGGCGGGTGAGCTCGGCGAGGAGCGCCTCCAGCTCCTCGCTGCCGCGACGGGCCGCCTGCGCCTCGGCGCGGACCGACGCGAGGAGGCTCTCCGAGCCGGAGGCGAGACGGTCCAGCTCGGCCGAGGCGGACCCCGCCTCCGCGAGGAGGCGCTCCCGCTCTTCCGTCGTCGCGGCGGCCGCGACCCGATCCGCTCCCGCGCACGCCTTCTCCTTCAGGGCCGCCGCCCGGTCGCGCCGGACGGCAAGGTCGTTCGCGAGGGCGTTCGCCTTCGCGAGCGAGGCCGCCGCCGCCGTCCCGAGGCCGGAGACGGCCGCGGCCCGCCCCTCGAGTGCCCCGACGGCCCCCGACACGCCGTCGACCTCCGCGGTCAGGCCCGTCGCCTTCTCCCGGGCGCTCCGACCCGCCTCGGCCGCCTCGCGGCAGGCCGCGCCTGCCGCGTTCGCCGCGGCCGTCGCGGCGCCCGCGGCCTTCTCCATCTCCTCGACGAGACCGGCGACCTCGGCCCCGGCGGCCGCTTCCGTCCCGGCCTCCGTCCCGTCCCGCGCCTCCTCCTCGTCCCGCTCCTCGGGGCGGTCCTCGCCGAGCTTCACCTTCTCGACCTCGAGCGGCACCGAGGCGCTCACGATCTGCCGGCCGGTCGCGTCGGTCGCCGTCGCGACGACGTCGACGCGAGAGGAGTCGGTCCCGACCGTTTCTCCGACCTTCGCTTCGAGGTCGTGGTCCTGTCCCGGGTCGAACGCGACGGTCTCTCCCCCGCGGCGCACCTCCCAGCGGACCTTCCAGGGACCCGGGAACTCCTTCTCGGAGGCCCAGACCTTCGCCCGGAACCCGACCTGCGGAATCGCGCGGACCTTCTCGCGCTCCCCTTCCACCTCGAGGTCGATGATCCTCGGCGCGGCGAGGATCTCCATCGAGGGCGGGACCGTCGGCATCCCGTCGAGGCACCAGGCCTGGATCGCGTCCCCGTTCGCCCGGAAGTCGGCGGACATCCCGCCGGCGACGGCGTCGAGCCCGGCGTCCATCGTCTCGGCCTCGGCGAAGAGCGCGCCGAGGGCCGCCTGCTCCCTTTCGTTCTCCAGGAACTTCTTCTGGAGCGCCCGCGTCTTCCCGGTGTAGTAGTCCTTGAAGAGCCGCTCGACGAGCTCGTTCCGGAAGACCTCCTCGTCCTCCCCCGCGAGGCGGGAGCGGAACGCGAGGATCTCGTCGGAGCCCGCGAACGGCCCGGTCGCGTCCCACCAGTGCTTCACGTGCTGCCGGATGCGCGTCGCCACCCAGCCCGATTCCCTCTCGGCGAACTCCCAGGGCCACTCCTCCTCGGTGTAGGGGAAGCTCGGGTCGCGCCTCATCGCGTCGGAGACGAGGGCGTGGAAGTGCGTGTAGACCGCCTCGCGGCGCGCGTCGAGGTCCCCCGTCGCCGCGTCGGCGATGCCGTCGAGGATGGAGGGGACCTTCGAGCGAACCTCGTGCCGCTGCCCGCTCGAGAGCGTGATCCAGCCGCCGCCGGCCGGCGCGAGGTACCCCTGGTAGGCGAGGAGGAGCCGCTCCCGCTGGAGAGGCTCGAAGATCGCCATCATCCCCACCTGGACGACCCCTTTCGTCAGCTGGAGGGTGATCAGGAGCGGGCCGTAGCCGGGGATGAGCTTCGTCGAGATCAGGGTGACGATGCCTTCTCCCCCACCCCGGATCGTCATGTACGTCCCGCCGCCCGGGAGGAAGCTGACCCCCTCCCAGAAGATCGTGTGGAGCACCCGTTCGTTGACCTCGCCCTCCTCGAGGTAGGCCTTCGCGACCTCGACGAGGGAGTTCGCCACGTCCATCCGCTGCATCCAGTCCGGATGGACGAGCTGCTCGTTGGTCCGGGTCACCTGCTTCCGCAGCTTCTCGAGGGCGCCGAGGACCTTCGGGTTTCGGCCGGCGAGGTTGAAGGCGACGGCGTCGATCGCCCTCTGCTGCAGGCGCTCTTCGATCGTGTTCCCGAGCTGCCAGGCGTTCGCGGCGCGGGCGAGGACGGCCTGGACGCCCCCGACGTCCTGAACCGCCGGAATGGCTCGGTACTCGGCGATCACCTCCTCGGCGAAGCTCCTTCGGTGCTCGCGGGCGGCGTCCGCGTCGAGGTCGTCGGGGGCGAATGCCATCTGCCGCTGCTTCTCGATGAGCCGCTGGAGGATCTCGATGTCGCCCTTCAGGCGCGGGTTGTCGTTCTTGATCGCCTCGACCTGGGAGCGGTCCATCTTCTCGATGCCGTCGCGGATCTCGAAGAAGGCCGAGAGCTGGAGCCGCTTGATCGCCGCGGCGTCCACGACGATCTCCCGCATGAGGCCCGTGTCGTCGACCGTCCGGTACTTTCCCCGGGGGATGTCCGGAGCGAGCCAGTCCTTGAGGCGGGTCGTCGCGGCCATTCGGTTGTTCTCGACGAGCATCGCGTTCCCGTGCCTCACGAGGGCGTCCTCTGCGAGGCGGAGCGCGGTCGCGTCGTCGAGCTCGACGCCCGCCTGCCGGCGCTCGTACTCGACGAGCGGCCGGTAGGCCTCGGGCCCGGTCAACTTCGTCTTCCGGATCTCGACCGCCGTCTCGAGTATGGCGAGGAAGCGCT
>JAKPXO010000456.1 GCA_029567505.1 Acidobacteriota bacterium
CAGGTTCCAGACGACGGCCGCGAGCCCCCCGACGAATGGGATGACGTTCGCGAGCTGCGAGACGGACGCGTAGGAGACGACGCGGAACGTCCCCTCGAACCCCGAGGTCGAGTCCTTCGTGGCACCGACGATCATGAAGGCGAGGTGGTAGATCGCCGCGCCGATGAAGAGCCCGACCAGGACGAAGATCGGTGCGAGACCGACCTGGATCAGCAGGGCCGCCGTGTTCGTCGCGAACGCCCCGGCCATCTTCTCCTTCATGTCGGCCGGGAGGAATGCGACCCACGCGTTGCCGAAGAGGCCGCTCCAGATCGTGGAGACCGCGATGCCGATCCACGAGACGAGGATCGCGAAGATGAGCGGCTCGGCGAAGTCGCCCTTCTCCTTCGTCCGCCGCCAGGCGTCGGCCGGGTTCGTCACGAACAGCTTGATCGTCTCGACGAAGGCGTTCAGGAACCCGAGCTCGGCGCGGTGCTCCCACGGGAGGCCGGCGAGCGCCGGGCCGCCGGGCGGGGGCGTCTGCCAGCCTCCTCCCGCGGGCGGGGGTGGCATGGGCGGAGGAGGCAGGGGCGGGGCCGGAGGGAAGCCCGGAGTGTCGCTCGACATGCGGTCGATTCTATCGAACGCGGGAGCAGGCTCAGGACGCGAGCCGATGGATCTCGTCGTTCTCGACGACGCGGACGCCCCGAAGCGGCTGCCCGGCGATCGCGAGGAGAGCCGCCGCGACCGCGTCGGCAGGGACGGGTCGCCACTTCGCGAGCGGTCCGGCGAGGCCCCACGGGACGATGCGCGTGACGGCCGCGGCCGCCCGCTCCGCCGGGCGCGTCTCGGGCCGCTCCCCGAGGAGGAGCGACGGCCGGACGAGCGCGAGGCCCTCGAACCCGAGCGCGCGGAGCGCCTCCTCCGCCTCCCCCTTCACCCGGTTGTAGAAGACACGGGAGCGCGGATCGGCGCCGAGGGCGCTGACGCCGAGGAAGCGGGTCGCCCCCGCCCGGCGCGCCGCTCGCGCGAACCCGACGACGGCGTCGAGGTCGACCGCGCGGAACGCCTCCGGCGAGCCCGCCTTCGCCATCGTCGTCCCGAGCGCGCAGAACGCCGTGCCGGCGCGCGGGAGGTCGACCCTCTCGAGACGCGCGAAGTCGGCGACGACCACGTCGGGGCGTGGGGAGACGGGCTCCAGGGGGCGGCGGACGACCGCCACGACCCGCGGCCCGCCGGGCGTCGCGAGGAGGCGTCGAAGGAGGGCGCCCCCGACGAGCCCGGTGGCCCCGGCGACGAGGACCGCCGCCCGGCCGGCGCGATCCGTCACGACGCGAGCTCCTTCTCCGCCGCCCGGTACGCCGCGAGGTCCCTCTCGCTGAAGGTGACGACCTTCACCGACCTCACGCACCGCGACGCCGCGAGGAAGGCCCGGATCTCCCTCAGCGCGATCCGGCTCGCCCGCTCGATCGGGAATCCGTAGATCCCCGTCGCGATCGACGGGAACGCGACGCTCGCAAGGCCGGCCTCCTCGGCGAGCCGGAGCGACGCGCGGTAGCAGCACGCCAGCGTCTCGTCCTCTCCCGCGCCTCCGCCGCGCCAGACCGGTCCGACGGTGTGAATGACGTGCCGGGCCGGAAGCCGGTGGCCTCCGGTCATCCGTGCCTCGCCGGGAGGACAGCCTCCGATCCCGGCGCACTCCGCGAGGAGACCGGGGCCCGCGGCCGCGTGGATCGCCCCGTCCACGCCGCCGCCGCCGAGGAGCGACGGGTTGGCGGCGTTCACGATCGCGTCCACCGGCTCAAGCGTGAGGTCTCCGAGCCCGACGACGAGCCCGAAGGTCCCCGCGCGATCCCGCCTCGTTGGACGCGGCACGATTCGATTCTATTCCGGGGGGTCGAGCCCCTACGGCGAGAGAAGGGGCTCGAGCTCCACGGGGACCGACGTGAAGCGGAGCCTCACCGGTCCGCCGTCGGGCGACGGAAGGACCTTGGCGTAGAGCTCGCCCGGGAGGAGCCCGCCGGGACCGACGATGCGGAGCTTCAGGTCGGAGAGCACCTCGACCGTCGCGCTCGTGAGGATCGCGGCGCCGCGCGGCGAGAGCGCGACGACCTCGGCCGGCTCCTCGACACGCGCGACGTGCTTCCCCTCGAGCACCGTGAAGACCGCCTTCAGCGGCGGGTCGACCGGCCGCATCTCCTCCGCGCGCCGCCCGAGGTGAAGGTGCGGCGCCTCGACGAGCCCGAGTAGGTCGTGGACCCGGAGCGGCTCCGGGAAGCCCTTCGCCCGGACCGCGAGCGAGAGGCCGGTCACGATCCCGTGCCCGGCCTCTCCCAGCGTCCGCTCCGAGATCAGGACCTGGCCACCGCAGGTGAAGGCCTCGATCCGCGCGAGGAGGTTCACCTGGCTCCCCACGGCGCCGTACTTCGCGCGCTTCTCCGAGCCGATGTTCCCGACGACGACCTCTCCCGTGTGGACGGCGATCCCCATCTCGACGGCGGGGAGGCCCTCGCTCCGGTTCCTCGCGTTCACGTCCTCCATCCCCTTCTGCATCGCCAGCGCGCAGGCGAGCGCGCGCCGGGCGTCGTCCGGGCGGGCGACCGGGGCGCCGAAGAACCCGAGGACGGAGTCGCCGATGAACTCGTCGATCGTGCCGTCCCAGGAGAGGATCACGTCGGCCATCGTCCCGAGGTAGTTGTTGATGACCCTCACGACCTGTTCCGGCTCGAGCCGCTCGGCGATCGCCGAGAAGCCCCGCAGGTCCGACATGAGCATCGTGACCTTCCGCTTCTCGCCCCCCAGCCGGAGTCCGTCCGGCGATTCCAGGAGCTCGGCCACGACCGCCTCGGAGAGGTAGCGCCCGAACGTCTCCTGGATGAAGCGGTTCCTCGTCTTGAGCTGCTCGGCGAGCTCCTCGATCTCCAGCAGGTGGGCCGCCACGACGTCGTCGAGCCGCTTGGAGGCGAGCGACGCGCGGAGGCGCGCCCGGAGGAGGACCGGGTCGAACGGCTTCGCGAGGTAGTCGGCCGCCCCCATCTCGATGCAGCGGACGACGCTCTCCATCTCCTCGAGCGCCGAGACGACGATGACGGGGACGGAGCGGAGACGCTCGTCGGCCTTGATCGTCCGGAGGACCTCGAAGCCGTCCATCACCGGCATGACGAGGTCGAGGAGGACGACGTCGAACCCGTCCGTCCGGAGGAGGCGGAGCGCCTCGCGACCGTCGGCCGCCATCCCCGCCGCGTACCCCTGGGCCTCGAGGCTCCCGACGAGGATGGCGCGGTTCACCGGGTCGTCGTCGACGACGAGGACCCGCCCGTCCTCGGCGCTCACGTCTGCCCCCGGTCGTCCATCCGTCCCTCCGCGGTTCCGGGCGGGCCCCGCCTCCGACCCCACGGCCCCGCCTCGGCCTCGTCGTCTCCCGGTCATTCTAGGCCGGCCGGTCCGGACTAAACTCGCCGACGGTGCGGATCGGAGAGCTCCTCGGCCCCGACGTCCTCGAGATCGTCCGTGAGGACCCCGCGGCGCTCCGCGAGGGGCTGCTCGAGTTCCACCCGGCCGACGTCGCCGACCTCCTCGCGGCGATTCCGCGGGAGGACCGGATCCCCGTCCTCGAGCAGCTCCACGAGGAGCAGCTCGGAGGCGTCCTCTCGTACCTCGGAGGCGGAGTCCTTCGGATGGGGCTGACCCGGCTCCCGCCCGCGAAGATCGCCCAGGCCCTCGACTCCCTCGAGCCCGACGACGCGGCGCGACTCCTCTCGTTCCTCCCCGAGGAAAGGCGCCTCCCGGTCCTCGCCCGGATGTCGGCCAAGGACGCCGCGGCGGCGCGAGGCCTCCTCGCCTGGGAGCCCGGAACGGCCGGCCGGCTGATGACCGACCGCTTCGTGAAGGTGAGCCCGGACTGGAGCGTCTCCGAGACGATGGCCCACCTCCGGAAGATCGACCCCGAGGTCGCCACCGTGGCCGACCTCTACGCGGTCGACGAGAAGGGACGGCTCGTCGGGGTCACCTCCCTCCGGAAGCTCTTCCCCGCGGAGCCCGGCCGGAAGGTCTGGGAGCTGATGACGCACGACGTCATCTCCGTCGCGCCGGACACGCCGCAGGAGGAGGTCGCCCGCCTCGTCGCCAAGTACGGCTTCAACGCGATGCCGGTCGTCGGCGAAGACGGGAAGGCGCTCGGCGTCGTCACGGTGGACGACGTCGTCGACGTCCTCGTCGCGCGCGAGACCGAGGCCGCCCTCGCGATGGGCGCGGTCGCCGCGCCGAGCGACCCCGACGAGAAGCACGAGTTCGAGTATTTCGGCGCGCCCCTCTGGCGGGTCGTCAAGAGCCGGCTCGGGTGGCTCCTGCTGCTGTTCATCGCGGGGACGCTCACCGGCTCCGTGCTGAAGCACTTCGAGGGCGAGCTCTCGAAAGTCGTCGCGCTCTCGTTCTTCATCCCGCTCATCATCGGCACCGGGGGGAACGCGGGAAGCCAGACGGTCTCCACGATCATCCGGGCGCTCGCCCTGAAGCAGGTGAAGGTGAAGGACGCGCTCCGGGTCTGCCTCCGGGAGATGAGCTCCGGGCTGATCCTCGGAGGGATCCTCTGCGCCGTCGCCGTCGGGCGCGTCTCTCTCTGGGGCGTCGGCGGGAGCCTCGCCCTGACGGTCGGGCTGACGATCCTGGCCGTCTGCGTCTGGGCGAACGCGATCGCGGCCCTCGTCCCGCTCCTCGCGGAGCGGTTCGACTTCGACCCGACCGTCGCCTCCGCCCCGCTCATCACGACGCTCGTCGACGCGACCGGCCTCGCGATCTACATGGTCATCGCGAAGGCGATCCTTCCCGGGATCTGAGCGGGGTGGAGACGCGAACGCCGCCGGCGCTGCCGGCGGCGTCGCGGGGCCCGGGCGGAAGGCGGCGCGGCGTCAGCGGCCGCCGCCCCCCTGCTTCTTCATCATCTGCTCGAACATCTTCCGCTGCTCGGGCGTCAGGTTCTTCATCGCGTCGTCGATCTGCTTCTGCTGCTCGGGGGACATCATCGTCCCCATCATGCTCGTCTCCCGGTAGCCGGCCGGGATCTCGAAGGTCGACGCGGGGAGCGCCTTCTTCTCGGCCTTGACCAGCTCCCAGGTCATCGTCGCCTCGGACTTCCCGCGCTGCCGGATGGCCATGCGGATCGGCATCCCCTCGAGCCCGTTCGCCTTGAGCGCCTTCTCGAGCCCGTGCGCCGAGGCGTCCCGGCGTCCGGCGCTGAGGAGGCCGGCCGAGCCGAGGATCTCCTTCGAGACGCAGACCTCGTTCTCGGTCTCCCCGCCCTCCTCGCTGACGAGAGCCCTCTCGCAGGCGTAGCCGGCGACCCTGTCGGAGCCGAGCCGCTTCACGGCCCACTTCTTCTCCCGCTCCGACGCCGGGATCGCCTTCTGCATCTCCTTCACGTCGATCCGGGCGTAGCTCTTCTGCGCGTCGTTGAGCATGTAGGAGACGTCCGGCTCGGAGGTTCGGGTCAGGATCGTCATCTTCATCGCGCCCTGGCCCGCCTGCCGGAGCTGCGCGTTCGTCATCTCGATCTGCATCCGGGCGCCTGCCTTCCCGACGAGCGCCTTCGAGGTGCCGTTCGCGTCCTTGCCGCTGATCTTCATCTCGAGAGAGCCCTCCCACTGCGCCGTCGCGGCGAGCGGGAGGAGGAGGAGCGCACCGAGGGAAATCCGGAGGATGGTCTTCACGGAAATCTCCTTTCACGGGACCGGGGCTCGCGCCGCGGCGAGGGAGAGAGTCTATCCCCGGCGACCCCGGCCGGCGGTGACGGGCGGCACCCGTTCGGAGCGCCCGGAATGCGGACGCTCCGCGGGGCGCGCAGAATTCGCCCATGCCGCGCACGCCCGCTCCGGAGAAGCTCTACGATGCCGCCTACTTCGCCCGCTGGTACCACGACCCGCGCGAGCGCGCCGCCCGCGCCGCGGTCGTCCGGCGGAAGGCCGCGCTCGCCCTTGCCGCCGCCGAGCACCTCCTCGAGCGCCCGCTCCGGAACGTCCTCGACGTCGGCTGCGGCGAGGCCCCGTGGCGGGCCGCGCTCCTCCGCCTCCGGCCGCGCCTCCGCTACGTGGGCGTCGAGCCGAGCTCCTGGGCGTCGGCCCGCGGAGCCGCGCGCGGCGTCGTGCGCGGCGGCCTCGACGACCTCGAGCGGCTCTCTCTCGGCGGGCCGTTCGACCTCGTCGTCTGCTCCGACGTCCTCCACTACGTGGGCGACGCCCAGCTGCGGCGCGGCCTCGCCGCGATGGCGTCGCTCGCGCGCGGCCTCCTCTGGCTCGAGGCGTTCACGTCCGAGGACGACTTCGAAGGGGACGTCGACGGCTTCGTCCGGCGCTCCCCGCGAGCCTACAGGTCGGTCTTCCGCCGCGCCGGCCTCGTCCCGCTCGGCCTCTTCCTCCACGCCTCGCCCGCGCTCGCGCCCCGCGTCGTCGCGCTCGAACGCGGCTCCTGATCAGGCCGTCCGGCCACGCACGGCGAACGCGTGCCTCGCCGCCGCCCGGATCGCCTCCTCCATGCTCGTCGCGCTCGCGCGCCCGGTCCCGGCGAGGTCGAACGCCGTCCCGTGGTCGACGGAGGTCCGGAGGAAGGGCAGGCCGCAGGTCATCGAGACGGTGCGCTCGAAGTCGTACATCTTCGCGGCGACGTGCCCCTGGTCGTGGTAGAGCGAGAGGACCGCGTCGAAGCGCCCGTGCGCCGCGTGCCAGAAGACGGAGTCGGCCGGGAGAGGCCCGGATGCGTCGATCCCCTCCTCCCTCGCGCGCACCACGGCCGGGACCAGCTCCTTCTCCTCCTCGTCACCGAAGAGCCCGTGCTCGCCGCCGTGCGGGTTCAGCGCCGCCACGGCGATCCGCGGCGCGGCGACACCCAGCGTCCGGAGAGCCGCGGCGGCGCCGCGCAGGGTCGCGAGCACCCGCGCCGCCGCGACCTGCCGGAGCGCCTCGGCGAGCGAGAGATGCCTCGTGAGGAAGAAGATCCGGAGCCCTCTCGTCTCGAAGAGCGTGAGCGGCTCGAGCGTCCCGGTCCGCTCCGCGAAGATCTCCGTGTGCCCGATCTGGGAAACACCCGCCGCGCGCAGGGCCTCCTTGCTCACGGGGGCCGTCGCGACGGCATCGACCTCGCCGGCGAGGGCGAGGTCGATCGCGACGACGATCGACTCGTATGCGGCCCGCCCGGCCGGAGCCTGGACCCGTCCCCAGTCGATGGCATCGATCCCGTAGGCCGGGACGTCGACGACCTCGACCCGACCGGCCTTTCCCGTCGCCGCGCCGGGACGCTCTACGGGGACGACCTCGAGCACGGCTCCCGTCGTCGCGAGGGCTCGCGCCACGACCCGCCGGTCGCCGACGACGACCGGCACGCAGACGGCCCCCAGCTCCCCCCCGGCGAGGGCCTTCACGACGACTTCCGGACCGATCGAGGCGGGGTCGCCGAGGGTGACGGCGACGACGGGACGGACTTCGGGCATCGCTTTCGCTTCCGGCAGGATGATCCCACGACGACGCCAGGCCGGCAGACCCGCACGAGGTGAGCATGCGACCGACCACCCCGCCGATCCTCCTCGCTCTCGTCCTCGCGCTTCCCGCCGGCGGAAGCGAGCTCGAGGTCCGCGCCGCGACGCTGGCCCGCGTCGGTGGCGCGTGGTCCCCGTCCTTCTCGCCCGACGGCACGCGCCTCGCCTTCGTCTCGGACCTCTCCGGCGTGCCACAGGCCTGGACGCTCCCCCTCACGGGCGGCTTCCCGGAGCGCGTCACGCCGTTCGAGGACCCGGTCGTGAGGGTCCGCTGGTCACCCGCGAGCGCGCTCCTGGCGTTCGCGGTCGCGCCGGGCGGAGCCGCGAACGAGCAGGTCTGGGTCTCGCGCCCCGACGGCACCGGCCTCCGGCTCCTGACGGACGGCGGGAGGGAGACGAACCGCCTCGACGGATTCACCCCCGACGCCTCCCGCCTCCGGGTCGCCTCCAGCGGGAGGAGCGTCGCCGCGATCGACGCCTACCTCCTCGACCCGCTCACGGGCGAGGCCTCGGCCCGGACCTCCGTCCCGGGAGAGAGCTCCTTCTCCGACGTCTCCTGCGACGGCCGCTTCGCCCTCCTCGCCCGCTCGTCGCGCGCTGGCGACGACGACCTCTTTCTCGTCGACCTCGCGAGCGGGGCCGAGCTCCTCCTGACGAACGCCGGGAGCCCAGCGGCCGTCCGGCAGGCCGCGCTCTCGCCCGACGCGAGCACCGTCTGGCTCTCCACCGACGCCGGCCGCGATCTCCTCGCCTTCGCCCGGATCCGCTTCGCCCCGAACGGCGCTCCCGGCCCGGTCGAGTTCGTCGCCGCCCGCGACGACGCGGAGCTCTCCGCGTTCGCCGTCGACGGGGCCGGGCTCACCGCCGCGCTCGTCTGGAGCGTCGCCGGGCGGAACGAGCTCGTCTTCGTCGACCTCGCCACGCTGCGAAGCCGCCCCGGACCGGCCCTCCCGGCCGAGACCGCCTCCGAGCCCGTCTTCTCGCCGGACGGGTCGCGGCTCGCGCTGGTCCTCTCCGGTCCCGCGACGCCGTCCGACGTCTGGGTCCTCGAGAGGGCTCGCGGGACGTTCCGCCAGGTGACGAGGAGCCCCCACGCCGGCGTCGACCCCGGCTCGCTCGTGAAGCCGACCCTCGTGCGGCTTCCCGGGAGGGACGGCCTCCCCATTTCCGCCCGGCTCTACCGCCCCCGCGGCGCCACCGGCCCGGGGCCGTTCGTCCTCTCCCTGGAGGGCGGCCCGGAGACCTCCGAGCCGGGCACCTTCCGCGCCGACGTCCACGCGCTCGTCGCGGAGGGGATCTCGGTCCTCGCGCCCTCCGTCCGCGGGAGCGCGGGCTTCGGCAGGAGATTCGCGAGTCTCGACGACGGCCCGCTCCGCCGCGACGCGATCGAGGACGTCGCGGCCTGCGCCGACTGGGCCGTCGCCGCGGGCCTGGCCGACCCGGAACGGATCGGGCTCCTCGGAGTCTCCGGCGGCGGCCACCTCGCGATGGCCGCCCTCGCCGCGTTCCCGCGACGCTTCGCGGCCGCCGCCACGCTCCACGGCTTCGCCGACCTCCCCTCCTTCCTCCGGACGACCGAGCCGTGGCTGGCGGCCGCCACGAAGGCGGAGTACGGCGACCCCGAGACCGACCCGCTCCTCCTCGCGACGCTCTCCCCGGCCCGCCGCCTCGACCGGGTCACGACGCCGACGCTGGTCCTGCACGGCGCGAACGACACGATCTGCCCCGTCGAGGGCGCCGAGGCCCTCGTGCGGAGCCTCGACCGCCACGGCGTCCCGACGCGATGGGTCCTCTTCCCCGACGAAGGTCACGGGCTCCGGAAGACCTCGAACAGCGTCCGCGCGACGGTCGAGGTCGTTCGCTGGTTCACGAGCTACCTCGGCGGCCGGACGTAGGGGCGGACACCGACGGCCTCGCCGCCGGCTCACTCCTCCCGCGGCTCGACGTGAATGACGACCCGGCCCCCGCCCAGCCGGCGCTTCAGCTCCCGCTCGACCTCGTCGGAGAGGGCGTGCGCCTCTCCGACGGACAGGTCGCCCGGCACCGGAAGCGAGAAGGAGACGAAGAGCCCGTCCTCGCCGCGACGGACCGCGAGCCCTTCCGGCCGGAACGACGGCCCTCTCTCGGCTCGCAGCCGATCGAGCTCGGAGCGGACCGGGGCGTCGTCCGCGGGCGCCGTCTTCCGCACGGCCGTCGTCTCTCCGACCGGCTCGATGTGGCTCACGACGTGCGCGACTTCGGGCGCCGCCCGGCGAAGGTCCTCTTCGAACACGGAGACGACGTCGTGCGCCTCCCGGACGGTCAGCTGCTCGTCCACCTCCAGGTGGAGCTCCATCGAGACGTTCCCGTCCGTCCCGTGCGTCCGGATCGCGTGGGCGCCGAGCCCGTGCCGCGCGGCGAGGAGGCGCGTCGTGGCGAGGAGCCCCTCGTTCCCCTCGGAGACCGGCTCGACGTGGGCGACGACGTCGGCGCCGGGGAGGAGCCGCTTCAGCTCCGCCTCCGCGGCGTCGGCGATCTCGTGCGCCCGCTCGAACGCGACGTGGCGGCCGACGGTCAGCGTCGCGTCGACGAAGGCGTGCGGCCCCGTCCTCCTCACC
Organism: Acidobacteriota bacterium; assembly: GCA_029567505.1. Taxonomy (GTDB): domain Bacteria; phylum Acidobacteriota; class Thermoanaerobaculia; order UBA5066; family UBA5066; genus UBA5066. The sequence goes on from JAKPXO010000456.1 coordinate 10,099, forward strand.
CGGAGCGCCGGGACGTCGACGACGCCCGGGACGCGCGCCGCCGCCACGAGCCGCTCCTTCAGGCCGACCGGGACCGCGTCGACGAGGTCGTCGATCGACTTCCTCCCGAGGTTCAGCGAGAGGACGACGACGATGGCCGCCACGACGAGCGCGGCGACGGCGTCGGCTTTCGCGAGCCAGGCGACGCCGGTCCGCTGCGAGACGACGACGAGCGCGAGCCCCAGGAGGACGACGGCCGAGGACCAGACGTCCGTCGAGAAGTGGAGCGCGTCCGCCTCGAGCGCCTGGCTCCCGTACTTCTTCGCGGTGCGCGCGAGCGCCCGCGAACGGGAGACGTCGACGACGATCGAGATCGCCATCACGGCGAAGGCCCAGGCGGTCGGCTCGACGTGCGCCGGGTGGAAGAAGAGACGCTCGATCGACTCGTAGACGATCCAGAGGCAGGTCAGGAGGAGCAGCGCGGTCTCGAAGAGCGCCGAGAGGTTCTCGATCTTCCCGTGCCCGTAGGTGTGCTCCGGGTCGGCGGGTCGCCCCGCGGCCCGCACGGCCCACAGGGTCACGACCGCGGCGACGAGGTCGAGCGACGAGTGGGCCGCCTCGGCGAGGATGCCGATCGAGCCGGTCGAGACGCCGACGGCGACCTTCATTGCCGTCAGGAAGACCGCCGCCAGGACGGAGGAGAGCGCGACGAAGCGCTTCTCCCGGTCGGCCTTCTCGAAGCCTTCCCGAAGCGCCGCGGTCGTCACGGGACGGTCGCGGCCTTCTCCGCCTCACCCTCGGCCCGGCGTGCGAGGCCCGAGACGGCCCCCTGGAAGAGGCGGCTCCAGCGGGACTGGACGAGCGGCGCGACGAGGCCGACCGGGCCGCCGTGGAGGACCTCCACGTTCGCGACGAACGTCCGCGTCGGTGTGACCGGCGTGAAGCGCCAGAGGTGACAGGAAACGACCCCTCCCTCGTCGCGGCACCACGTCACCTCGCGGCCGGGCGTCAGGCGGGTGACGAACTCCCGCGTGCGCACCGTCCCGAGCGGGAAGCCGAGCGCGAGGACCTGCTCAAAGCCGCCGGCGACCCGGAAGCCGGGCTCGCCGGTCCAGCGCGCCCCGAGGTGGAGGGGCCTCGACCAGAGCGGCCACTCTTCGAGACGGGAGAAGACCTTCCAGGCCGTCGCCGCGGGCGCGCCGACGCTCCCCGAGGAGGCGACGACGAGCGTCTTCCAGGAGTCGAGCGGGACGCCGGCGGCTTCCGCGGCGGCACGCGCCGCCGCCGTCTCGGCCTCCGTCCCCGAGAAACCGACCCGCAGGGCCGACATCGCGAAGACCGCCGCCAGGACGAGGAGGACGAGGACCGCGGCGAGACCGACGAGGCGGCGACGGGGGCGCATCATCCGGACGAGTCTAGGCCCCTCGCGGGACGCCGGCCGCAGGAGGAGCCGGCGGCCGCGCGTCGGCGCCCGACGCCCCGCCGCCTCCGGCCAGGAGGACCGCGGCGACGATGGCCGCGCCGCCCGCGAGCGTCGCGATCCCGATCGGCTCGGCGAACGCGACCCAGCCGAGGAGCGCGCCGAAGACGACCGTGAGCGGGTTCGCGAGCGTCGCCCTCCCGGCGGGCACCCGCGCGAGTCCCCGCGTGAGGAAGAGCTGGCCGAGCTGGCCGGCCGCGGCGATGAAGACGAGCCATCCCCACTCGACCGGCGTCGGCGCCGCGGGCCCCTCGACGAGCGTCCCGACCGTCGCGAGCGGGATCGACGTGAGCGGGAACCAGAGGACGATCGTCTCCTCGTGCTCGGTGCGGGAGGCGTCGCGGACGGTGACGTAGGCCGCCGCGGACAGGAGCGCCCCGAGGAGCCCGACGACGAGCGGTGCGAGGGAGGCGGGCGCGGGGCCCGTCCCCGGCGCGGCCCGCGGGACGAGGAGCGCGACGCCGGACGCCGCGAGGAGGAACGCCGGGACGAAGCGCTTGCCCGGCTTCTCCGAGAGGAACCAGGCGGCGAGGACCGCCGTGAAGACGGGGTGCACCTGCTGGAGGAGGACCGCGGTCGCGAGCGGCTGCCGGGCCACGGACCAGAAGTAGCAGGACAGAGCGAAGTGCCCGAGGGCGCCGCGCAGGACGAGGAGCCCCGGTCGCCGGGGACGCCACGAGAGGCCGCGCCTGCGGAGCAGGCAGAGCATGAAGAGCGCGTTCAGGACGCCCCGGACGAGGATCACCTCCTGCGGCGGTACCCTCCCGCCGAGGAGCTTCGCCCCCGCCGCCATGAGGGCGAAGAAGAAGGCGGAGAGGGCCATCTCGCGCACGGCCGGCGATTATCCGCGAGGGGCGCCCCGCGGCGCGCCGGTGCGATACTCCGCCTCCCTTGGCCCACCTCGTCCTCGCCCTGACGGTCCTCGTCTGGTCGTTCTCGTTCCTGGCGGCGGCGCGCCTGCGCCAGGAGCTCGGCCTCGGGGAGGCGCTCGCGGCGCGGTTCGTCCCGGTGCTCCTCGGGGCCGGCGCATACCTCCTCGTGCGCCGCCCGCTCCGGATCCCGCGCGCGGCGTGGCCGACGGTCGTCGCGATGGGCCTCCTCTCGGTCCCCGTCTACAACGTCTTCTTCTTCCATGGAATGAAGACGGTCCCGAGCGGCACGGCGGCGCTCGTCATCGCGCTCAACCCGGTCTTCACCGCCGTCCTCGCCCGCCTCGTCCTCGGCGAGCCGTTCGGCCGGAGGCACGTCGCCGGCCTCGCCCTCGCGCTCGCCGGAGTCTTCGTCGTCATCCGCTTCGGCACGGACAAGCCCGTCGACTGGCCCTATCTCTCGAGCGCCCTCCTCCTCGCGCTCGCCCCCCTCTCCTGGGCGTTCTACGCCGTCCTCGGGCGGAGGCTCCCCGCCGAGGCGGACCCGATCGACACGTCGTACGCGCTCCTCTTCGTCGGGAGCCTCCCTCTCCTGGCGTTCGCCCGCCCCTCCACGGTCGCGAAGCTCGCCGCGAGCCCCGGGGCGCTCGGGTCGGCGCTCTACCTCGCCGTCCCCTGCACGCTCCTCGCCTGGGTCTCGTTCCTCTGGGCGCTGAAGAGGCTCCCCGCCGGCGAGGCGGCGGCCTTCATCTTCCTGAACCCGCCGCTCGCGAACCTCTGGGCGTTCGTCCTCGAAGGGCAGACGCTGCGGGCTCCGTTCCTCGCGGGAGCCGCGATCCTCCTCGCCGGCGTCGGGCTGATCGTCCTCCGCCCCGCGACGAACCGGCGTAGGCTCCGAACGTGACCGGCGCGCACACCCTCGGCGGCGCCCAACGCTACGCGCTCCTCTCCGTCGGCGCCGCGATCGCGACGATCTCGCTGAAGCTCGTCGCCTGGCACCTGACGAAGTCCGTCGGCCTCCTCTCCGACGCCGTCGAGTCGGTCGTCAACCTCCTCGCGGCCGTCGTCGCCCTGTGGGCCCTCCGGGTCGCGGCCGAGCCGCCCGACGCCGAGCACCACTTCGGGCACGAGAAGGCGGAGTACCTCGCCTCCGCCTTCGAAGGCCTCGCGATCCTCGGCGCCTCAATCGCGATCGCGCTCACCGCCTGGCAACGGATCGCCGACCCGAGGCCGATCGAGTCGGCCTGGCTCGGCCTCACCGTCTCGACCGTCGCCTCCGCGATCAACGGAGCGGTCGCGTTCGTCCTCTTCCGGGCGGGGAAGCGCCTCGACTCGATCACGCTCCGCTCCGACGCGCACCACCTGATGACCGACGTCTGGACCTCGGCCGGCGTCCTCTCGGGCGTCGCCCTCGTCCAGCTCACCGGCTGGCACATCCTCGACCCGATCGTTGCCCTCGCCGTGGCGACGAACATCGTCTGGATGGCCGGGAAGATCCTCGTCGAGACGGCGCACGGCCTTCTCGACAAGACGATCCCCGAAGGCGAGCAGGCTTCGCTCGAGACGCTCCTCCAGAAGTTCCGGAGCGGGGGCGTCGACCTCCACGCCGTGAGGACGAGGCAGGCCGGACCGGTCCGCTTCGTCGACATGCACGTCCTCGTTCCGGGCGGCTGGACGGTGCAGCGCGGTCACGACCTCTGCGAGGAGATCGAGCGCGAGGTGCGCACGATCCTCCCCCGCGCCTCCGTCCTCACCCACCTCGAGCCGATCGAGGACCCCGCCTCCTGGGACGACCCGGGCTCCCCCCGCCGCCCGCGCTGACCGCTCCGGGGCATGCCCCTTGCGGCTCCTGCCGCCGGTGCGGCTCCCGCGGATCGGTGCCCCTGGCGCCGGCCTCCCGCAGCCGCAGGAGGTGCTGCAAAGGTCGCCCCGGAGGTCGGCGTCCGCGCCCGCGTCGTCGAGATACGCCTGCCAGACGGCGAGCGATCCGTCTCCGTGAAGGTTCTCGCCGCTCGCGCCGCGTCATCGAAGGTCGCCCGGTCGGTCCCGGGCCGAGGGGCCGGCCGGAGCGAGGAAAGCCGCTTCCGTCCCGGCCGCGCCGCGAGGGTCTCTCCCGGGCCGATCCCGGACGCCGCCAGAGGTTCAGGCGAGCCAAAAAAGGGGGGCGGCGCCGGGGGAAGCGCCGCCTCCTGGGGGAGAAGCGGGAAGGACCTCGGGGGCCCGCAGGCGGCGGTCCGGCTCGCTCGCGCTCGCCTCATCCGATCTCGCCTGCTGGCTTTGTGGGCCTCGTCCCGGGGGGGATTCCGGTACCGGGGTCCTTCCCACTGTCGTTTCGTCTCGTTCGCGGCCCGGCCGCTCCGTTCACCTCCTCGAGGGTCGCGCCTTTCGGCTTCCTCTGACCGATCTCCACGCAAGCGCTCTGCCATCACGGCCGCGCCTCGCCGGCCGCCGGCTCGTCTCCGTGGGGCGTCAGGAGCGCCGAGAGGAGCTCGAGGTTCGTCGCCAGGCCCGGCGCGTACCGAGCCCGGACGAAGTCGGCCGGCCGGCCGGAGAGCTCCCGGAGCGTTCCGAGCGCGAGCTCCAGCGACGAACGTTCTCCGCCTTGCAGGCGCTTCAGGACCGTCGCGCCGTCGAGCCCGCCCGGGGCGCCCGCGACGCGACGCGCCACGTCCGTCCAGACGGCACGGGCACCCTCGGGCTCCTCCTCGTCCGAGGCCGAGAGAAGCCGCTGGATCTCGTCGGCGAAGCGCCGGTGCATCCGATAGAGGCTGCGAAGGGCGAGTGCGGGGCTCTCGCCACCTCGCTCGACCGAGTGGATCGCGGTCCGGTACGCCTCGCAGGCCGCGAGCTCGGCCCGGAGGAGAGTGTCCAGCGCTCCGGACGCGACGCGACAGCGCTCTTCGACGACGGCACGGCTCGATCTCATGTCGCACCTCCCGTCCCGGGCTCGCGGCAGGGCCGCTTCCCGGCTCCGGGGGAGGTGCAAGGCGGGCGCCACCGCGCGACGGCGCCGCGGCCGGCGCAGCCCGTCCTCGCGCCGCTCCCACGCCCGCGACCTTGAAAACGGTGCCGTCCGAGAGAAGATCTTTCCATGCGGACTTTCGCCCGCAAGGAGCGCATCGTCCTCGGCGTCGCCGTCGCGGCGCTCGCCGCGAACGCCGTCCTGACGGTCGGACACCTCGACCGCCTCGTCGAGGGACAGCGGGAGATGCGGCGATCCGACCAGGTCCTGACGGAGCTGGCGAGGGTCGAGGCGACGCTCGGCTCCGCCGAGGCCGCCCAGCGCCGGTTCCTCTTGGCGAGGGGAGCGACCTCTCTCGCCCCGCTGGAGGCGGGGAGAACGGTCCTCGCCATCCAGCTCGACCGGCTCGCGGAGCTGACGCGGGGCGACGACGGTCAGGCCGAGCGCGTCGCCCGGCTCTCCCTCGCGGCCCGTCGGCAGCTCGCCCTCCTCAACGACGGCGTGCGCCTCTACCGGCAGGCCGGGACGGAGGAGCCCCCGCGCGAGGACCCGGCGGAGAGCGAGAACGCCGCCGCCGTCCGCGACGCCCTCGACGGGCTCGAGGCCTCCGAGCGGCGGACGCTCGCGGCGCGGGAGGCCGCGACGGCGAGGAGCCGATTCGCCGCCGGCGCCGCGGCGTTCGCCTCAACGCTCCTCGGTTTCTGCCTCGTCCTCGTCGGGCTCCTCCTCCTGCGCCGCGAGCTCGTCGCCGACGCCGCCGCGACCGCGGCCCTCGAGGAGGCGAACGCCGCGCTCCGCGACGCCGACCGCCGCAAGGACGAGTTCCTCGCCTCCCTCGCGCACGAGCTGCGCAACCCGCTCGCGGCCATGCGGAACGCCGTGGAGCTGCTCGACGCTCCGGAAGAGGGCGGCGACGGCAGGGCGCGGGAACGGCGGGGACTCGCGCGCTCCGTCCTCCGGCGCCAGCTCGCTCACCTCACGCACCTCGTCGACGACCTCCTCGACCTCTCGCGCGTCACGAGCAGCCGGCTCGTCCTGAAGAAGGAGGCCGTCGCCCTGGCCGAGATCGTCGAGGCCGCGCTCGAGACGACGCGCCCCGCTCTCGAGGCGCGGCGGCACGAGCTCTCCGTCGCGTTCCCGCGCGAGAGCGTCCTCGTCGAAGGCGACCCGGTCCGTCTCGCGCAGGTCGTCTCGAACCTCCTCTCGAACGCCGCGAAGTACTCGCCCCCGGGCGGCCGGATCGAGCTCGCCGTCGCCGCCGACGAGGTCGAGGCCGTCGTGCGGGTCACCGACGACGGCATCGGCCTGGCGCCCCGGGACCTCGAGCGGGTCTTCGGCCTCTTCGAGCAGGGCTCGGCGCGCCCGGTCGACGCCGAGGGGCTCGGGGTCGGCCTCGCGCTCTCGCGGCGCCTCGCCCAGCTCCACGGCGGGAGCCTGACCGCGACGAGCGCCGGCCCGGGCCACGGCAGCACGTTCACGCTCCGGATCCCGCGGGCGTCCGCGCCCGAGCGCGAGGCCGCGCCCACGGCCCCGCCTCCCGCCCCGTCGCCGGCCTGTCGGGTCCTCCTCGTCGAGGACAACGCCGACGGGGCGCGGTCGCTCGCCGAGCTCCTCTCGATCGCCGGCCACGAGGTCCACGTCGCGCCGGACGGACCGTCCGGGCTGGAGGCCGCCCGCACGCTGCTCCCGGACGCCGTCGTCCTCGACGTCGGCCTCCCGGGCTTCGACGGCTACGAGCTGGCGCGCCGCCTGAGGGCGGAGCCTCCGCTCGCGAACGTCCTCCTGATCGCGCTCTCGGGCTGGGCCGGGCGCGACGACCGGGCGCGCTCGCTGGAGGCGGGGATCGACCACCACCTCGTCAAGCCCGCGGGCGTCTCCCGCCTCGCCGAGCTTCTCGCGACGGTCACGACACGCCCCAGGACCTGAGCTTGTTGTAGACGGTCTTCAGCGACAGCCCGAGCATCTCGGCGGCCGCTCTCTTGTCTCCTCCGACGGCCGCGAGCGTCGCCTCCAGGAGCTTCCGCTCGGCGACCCGCGCCGTGTCGCCGACCTTCACGGGAACGGCGAGCGGCTCTCCCGACGACCCTCCCGGCGCCGACGGCGCCGGCGCGGCGAGGACCGCCTCCGCGGCCTCGCCGGAGATCGCGGGAGGATCGGAGAGGACGTAGGCGCGGTGGATCGCGTTCCTCAGCTCGCGGACGTTCCCGGGCCAGGCGTGGCGCCCGAGCAGCGCGAGCGCCTCCGGCTCGATGTCCTCGATCCCGCGCCCCTCCTCGGCCTCGACGCGCGCGAGGAACTCGAGGGCCAGGCGCGGGACGTCGCCGAGCCGCTCGCGGAGCGGAGGGAGGCGAAGCGGGAAGACGGCGAGCCGGTAGTAGAGGTCCTCCCGGAAGACGCCGCTCGCCACGGCTTCCCGGACGTCGCGGTTCGTGCTCGCCACGACGCGGACGTCCACGTCGCGCTCCTCCGCGCCCCCGACGCGCCGGAACGACTTCGTCTCGAGGACCCGCAGGAGCTTCACCTGCATCTCCAGCGGCATCTCGGTCACTTCGTCGAGGAAGAGCGTGCCGCGGCGGGCGAGCTCGAACGTCCCCTCCCGCCGCCGCTCCGCTCCCGTGAAGGCCCCCTTCTCGTGCCCGAAGAGCTCGCTCTCGACGAGGTTCGGCGAGATGGCGCCGCAGTTCACGCCAACGAAGGGGCCGGCCGCGCGCCTTGAGAGGGAGTGAAGCGTCCGCGCGGCGACCTCCTTCCCCGTCCCGCTCTCGCCCCAGAGGAGGACCGGGGCGTCGGACGGGGCGACCCGCGCGAGGAGCCGGAAGACCTCCTTCATCGGGGGCGATCCTCCGAGGAGCTCGCCGAGACCCTCCTCCCCGACCCGCACCGTCCGGGCCTGCGGGAGCGAGGTGCGCCCGGCGAGGAGCTCCAGCGCCGCGCGCAGCTGCGGCAGGCGCAGAGGCTTCACGAGGAAGTCGTGCGCGCCCGCCTTCATCGCCTCGACGGCGTTCCGGACGGACCCCTGGCCCGTCAGGACGAGGACGGCCGTCGCGCCGGGGGCGGCCCGCACGACGTCGAGCCCGTCTCCGTCGGGCAGCCCGAGGTCGACGATCGCGACGTCGGGGGGGGCCCCCTCGAGAGACGCGAGCGCTTCCGCCACGGTTCCGACCTCCGCCGGCTCGTGACCCAGCTCGACGAGCAGCTCGGCAAGCGCCCGGCGCGCCCCGGGGTCGTCCTCGACGACGAGCGCCTTCATCGTCCCTCCTCGCGCGGCCAGAGGAGCCTCGCCTCGAGCACGCCTCCACGATCCGTGAGCCGGAGCGATCCCCCGTCCGCCTCCACGGCGGCCCGCGCGAGGAAGAGCTCGTCGGCGCCCGCGACGCCCCGCGGCAGGAGCAGCAGCTTCTCCGGGGCGCTCGAGGCCGGGCCGAGCGGCGCGACGAGGACCTCCGCCCCATCCGGCGAGGCGTGCGCCACGACGCGCGGAGCGGACCCTCGCGCGGTGCCGAAGTCGACGAGCCGCCGGAGAGCCAGGCCGGCGGCGGACGGGCGGACTCGCAGACGGAGGCCGGCGTCTCCCGCGCCGATCTCGCCGCCGACTCCCGCGACGAGCGAGGAGAGCGTCGATTCCTCCGGCGCCTCCTCGGCGACCGCCGCGACGGCGGCGAGGAGATCGAGGAGCCGGCCTGCGGACGCGAGGTCGGCGCCGACGTCGCGGGCCCTCGGTGAGAGGGCGGGCGCCTCTCGGTCGAGCCGCGTCGCGAGGACCTCGGCCTTCACCGCCGCCGCCGAGAGCGGGTCGGCGAGGGCGTGACGCAGGGCCGCGAGGACCGACGGGGTAACGGGCATGCGCCAACGCTACCAGCGAGCCGGGTGCCCGGTCACCCCCGCGGGGATCGTCCGGCCGGCGAGTCCGCTTCTTACACGCCCTTTGTAATCGCTTCCTCCCCTTCCTCCGGCGGCCCGATCCCGATCGGAGGCGCGCGGCGCGGGCAACGCCCTCGTCATTCACGGCTTGCGCGGCTCCGGTCGGAGCGGCAGCCGCTGGCGCGGCCCTTGAAAGGACGCCGGTCACGGAGGTCCACCATGAGAATCGCGAAGACCACCAACGGCTCACCGTCGCTGCTCTGGACCCTCTCCCCCCTCCTCGTCGTCTCGCTCGCCCTGTCGGCCTGCTCGAAGTCGAACGTCGGAAGCCAGCCGAAAGCGAGCGCGGATGCGCTCACCGAGCAGAACCGGCTCCTCCTCGCCGAAAACGAGAAGCTCGCGGAACGGGTCCGGACCTCGGAGGCCGCGGACGCCGAGGCGACCGCGACTCTCGCCGAAGTCCAGGCGAGCCTCGAGGAGATCCGCGGCAAGGAGCTGAAGATCCTCAGGAAGACCCTCGACGTGACGCGCGAGGGACAGGCTCGGACGAGCACCCGGGAGATGCTCGCCGACGAGCTCGCGACGATCCGGAGCGCGATCCGCAAGAACCTCGACCGGATTGCGTCGCTCGAGCGTGAGCGGAAGGCGGACGGCCGGAAGATGGCCTCTCTCCAGACGCTCGTCGACGAGCTGAAGCGATCGCTGGAAGAGAAGGACGTCACGATCGCGACCCTCGAGAAGACCGTCTTCGAGCTGAACGACAGGGTGAGGGAGCAGGAGAGCGTGATCCTCGTGAAGGACACGCTCCTGCGCGAGAAGGACGACGTCATCGCGACCAGGACCCGCGAAGTCAACACCGCGTTCGTCGCGGTCGCCGACAAGAAGACGCTGAAGGAGAAGGGCGTCGTCGAGAAGAAGGGCTCGATCCTCGGCCTCGGCGGCGCCTGGCAGGAGACCGGGAAGTACGACCCGCAGGTCTTCCGCGAGATCGACACCACCGTGGAGGCGGAGCTCACGATCCCGGCGCCCGCGGAGAAGGTCCGAGTCCTTCCCGGGCATCCGGAGGAGAGCTATCAGATCGTCTCCGGAGGACCGAGCTCGTCGACGCTGAAGGTCACGGACCGTGAGGCCTTCTGGCGCGACAGCCGGTACCTCGTCGTCATGATCCCGAACTGACCCGGCTCTCCCGGCTCCTGCGCCCCGCCCGCGGCGGCCGATCGGCCGCCGCGGGCCTCTTCGCGAAGGGACGTCCCCGGAGAGAGCGACGGCGGCCGTTCGGCCGCCGTCGTCGTCTCCCGGGCTCGGACGCCCCGCGCCGGACCTGCCGGCGCGGGGCGTGGTGCTACTTCCGGCCCTTCTTCGCCGGGGCCTTCTTCGCGGGCTTCCTCGGGGCGGGCTTCGCGACCCTCTTCGGGGTCGGCTTCGCCTTCGGGGCCGCCTTGGCGACCTTCTTCGCGACCTTCTTCGCGACCTTCGCCGGCGCCTTCGCCTTCGCGGCCTTCTTCACCGGCTTCGCCGCGGGCTTCGCCTTCGGCGCCGCCTTCTTCGGGGGAGCCGGCTTCGCGGCTGCCTTCGCGGCCTTCGCCGGCTTCCCGGAGACCGTCGCGCCCTCGCGGACGGCGGCCTGGCCGGCGGCGAGGCGGGCGATCGGGATCCGGAACGGCGAGCAGCTGACGTAGTCGAGGCTCGTCCGGTGGCAGAACTCGACGGACGACGGCTCGCCGCCGTGCTCGCCGCAGATGCCGATCTTCAGCTTCGGGCGGGTCGTCCGGCCGAGCTCGACGCCCATCTTCACGAGCTTGCCGACGCCGGCCTGGTCGATCTTCTCGAACGGGTCGGAGGGGAGGATCTCGCGCTTGACGTAGTCGGGCAGGAACTTCCCGGCGTCGTCGCGGCTGAGGCCGAACGTCGTCTGCGTCAGGTCGTTCGTGCCGTAGCTGAAGAACTCCGCGACCGTGGCGATCTCGTCGGCGGTCAGCGCCGCGCGCGGGAGCTCGATCATCGTCCCGACCAGGTAGTCGACCTGGATTCCGGCCTTCGCGAAGACGTCCTTCGCGACCTCGCGGACGAGCTTCTCCTGGTCCTTCAGCTCGTTCACGTGGCCGACGAGCGGGATCATGATCTCCGGCTTGACCTCGACCCCCTCCTTCTTCACGTTGCAGGCCGCCTCGAGGATGGCGCGCGCCTGCATCCGCGTGATCTCGGGGAAGACGATCCCGAGGCGGCAGCCGCGGTGGCCGAGCATCGGGTTCATCTCGTGGAGCTCGCTCACCTTCTGGGCCACGGCGGCGGACGAGACGTCGAGCTTCTCGGCGACGGCCGCCTGCTCGTCGAGGGTGTGCGGGAGGAACTCGTGGAGCGGCGGGTCGATCGTCCGGATCGTGACGGGCCGCGGGCCCATCGCGCGGAAGACCCCCTCGAAGTCGCTGCGCTGCATCGGGAGCAGCTTCGCGAGCGCCTTCTCGCGCGCCTCGACGCTGTCGCCGAGGATCATCTCGCGGACGGCCGTGATCCGGTCGCCGCCGAAGAACATGTGCTCGGTGCGGCAGAGGCCGATCCCCTCGGCGCCGAACTCGACCGCGTTCGTGGCCTGGTCGGGCTGGTCGGCGTTCGCGCGGACGCGGAGGCGCCGGACCTTGTCGGCCCAGCCCATGATCGTCGCGTAGAGCGTGTAGACCGGGCTCGCCTCGGGGGCGAGGCTCTTCTCGAGAACGACCTGGAGGACCTCGGACGGCTTCGTCGCGATCCGCCCCTCGAGGACCTCGCCCGTCGAGCCGTCGATGGAGAGCCAGTCGCCCTCCATCACGACGCGGTTCTTCACGTCGCCGCGGACGGTCATGCAGCGCTGGGCGTAGTCGATCCGGAGCGACTCGCAGCCGACGATGCAGACCTTCCCCATCTGCCGCGCGACGAGCGCCGCGTGGGAGGTCATGCCGCCGCGGGCCGTGAGGATCCCCTCGGCCGCGTTCATCCCCTTGATGTCCTCGGGGCTCGTCTCCTCGCGGACGAGGAGGACCTTCTCGCCCCTCTTCGCCCACTCGAAGGCGTCCTGGGCGGAGAAGACGACGCGGCCGGTGGCGGCGCCCGGGCCGGCGTTGAGGCCCTTCGCGAGGAGCTGTCCCTCGGAGACGGCGGCCTTCTTGGCGGCAGGGTCGAAGACCGGGCGGAGGAGCTGGTTCAGCGAGTCGGGGTTGACGCGGAGGATCGCCTCCTCGGGCGAGATGAGCTTCTCGCGCTCCATCTCGACGGCGATCCGCACCTCGGCGAAGCCGGTCCGCTTGCCGGTGCGCGTCTGGAGCATGAAGAGCCGGCCGCGCTCGACCGTGAACTCCACGTCCTGCATGTCGCGGTAGTGCTTCTCGAGCGTCGCGCGGATCCCCATCAGCTGGTCGTAGACCTTCGGCATCGCCTGCTGGAGGGTCGCGATCTTCTGGGGCGTCCGGATGCCGGCGACGACGTCCTCGCCCTGGGCGTTGATGAGGTACTCGCCGTAGAAGAGGTTCTCGCCCGTGGCGGGGTCGCGCGTGAAGGCGACGCCCGTGCCGCAGTCCTCGCCGAGGTTGCCGAAGACCATCGACTGGACGTTCACGGCCGTCCCCCAGCTCTCGGGGATCGAGTTGAGCTGGCGGTAGACGATCGCCCGCTCGTTCATCCAGGACGAGAAGACCGCCCCGACGGCGCCCCAGAGCTGGGCCAGCGGGTCCTCGGGGAAGTCGTGACCGGTCTTCTCCTTGATCGCCTTCTTGAACTCGCCGACGAGCTCCTTCAGCGCCTCGACCGTCAGCTCGGTGTCGAGGTGCGCTCCGAACTTCTCCTTCTTCGCCTCGAGGATCACCTCGAACGGGTCCCGCTCGTGCTTGCCGACCGGCTTGAGGTCGAGGACGACGTCGCCGTACATGGCGACGAAGCGCCGGTAGCAGTCCCACGCGAAACGCGGGTTGCCCGACGCCTTCGCGAGCCCCTCGACCGTCACGTCGTTCAGGCCGAGGTTCAGGATCGTGTCCATCATCCCGGGCATCGAGGCGCGCGCGCCCGAACGGACCGACACGAGGAGCGGGTTCTTCGGGTCGCCGAACTTCTTGCCGAGCTTCTTCTCGACGCCGGCGAGGTGCTGCGCGACCTCCTTCTCGAGGCCCTTCGGGTAGCTCCGGCCGTTCGCGTAGAAGTGCGTGCAGACCTCGGTCGTGATCGTGAACCCCGGGGGGACCGGGAGGCCGATCCGCGCCATCTCGGCGAGGTTCGCGCCTTTGCCGCCGAGGAGGTTCTTCTGGCTGCCATCGCCCTCGGCGGATCCGCCGCCGAAGGAGTAGACGTACTTCGTCCCGCGCGCGGAGGGCGCGGATTTGCTGGTCATGGGAGTCCTCCTGAGGTTGGGTAGCTCAATCGCTGCAAGGCTCGGCTTCGAAACCTCGGGATTCTACCCGCGCACGCGAAGCGTGTCCCCGGGGAGGACTCGAGAATGTCGGGCCGGTGGTCCGCCGGAGCGGGCGCCGCCCCGGCGGGAGTCCCGCAGGGAGGTCGGGACCATCCCGGAGGGTTCGGTGAGCCGTGCTACAGTTCAAAAATGCGACTATTTGTCTCCTGGGGAGCGGCCCTGCTGTTCCTCGCCCTCGGCCCCGGCTCCGGGCTCCCGGCATCGGGCGTGCCCTGGGGACCTCGATCGGACGAGGTGGCGCGCGGGCAGCGGGTCCTGATGGCCTTCGCCCACGAGGCGCGCGCTTCGCTGGCGGAAAGCCGGGGAGGGAGCCTCCACGGCGGGTCGATGCGGGCCGACGTTCGGGCTTCGCTCCTGGCCGCCTTCGCCAGCGCCGAGAAGGCCCTGGAGAGGTCCCTCGCGACGTCGCCGCAGCCCTCGGGGTCGACGACGCTGCACGACGGGGCCCTCGTCGGCCGCCTCAGGATCGCGACCGTCGACCAGGTCGCACTCGACGTCGTCGCCTACGCCTCCGGCGGGCTGGTCGTCGCCGGGCTCCTCGCGTATCCGGACGACGGGACCCCCCACAGCACGGTCCTTCACGTCCATGGAGGGTTCGGAGGGATCTTCACGAACGCCGACGGTGACATGGTGCAGACCTGCATCGACTGGGCCGGGCGGTACGGCAGGACGGCCTTCGCTCCTTCGCTCCGCGGCCAGGACGGCGGAGAAGGGGCCCCCGAGCTCTGCCTCGGGGAGGCGGACGACGTCGGGGCGGCGGCCGCGCTCGTTCGCTCGCTCGAGGTCACCGACCCCGACCGGGTCGCGCTCGTCGGCGGATCCACCGGCGGCTGTGTCGTCCTCCGCGCGGCGCCTCAGATCGAGGGATTGCGGGCCGTCGTGGCCTATGTCCCGCCGACGGACTGGAAGGGCCTCGTGGCCTTTCACCGCACGTCCTGGGCCCCCGCCACCGAGTCGCTCTGCGAGGGCGGCAGCCGGCTCTGGGACGTGGGAGGCCCGGCGCTGGCCGACGTTCTCGACCAGATGATCTGCGGTCACGTCGACTGCACCGACGCCGAGTACGAGGTCCGCTCGCCGATCCCCGGCGTCCCCTTCCAGACCGCCCCGACGCTCGTCGTGTCGGCGGGCTCCGACAACGTCGTCCCGCTCGACCAGCAGGTCCTCTACTCCGTTCTCCGTCAGGGCTCCGGCCACCCCGTCGACGTCTACGTGACCGACCCGTGCGACCCGGCCGGGACTGCGGCCGGCGCGACGGACACTCTCCTCCACGTCCGGGAGGCCTATCACCTCCTCTCCGTCGGCGCCGTCGGATCCGGGTTCCTCTACCTGATGCAAGAGCTGGATCGGCCCTGACGGGCGCCGGACGAACGAGGGCCAGAAAACCGATGACGACGGCATCCGAGAGCACGGCTGCAGCCCCCTCCGGGCGTCGCGTGTCCTGGGTCCTCCCGGGACTCCTCGCGGGAGGACTCCCGTTCGCCGTCGCCGCCGTGGCACCTTCCCGCACGGCGTTCCTGATCCTCGCGGCCTCCATGGGCGCCGCCGCGCTCGCGGCCCTCGTCGCCTTCTCTCCGGCGCGAATGGCGGACGGCCTCTTCCTCGGCTTCGTCGGCGTCGTTTCGATCCCGCTCGCGAAGCACTTCTTCTACCAGCCTCACGTGGGGGGCTGGCCCGGACTCCGGCTCTCTCTTTCGGACCTCTTCCTCTCCCTGGCAGCCCCGCTCCTCCTGGCCGCCCTCCTGTGGGGGCGACGACGGAACGCCGTTCCCGCCGCCGTCCTCCTGGCCTATGGCCTGCTGCTGGCCTGGTACTCGATGTCGCTCGTCCTGTCGGGCTCCCACCGCGACCTCGGCCTCTTCGAGCTCTCGTCGGCCGTCCACGCCCTCTTCCTGGCGTTCGCCACGGCCGCGCTCTTCCGGCGCCCCCTGCTGACTCCTTTCCTCGTGCTCCTCTCGTGCGCCGTCAGCGTCCACACGATCTTCGCGCTCCTCCAGGCCGCGACGGGACGCCCCGTCGGGCGCTCCTTCTTCCACGGGACCGAGGTGCTCCGGGAGACCCTCGTGTCGGGGGCCGTCCGGCTCAGGCCCTCGGGGCTCTTCGACCACCCGATCGTCTACGCGAACTTCCTCGTGCTCGCGCTCCCCGTCCTGGCCGCCGGGTACTTCGTCTGCTCCGGCGGTCTGAAGAGGGCCCTCGTTGCGGGGACGTTCTCCCTCGGAACCGCAGGGCTGATCCTGACCCTCTCCCGCGGCGCCTGGTTCTCCGCCGCGATCGCATCGATCTCCCTGCTCCTCCTCGCCTGGCGTCGCGGGCTCCTCGCTGGCGCGGCCCGGAGGTCGGTCCGGCGCGCTCTCGCGGGGGCCGCGGGCCTCGTCCTGGCTCTCGGCGTCCTCTTCGGGCCGGCGGTCTACGACCGTCTCGCCCGGAGCCAGGCGGGGAACGTCGAGGTCCGTTACGAGCTCAACGCGATCGCCCTGCGAATGATCGGGAGCCACCCGGTCGGCGGAGTCGGGCTGAACAGCTTCATCCACGTCATGGAGCGCTACGACCCGCGGAACGTGAAGCGGTACTTCCCCGCGACCGTCCACAACCTCTACCTCCTCGAGGCCGCCGAGACCGGCCTTCCCGGGGGCCTGCTCTTCCTCCTCCTCATCTTCACCGTCGTCGTGTCCGCGCTGCGCCGGCTGCGGACCGTCGCGGACCCGGCCCTCGCCTGGGTCGCCGCGGCGCTTCTCGCGGGGTTCCTGGGCTTCGCCGTCTCCCAGGTCGCGGACTTCAGCCATCGGATCGAGCCGCTCCGGTCGATCGTCTGGGTCCACCTCGGTCTCCTCTTCGGCATTCTGGGCGTCGGGTCCGCCGGTACAACGCCCGATCAGGAGGTCGTCCCCGCGTGACGACGATCGTTCTCCCCGACGTGAGCTCGTCCTGGGCTCCCCTCTGCCCGCATCCCGAATGGGAGAGGATCTACGGTGGGCTCCTGTCGCGCTGCACGGCCTGCGGGCTCCACGCCACCTCGGAGCTGCCCGAGTTCGTCTACGACGAGACCTACTTCACCGAGGACGGCACGGCCGGCTACAACTTCGAGTCGGAATTCGCCCGCGCCCACGACGAAGCGCGTTTCGAGCCCGAGCTCCAGAGGATCGAGGCACGTGGGCTGAAGGGCAGCGTGCTCGACATCGGCTGCGCCAGCGGCGCCTTCCTGGCTCGCGCCCAGGCCCGGGGTTGGGAGGTCGCCGGGGTCGAGGTCGCGGATTTCGCCCGCGAGCGCACGTCGGCCCTGCTCGGCGTCCCCGTCGCGAGCTCCCTCGACGGCCTTCCGGCCGGCCGGCGGTTCGACGTCGTCACCCTCCACCACGTCCTCGAGCACATCCACGAGCCCCTGCCGTTCCTGAGGGACGAGGTGGCTCCCCGGGTCGGGCGCCTCCTCGTGGTGGAGGTCCCCAACTTCTCGTCCCTCGCCTCCCGCGTCCACGGACCGCGGTGGCGGGACCTTCGGCCGGACCAGCACGTCTTCCACTACACGCCCTCGGTCCTCGCGAAGCTCCTCTCGCAGGCCGGGTTCCGTCCCGTTCGCGTGACGACCCTCTGGGAGCCCCTCTGGAGCCTCCGGACCGCGCTGAACTGCCTGCGGCTCCTGCCGGCCCTCGTTCGCCAGCCCCGGCACGAGGCGCCCCCGCCCGGAGCCGGCCCGGCCGAAGTGTCGGACCCGGCGTCGTATCGCCGGCCCACCGGGCCGAAGCGCGTCCTGACGGAGGCCTCGCGCCTCGCCTTCCGGCCCTTGGTCCGCTCCCTCGAGCGGGCCGGCCTGGGCGAGCGGCTCGTCGTGGAGGCGGAGCCGCTCCCGGGCCCGTCGCGGTCCGACCCCGAGAGCGTTCCGAAGAGCTGACGGTGCGTTCGCTCCTCGCAAACGGGATCTCGATGCTGGCGGCACGGGTCCTCGTCCCCGTCTTCTCGTTCGCCATCAACGTCGGAATCGCACGGGCCTACGGCGCGGCGACGCTCGGCGTCTACATTCACCTGCTGGCGCTCCTCCTGATCTTCCAGGCGGCCGCCAGCGCGGGGATGAACCTTCTCCTCACCCGGGAGCTCGCGACGAGGCCCGAGGAGTCCGCGGCGCACCTGGGGAGCGGGAGGTCCTTCGCTCTCCTGAGCGGCTCCGTCGCCACGCTCGCCTTCCTCGCCTACTCGGCCTTCCTGCTGCCCGAGGACCGGCTCCTCTCCGCCGCCGTCCTTTCGCTCACGATCCTCCCCTCGGCCTGGATCGCGACGCAGGAAGCGTTCTTCATGGCGACCCGGACCCACCACCGGATCACCGTCGTCTCCCTCGCCGAGAACGCGCTGAAGCTGGCGCTGGCCGTCGCGGCGTACCTGCTCGGGGCGGGCATCCTCGGGCTCTGCGCCGGAATCGCGGCGGCGCGGTTCCTGGCCCTCGGCGCGGGGTTCGTCCTGATGCGTCGGGCAGGAGCGCCCAGGACGGGGCGCCCGACGCTCGCGGGCGCGCTCGCCTTCGGCCGCACGGTGGCCCCGTTCGCGGTCCTCTTCGCGCTCTCGATGCTCTACTTCCGGGTGGACGTGCTCCTCGTGGAGGCGCTGCGCGGGGAGGGAGACACGGGGACGTACGGCGCGGCCCTCACCCTCTACTCGGTCGTCCTGCTCCTTCCCGAGAGCGCGATGGGCGCCGTCTACCCGCGTCTCGCCTCGTCCTTCCGGGCCTCGGCCGAGGGCTATGCCGAGGCGACGCTCCTCTCGTTGCGGCTCCTCGTCGTCGGGATCGTCCCCCTTTCGCTCTTCCTCGTCTGCTTCGCCGACCGCGTCCTGGGCCTCGCATACGGAGAGCGGTTCCTCTCCTCGGCCACGACGCTCCGCCTCCTCGCGGTCTCCCTGCCGCTCCACGCGGTGAACGGCGTGCTCGGGCAGGCCCTGCAGGCGGCCCGGCTCCAGGGCGCGATGCTCCGGATCGTCGTCCTCGGCCTGGCCACGCACGTGGTCGCCAACGTCGTCCTCCTTTCGCGCCTCGGGATCGAGGGAGCTGCCGCCGCCCTCTTCCTGTCGTCCTCGGTCGTCGCGCTCGGGGCCGCGCGCTGCTTCCATCGGAACGTGGCGCCGATCAAGCCCGGGGCGCGGCTCTTCGGGTCGCTCGCGACGATCGGCGGTCCGCTCGTCCTCGCCCTTCTCGCTCCCCCGATCTGGCGACCCGCCGCGTTCGCGGTCTCCCTTCTCGCTCTCTCGGCCGGGGCCATCTCCTTCCTCCTGCGCCGGTCCGACCTCGACCGGGTCGTCCAGGCCTTTCGCCCGCCGAAGCTGACGGTCGCCTCGTGAGGATTGCCGTCCTGCACCCCTACCCCGTGAGCGGGCGCGCGGTCGGCGGGGTGACCCGCCTCCACGCCCTCGTCCGCCACCTCGCTCCCCGCCACCGGGTCACCGTCCTCGCCCACGCCGGGGAGGACCCGGCCTCGGACGCCGAGGCCGTTCGCGAGCTCGCGGAGATCGGCGTGAAGCAGCTGCTCTTTCCTCGGCCCGGCGCGGGAGCGGTGAAACGCCTCTCGTGGGTCCTCGGCCGGTCCCCTTACGCCGTCGCGTACAACAGGAACCCGGGCCTCGCCGACGCCCTGGCCTCCCTGGAGCGGGAGGAAGGGCTGGACGCCGTGCACGTCGAGCTCTCGTACATGGCGCCCTTCCTCGCGAGGCTCCAGCCCCGGACCGTTCGGATACTGGCCGAGCAGGAGACGATGTCGCTCGCGCTCGACCGGCTCCGGAGGGTCCCGTTCGCGGGCCGGACCCCCTTCGAGCGCTACCTCCCGCTGGAGAAGGGGAAGGTGCGCCGCTTCGAGGCCGAGCACCTCCGCTCCTTCCAGCTCCTCTACGGCATCAGCGGCACGGAGGCCTCATGGCTGGCCGCGAGGACCGGACGCCGCGTCGGGATCCTGCCGCACGTCGTCGCAACGCGGACCTTCGTCCCCGCGGCCGGCGAGCCGACCGAGCCGACCGTCCTCTTCGTCGGGAACTTCCTCCATCGCCCGAACCTTCACGGCCTCACCTGGTTCCTCGAGAGCGTCTGGCCCGGGGTGCGGGCGGCCATGCCTCTCGCTCGCCTGGAGGCGGTCGGACCGGGGCTGACCGAGGCCTGGCGACGGGAGCACGAGCGAGACGGCGTCCTCGCCCCGGGGCGCGTGGAGAACCTCGTGGAGCGCTACCAGCAGGCGGCCGTCTTCGTCAACCCGATCCGGACCGGGGGCGGGATGAGGGGGAAGGTCCTCGAGGCCTTCTCCTGCGGGCGGCCCGTCGTCTCGACACCGATGGGGATGGAAGGGATCGACGCGGAGCCGGGCCGGCATCACCTCGAGGCGGACGAGCCGCAGGACTTCGCGGGCGCGGTCGTCCGGTACCTGTCCGACGCCGGCCTCCGCCGCGCCCACGGCCGGGCGGCCCGGGAGCTCGTGGACCGGCTCTACGACCCGTCCGTCGTCTTCACGCGCCTCGAGGACGACGCTCTCGAGGCCGTCTCGAGGAGCGGACGCTGATGGCGGCCCCCGTCCGGCCGGCGCCGCCGGATGCGACGGCGCCGCGCCTCTCGGTCCAGGTCGTGACCTGGAACAGCGCGGACGTCCTCGACGCCTGCCTCGCGAGCCTCCACGCCCAGACGTCCCCGGCGATGGAGGTGATCGTCGTCGACAACGCTTCGACCGACGGCTCCGCGGAGGTCGCCGAGAGGTGGTTCGCGCGGGGGCTCCCGGGAACGCTCCGGCGCGAGAGCGGGAACACGGGCTTCTGCGCCGCGCAGAACCGGGCCCTCGAGATCTCCTCGGGCGACTGGGTGCTGTTCCTGAACCCGGACGCGGAGCTCCCGGCGGACTTCGTCGAGAGAGCGCTCGCCGTCGTCGACGCCCTCCCTCCGGACGTCGGGACCGTGGCGCCGCTGATCCTGCTGCCCGACGGACGGGTCGACAGCACGGGGATCGTCGTCGACCGCTTCGGCCGCGCGTACGACCGCGGGAGGGGTGAGCCTTCGGCGGACCGCTACCGGAGCGAGGAGGACGTCCCGGCCTGCACCGGCGCCGCGGCGCTCCACCGGCGCGAGATGCTCCAGGACGTGGCCGTCGGCGGGCTCGCGCTCGACGAGAACCTCTTCGCCTACTACGACGACCTGGACCTCTCGTGGCGGGCGCGCCTGCGGGGCTGGAGGTGCCGGTACGTCCCGGCTCTGGTCGCGCGTCATCGCCGGGCCGGCCGGAACTCCCTCCGCGCGATGGCCGACCGGCCCTCGCGCGGCAGCGAGCAGGCCCTGACGGTCCGGAATCGCTACCTCGTCATGGCCAAGTGCGAACGGTTCCGCGACTTGCTCGGCGCGCTCCCCTGGCTCGTCCCGTTCGAGCTCGCGCGGCCGCTGTTCCTCGCCTGGAACGCGCCCGGCGCCCTCCGCGGATACGCGCTCGCCGCGCGGGGGCTTCCCGAGGCGCTGCGCCAGCGACGGGTCATCCAGGCCGGCCGAGGAACGAGGAGGGGCCCGCGTTGAGAGTCCTCCAGGTGATCGACAAGTCCTTCCTCGGAGGCGGTCAGACCGTCGTCCGGCACCTCCTCGAGGGGTTCCGGGGGACCGACGTCGAGTCGCTCCTGGCCTGCCGCGACGGAGGCCCGCTCGTGGAGGCCGCCCGGGCGCTCGGGACGAGAGTCCACACGATCCCATTCGACAAGCGGTTCCGCCCCTCGGCGGCGCGGCGCGTCGCGGACCTCGTCCGGTCGGAGAGGGTCGACGTCGTTCACGCCCACGGCCTCGTCGCGGCCACGACCTGCTGGATGGCCAGGCGGCTCTTCGGGGCCCGTGTGCCGCTCCTCTATCACCAGCACGGCTTTCACCACCACAACTACGGCCCCCTCACGATCGGCCTCCGCCGGGCCGCGGAGAAGGCGATCTGCCGGAGGGTGGATCGGGTCATCCCGGTCTCGAGCGCGGACCTGGCGCTCCTCTCGAGCGGGGGCTACGCGCCGCGGGAGAGGCTGGAGCTCGTCTACTACGGGATACCGGAGCCGCGCGCCACGGCGGAGGAGATCGAGGGCGCCCGGCGGGCGGCCCGCCTCGAGCCCGGCCGCCCCGTCGTGGGGCTCGTCGGAAGGCTGCACGTCCAGAAGGGGGTCGACGTCTTCCTGGCGGCGGCAGCCCTCGTCCATGAGGCGCGACCCGACGCACAGATCGTCGTCGTCGGCGAGGGGGAGCTCGAGACCGAGCTCCACGAGCAGGGGCGACGGCTCGGCCTGAAGGACGCGGTCCGCTGGACGGGCGGACGCCCGAGCGCCCCTTTCATGCCGCTCTTCTCCGTCGCCGTCCTCTCCTCGCGCTGGGAGGGGCTCCCGCTCGTCCTTCTGGAGTACATGGCACGCTCCCTCCCGATCGTCACGACGGACGCGGAAGGCTGCCTCGACGCGGTCGGGGAGACGGAAGCCCGGATCGTTCCCCGGGACGACCCCCGGGCCATGGCCGACGCCATCCTCGGGCTGCTCGGCGATCCGGTGTCGGCGCACCGCCTCGGAGAATCCGCCCGGGCCCGCTTCGACGGAACGTTCGATATCGTGACCATGACGCGCCGGTTCGAGTCGATCTACCGGGAGGTCCTGAGGTGAAACGCGCGGTCCTTCTCCTTCCGATGCTGACCGTGCTCGTCGCGGGCTGCGGGAAGAACCGGGCCTCGGCGTCCGGATCCGGCGTGGTGGCGGCGGCGCCCCAGACACCTCCGGCCGCACCGGAGCGTGCCAAAGTCACGATCGACGCCACGCGCGTCCTCAGGCTCGTGAGCCCGCTCCTGTTCGGTATGCACATCGAGTGGGTCGAGAACGGAAACGGGCTCCTCGAGGCCGATCGGCCCGCGCTCCGCTCCGAGGTCCTCGAGCTCCTCCAGCCGCTTCGCGTGCCGGCCTTCCGTTTCCCGGGCGGGATCCACGCCGACTACTACGACTGGTCGCTCGGAATTGCCGGCCCGAACCATCGGGGCTCGAGCCGGAACGCCTTCAACGGGCAGAGCCTGGAGCACCGCTTCGGCACGCCCGAGCTCGTCGCGCTGCTCGAGAAGACCGGCGCCGAGGCGGTGCTGACGGCGAACTACGGGACCGGCAGCGCCGAGCAGGCATCGGCCTGGGCGAAGCACCTCAGGTCTCTCGGTGCACGGGCGCGGCTCTGGGAGGTCGGCAACGAGATCTATCTGACCGGGCCGCGCGAAGGCGGACCGAACGGCAAGGCCATCTACCGTCGGCCGGAGGAGTACGCGAAGGACTTCCCGCGCTACCGGTCCGCTCTTCGAGCGGTCTTTCCGGACGCGCTCGTCGGGGCCATCGGACACCTCGACACGGGCGCGTTCCCCCTGGCCCCCGAGGAAAGTCGCGACTGGACCGTCCGGATGCTGGAGTCCCTCGAGGGACCCGTCGACTTCCTGGCCGTCCACAACGCCTACGCGCCCGTGATCCTCGACGACTCGGCCTCCTTCGCCGACGAGCGCGCGAGGGGCGAGGTCTACCGGAGCCTCTACGCGGGCGCGGCGGAGACCCGGGAGAACCTGGACCAGGTCCTGGAGACGCTCGCCCGCCTCTCCCCCGCGAACGCGAACGTGCCTCTCGCCGTGACGGAGTTCGGACCTCTCTTCGGCGTGAGCTCCCGGCGGGACCAGCACGCCATCTACGTCGACCAGTCGCGGACGCTGGCGGCCGCCCTCTACGTTGCGTCTCTCCTCGACGTCTTCCTCGGGGAGCCTCGGATCTTCCTCGCCTGCTACACGAACCCGATCCATCGCTGGTACGGGAGCCTCCTCACCGACACCGAGGCGGGGCTCGTCCGGACGCCGACCTATCACCTCTACTCGCTCTACCGCTCCCGCTTCGAGCCGGGTCTCCTCTCGACGGTCGTCACCTCTCCGACCTTCGACGCCCGTGCCAACGGGATCGTGAAGGCTCACAGCGGGCTGCCCGATCTCCTCGCGCGCGCGAGCCTGAGCGCCGACGGCAGCCGCCTGACGGCCCTCCTCGTGAATCGGAGCCTCGATCGGCCGCTCCGCACGGCCGTTTCCATGGCGGGCTTCGCGCCGCGATCGACCGACTGCCTCCTCCTGACGGCCCCTTCTCCGGCCTCGATCAACGGGCCGGGGCTCACGACGACGACCCGGACCGGCGGCGAGGAGATCGCACCGAGGCCATGGCCATGCCCGGCTGGAAACCCCCTCGAGGTCGAGATCCCGCCAAACGCGATCCTGAGCCTCGTCGCCGAGCAGGCGCCGGCTCGCACGACCTCGGTCGCTCCTCCCCGCAAGTAGGAACGGGCCGGGGCGGGACAGCGCCGCGACGGGGCCCGGCCCGGCGGGCCGGCCTCACGAGATGAGATAACATCTCGGAAATGCTCCAAACGCTCCCCTGGCGCCGGCTTGCGCTGGCCGGCCTGTTCGTGGTTTTCCCGGCGGCCCGGGCACAGGAGCCGGGCTGGGAGGAGCTCGGACCGAGCTCGGTCGGCGGCAGGGTCTCCGCGCTGGCGGCGGACCCGCGCGACCCCCGGCATCTCGTCGTCGGGACCCCGGCGGGTGGCCTCTGGCGCTCCACCGACGGCGGGCAGGTCTGGCAGACGCTCGCGCCGTGGCTGGCGGCGACGCCCCTGAGCGCCGTCGCGATTTCCCCCGTCGACTCGAACGTCCTCCTTGCCGGGACCGGGGCACTCTCGGACGGGGGCTCGGTCTCCCCCGGGATCGGGCTGATCCGGTCCACGGATGGCGGCACCTCATGGACCGTCGCCGGACCCATCGGCGCGGGTCTCTACGTCTCCGCACTCCTCGTCGACGACGCGGATCCATCGCGGGTCCTCGTCGCCACCGACACCGGCGTGAAGCTCTCGACGGACGCGGGGACGACCTTCGCCGCGACCCTCGATGGGGATGCCGTGTCGATGCTGGTCCGTGACCCTCTCCGCGCCGGTTCGGTCTTCGCGTCGGGCCGGGGAGGCCTCTACCGGAGCGACGACCGCGGGAGCACGTGGGTGAGAACGGCCGGGTGGCCGCTCCGGGCCACCGACACGTTCGGGGTCGGGACGACGAGCGTGGCGGTGTCCGCGAGGACTCCGGGACTTCTCTACGCGACGATCCAGGTGCTGGGTGACCTCAACAGGACCGACCGGGCTCTCCTGCTGCGCTCTCGCGACGGAGGAACGACGTTCGAGGAGCTCGCGCCTCCTCCGTTCTGCACCTCCTGCGGATTCGCCCAGGCGATCGCGCTCGACCCGCTCGACGACGCGCGGATCCTCCTCGGCGGGGACGGGCTTTCCGTTTCGACGGACGCCGGAGCGACCTGGAGGGCCGTCACCGGGGACGCGGCCGGCGTGCACCGGATCCTGGTCCTCGCGGATCGGGTCCTCGTGGCGGGGACCTCGGGAGTCGCAACGCTCGACGCGGCCTGGTCGACGGCGACGTCCTCGAGCTACGGGCTCGCCGTCACCTCGATCACGAGCCTGGACGCCTCCCGCGAGTCGCCCCCTCGCCTCCTCGCGGGAACGGCCGACTCGGGCACCCTTCTCGCGGTGCCGGCCGACCCCGTCCCGGTCTGGCACGTCATCCACGGGAGGCGGGAAGCGGCGGGCCCGGCGCGCTTCGACCCCTTCGACGCCGACCGCCTCTACGTCTCCTCGACCGGGGGGCGCCTCTTCCGCTCCGACGACCGCGGAGTGAGCTTCCGCCCGATCGTCCAGGGGCTCGACCTCGATCAGCCCGCCCCGACCGAGGCCCCCCTCGAGCCCAGCCCACTCGATCCCGGGACTCTCTTCACGGGCCGAATGCAGCTCTTCCGGTCGACCGATTCCGGCGACTCCTGGACCGGCTTCCGCCCCCCGGGGTCGCCGGAGATCACCCGGATCGCGGTGTCGCCGGTCCGCTCCGGCCGGGTCTACTTCGCCGTCGCCCTCGGAGCGAAGCTCTTCAAGGCCGACGGCATCGGCACGGACCTGATCACGATCAGCGACGACCCCGGACTCGCCGTCACGTCGCTCCACCTCGATCCGGACGCGGAGAACGTCCTGTACGCGACGCTCGCCGACCCTTCGTCCCAGACGGGGCGGGTCTTCAAGTCCTACGACTTCGGCCAAGCGTGGGAGGAGATCAGCCTTCCGGGCCTCGCGACGCCGAGCAGCATCGTCAAGGACGCGTTCGGAGCGCTCTACATCGGAACGTCTGACGGAGTCTGGCGCTCTCCCAACGACGGATCCAGCTGGTCGGCGTTCCGCAACGGGCTCGCCGGCGCGGGGGTGAGCGCGCTCCGGGTGGCGGACGACACCCTCTTCGCCGGGACTTTCGGGCGCGGCGTCTTCCGGATTCCGCTGGAGGAGCTCGTGACGATCGACACGATCCCCTCCGGACTCGAGATCCTCGTCGACGGACAGGTCGTCACGACTCCCTACTACGCTCGCTGGGCCCGCGGGTCCGTCCATCGGATCGAGCCCGTCCTTTTCGAGAACGAGGACACCCGCCAGGTCTTCGTCTCCTGGAGCGACGGCGGAGCATCGAGCCACCCGGTCACGACGACGACCGGACGCGAGTGGTTCACGGCTGCGATCCGCCGATCGCACCGCCTCCGCACCGAGGTCACCCCGACCTCGGGCGGCTCGCTCGCTCTCGACCCGCCCTCGGCGGACGGCTTCTACGTCGAGAGGAGCTTCGCGACGCTCGTCGCGATCCCCTCTCCCGTGCACCGGTTCGCGGGCTACTCCGGCGACGTGAGCGGGTCCGACGGCATCCTCGGCTTCGCGGTCATGGACCGCCCGCGCTCGGTGAAGGCACACTTCGAGCCGCTCCATCTCGTCGTGAAGAGCGAGCCCTCCGGCCTCGCCCTCGGCGTCGACGGGGCCTCGTCCACGACTCCCGCAACGTTCCAATGGGCGTCGGGCTCCGTCCACGTCGTCTCGGCCCCCGAGCTCGTCGATCGGGGAGAAGGCTCCCGGCCGCTCGCCTTCGATGGCTGGAGCGACCTCGGCGACCGGGAGCACAGCGTGGTGGTGCACCGCGACACCTTCGTCACCGACCTCACGGCGCGGTACATCCCGACGATCACGACGCTCGCCGTGCCGGCGTCGGGCTCCGCCTTCCTGAAGACCACGGGCCAGGACGACGCCCCGAGGCTCGCGGCGCTTCTCCTCACGCCCGCCACGGGCGCTCCGGCGCCGGAGGCGCTTCAGGTCCTGAGCGGCCGCCTCGACGGAACCGTCGTGACGGAGCTGGCGACCGTCTCCTCGGAGCCGCGGCTCCTGAGCCACGCCTACGTCGAGGAAGGGGGAACGGCGGGCCGGACCCGGATCACGGCGTATAACCCCGGCACGGCGGAGGCCTCCGTGGACCTCGTCCTGCGCGGGCTCGACGGCACGCCCATCCAGACGACGTCCGCCGCGTTCCGCGTGCCGGCGGGGGGCTTCACGGTCCAGTTCCTGTCCGACCTCCTCGCATTCCCGGAGCAGGTCCGCGGACTCCTGACGCTCGTCTCGAACCGCCCGCTGGCCACGTCCGTCCACTCCATGAGGGCGAACCTCAGGCCGTCGAGCTTTCTCGACCCCGTCCTCGTCGCCCCCTTCAACGACGCCGACAGCGGGGTCCCGTCGAGCGCCGCAGTACAGAGCATTCTTCTGACCCCCGACACGGTCCACCGCCTCGCAGTCTCGAACACCGGCCTGGCGGGCCTTTCGGGGACCCTCGCGTTCCGGGACGACACCGGCGCTCCGCTCCGGGTCGAGCTCGAGTCCGGCCACGCCACGACCGCAGGCTACGAGCTGCCGCCCGGGGGAACCGCGGTCTTCCGGTTCCGCGTACCGGACGCGCGCCCTTCCGACGCCGAGGTTCGGACGGCCCAGGTCCGGGTCCTGCCGCGCAACGACCAGGCGGTCGGAGCTCTCGCTCCGCGCCCCAGCGCCAGCCAGCCGGCCCCGATGGTCCAGCTCGTCGAGGAGAGGACCGTGGGAAACACCTCCGGGCAACCCGTCGTCCTGCCCCGCACCGTTCCACCCTCCCGGGCGGTGACGCGCTTCCTCGTTCCGGTGGAGCTCGCCCTCAGGGACAGCGGGGTCATACTGACGAACCGCCTGGGACTGGCCGTCACGGCGACCCTGACGCTGCGGGACTCGGGCGGAGGGACGGTCGGGTCCGCAGACGTCCCGGTCCCGGCCGGAGGGCAGGTGGCCATATCGTGCCGCTCCCTCTTCCCTTCGGCGGGCGACCTTCAGGGGTCCCTGGCCGGCACGGTCGCCGGCCCGAACGGTGCGACGCTCGACGTCGTCGGCTTCCTCCGCCGCGTGAACGACCGGGGCGAGGAGATCCTGGCGGGCTTCCCCGTCCTCGACGGAGCCGCCGGTACGAGGGACCTCGCCCCTGTCTTCCCGCTCGCCCTCGACGGCGACAGCTGGCGTTCCGAGTGGTCCCTCTGGAACGCGACTCCTGCCGATCTCGTTACGCGTCTCGTGTTCCAGAGGGACGGACGAACGGCGTACTTCCCGTTCGAATGAGACGAATGAGAAAGACTCCCCCCCTCTCCCACAGGTCATGGATTTCGCGGATCGCCCGCGCAGCGAACGCCGCGGCGCTCCTCGTGGTCTTCGCCGCCGCGCGGCCTGCGCGCGCGCAGCCGATGCCCGTCGCCACGAGCTCGATCCACGTCGACTTCCAGAAGGTGAAGCGGGTGATCCCGGCTCTTCTCTTCGGGCAGAACCTCCAGACGATCGAGCGGGGCGAAGGGATCGTCAAGCCGGATGGCTCCTTCGACCGCGAGATCGTGAGCCTCCTCTCCGAGGCCCGGGTCACGACGCTCCGCTTCCCGGGGGGGACGGCCGCGGACTTCTTCCACTGGTGGCAAGCGCTCGGCCCGCACTCGCGGCGCCCGAAGCTCTCGAGCGGCTACCTCGGGGAGTTCTACTCCCCGGTCGTGGGGCCCGACGAGTTCATCAAGCTCGCCACGGCGCTGAAGGCGGTCCCCTTCGTCACCGCGAACACCGGCACCGGCAGCGCCGAGGAGGCGGCCGCCTTCGCGCGGTTCTTCGAGTCGCGCGGGTTCCCCGTCGTCTACTGGGAGGTCGGAAACGAGGTCTATTTCGAGGGCCTGTCGGAGAGCGGCCAGATCGGTCTCCCGCCCGACGTCTACGCCCGCCGCGTCATCGAATACGCGGCCGCCATCCGCAAGCAGGCCCCGTACGCGAAGATCTACTCGGCGGCGGTCATCGGCCCCGAGGAGCAGGACAGCTTCTGGAACAGCGTCGTCCTCGGGCTCGCGGGACCCTACGTGGACGGCATCAGCGTCCACAATGCCTACTTCCCCCTCTACGGCTACAGGGCCGATGGGACGATCCCTCCGGACGACGAGCTCTTCACGTCGATGCTGGGAGCGACGAAGGCCGTCGAGAGGTCCATGACCGTGCTCGAAGGGCAGCTCCGAAGGCTCGGGAAGCTCATCCCGATCTTCGTCACCGAGTACGACGGGATCTTCTACCCGGACGAGGCCATCGAGGACCCCGTCCGGACCCACCAGAGGAACCCGACGCTCGCCAGCGCCCTCTTCAATGCGAGCGTCCTCCACGTCATGGCGCGAAGCGAGCGCGTGTACGGGGCGCACCACATGTCGCTCGCCGGGACTCACTTCGGCAGCCTCATCGGGACCGCCGGAGCCGCCCGGTTCCGGAACCCGCAGTTCTACGTGCACCGCGAGTACGCGCGCGAGTCCGGGAACCTGATGACCGAAGTCCGGCTCGACCCGAAGGACGCGCTGTTCGACTCGAAGCCGGTGAAGCTCCTCTCGGGGCAGATGGACGTCCCGATGCTCGACGCCCTGGCCACCCGGGATCCCGGCGAGAGCCACTTCGCTCTGTTCGTCGTGAACCGGAGCCTCTCGACGGCCGTGGACGCAACGATCGAGATGAACCTCCCGTCCGGCGTGACCGGCACCGTCTCGGTCCTGAACGGTCCCGGACCCGGCGCTCGGAACAGCGCCGAGAGACCGGACGCCGTGGCGCTCACCACGACGCCCTTCGGCGCCGCGGGTGCCTTCTCCTACAGGTTCCCCCCGCACTCGCTCACGATCTTCCGTTTCGCGCGGTGAGCCTCCGCCCGGCCGCCGGGTGCTATGGTACTGTGGGGGGTTCCGTATGACCCTACAGAACGATGACGCGCCGAGGCGCAGGCGGCTCGCGGTGTACTACCCGTGGCTCTACCTGACGAGCGGCGCCGAGCGGACGATCCTGGAGATCGCGAAGCGGAGCCGATACCGGATCACGATCTTCACGAACGAGTACCAGCCCGACGCGACCTTCCCCGAGCTGGGGCAGATGGACGTCCGCCTCCTCTCCCGCGTTCCCGTCGAGAGGTCGCTCCGGTCGGTGGCGAGCGCCGCGACGCGGCTCCTCTCCCAGGAGCTCGACCTCTCGGAGTTCGACGGTCTCCTCGTCGTCTGCGAGGGGCTCGGGGACCTCGTCGCCCTTCGTCAGCGCCGGATCCCCGTTTTCTGCCTCTGCCTGACTCCCCTCCGTATCGCCTTCGACCCCGTGTATCGGGCGAACTACCTCGCGTCCCGAAATGCCCTTCACCGCGTCGTCGTCCGAGCCGGGACCTTCCTCTACCGCGGCGTCGACCGGATCGCCTGGCGGCGCTACCGTCGGGTCTTCGCGATCAGCGAGGAGGTGCGGACGCGCATCCTGGCGGGGCGCCTGGCGCCCCCCGAGCGGATGCGGACGCTCCACCCCGGCGTGGAGCTTTCCGCCTTCACGCCGTCGCCTCCGGCCGAGAGGGTCTTCTTCGTCCCGGGGCGGATCATGTGGACGAAGAACCTCGAGCTCGCGATCCAGGCGTTCCAGCTCTTCAAGGAGACGGCGCCGGAGCCCTCGACCTGGAAGCTCGTCATCGCCGGGATCGTCGACAGGAAGAGCCGGCCGTACCTCGAACGTCTCCGGTCCCTCGCTGGCGGGGACCCCTCGGTGGAGTTCCGCATCCACCCGTCGGACGAAGAGATGCGTGCCCTGTACGCCGCCTGCTTCGCGACGCTCTTCACCGCGTTCAACGAGGACTGGGGGCTCGTCATCATCGAGGCCATGGCCTCGGGCAAGCCGGCGGTCGCGGTGAACCGGGGCGGCCCGAAGGAGATCGTCCGGCACGGGCACGACGGGCTCCTCTCCGAGGCCGACCCGGTAGCGTTCGCGTCGGCGATGGCGCGGCTCGCCGGCGAGAACGGTCTCCACGAGCGCCTCGCGATGAACGCCCCTTCGAGCGCAGCCCGCTTCGGCTGGGCCCCGTTCGTCTCCGAGCTCGACGACGAGCTCGAGCGTACGCTCGGTGCCCTCGACGCCGCCGGCGCTCGGGAGGCCGCTTGAGCGACTCGATCCACCCCGTCGGGAGCGCCACACCGGCGCCACCTGCCGCGGCGCAGCCCGGCGACCTCGCGGAGGCATTGCTGCGCCTCGCGAGGTCGGTGACGTCCCGGCGGCGTCTCTTCGCGGCCGTCGCTCTCGGGACCTTCCTCGCCATCCAGGTGTTCGCCTTCGTCTGGCCCGCGACCTACGAGGCGCGGGCGGCCGTGATGATCCAGAAGAGCCGGTACACCCCCCGGCTCGATTCCCCGGCCCGGGCCGAGTCTCCCGTCCTCGTCGCCGAGATCACCGAGGAGGAGGTCAATTCCGAGATCGCCGTGCTGACGAGCCGCCGAGTCCTCTCGGCTACGGTCGAGGCGACGGGCCTCGCGAAGGCCCGGCCTTCCTGGTTCTGGCGGCTCCTCTTCGCGCCGCTTCGGGCCTACGAGCGGGCCCACGCCGCGTACCACGAGGTCACACCTCCGAACGACGTGGACCGCGCGATCCGGGCGCTCTCCGGCTCGCTCGGCGTCGAGCGGCTCAAGGAGTCCCGCATCCTCGTCGTCACCTACGAGGCGGGGGACCCCGGTGTGGCAGAGGCGGTCCTGGCGGAGCTCCTCCGGAACTACGTCGCCCACCACGTGGAGGTCCACGGCACTCAACGGGTCGTCCCCTTCTTCTCCTCTCAGACGGAGACCCTCGCAAGGGAGCTGGCCCGGCACGAGGACGCCCTCCAGGCGATCAAGAAGAGGGTGCGCGCGGTCGACATGCCCACCGAGCGGGAGGTCCAGCTGAAGCTCGACGCGGGCCTTCGCGAGGAGAACGAGATGCTCGGCCGGCGCCTCGTCGAGCTCGACGGGAAGATCGCCGCGTACGACAGGCTCCTCGAGCGCGCGGCGCGTGGGGAGACGGACTCCGCCGCATCCGCGGCGAGCCAGCCCGCGCTGGACGAGTTCAAGGTCCAGGCCCTCCGCCTGCAGCTCGAGCAGATCCGGGTCGAGGGCCGGTACCAGGACGACGCCCCGCCCGTCCTCGAGAACCGGAAGAAGCTCGAGGCTGCCCAGAAGGCCCTCGCCGAGGAGCGGCAGAACGTCTCGAAGCACGGTCCGACCGTCGTCGCGCTCCACGAGGAACGGGAGCGCGCCGTGGCCGACCGGGCCGGGATCGTGGAGCGACGCCAGGCGCTGGAGAAGCAGCTCGGCGCCTCGCGGGCCCGCCTCGTCGAGCTCGACGAGGGGAGCGTCGCCGCCTCGCGGGCGCAGCGCCTCATTCGCTCAGCCGAGGACCGCTACATGATGGTCCTCTCTCAGCAGGAACGGGCTCTCATCGACTCGGCGCTCGACTCCGGGAAGTTCACGAACGTCTCCGTCGTCCAGGAAGCGGCCGCCTCGGCGAAACCGGTCCGCCCCAAGAAGCTGATCGTCCTCCTCGCTTCGGTCTTCGGTGGCCTCCTCCTCGGCTTCGCGGCCTGTCTCGTCCAGGAGGTGCGGACGACGGGCCTGGCGCCGCTCCTCGCCGCGGCGGTGACCGAGCCGTGAGCGGAGAGACGCACCCTTCTCCCGATGCCCTCGCGTCGTCCCTCGGGCACGCCGGCCGCGTCCGGGTGCAGGACTCCCTGGGGGACCGTCTCAAGCAGCTCGCGCGCAACGCCCTTCTCTTCGGGGCGAACCGCGTCATCGGCCCCCTCCCGGGGCACGCGCTGCGCCTCGCGTACTACCGGACCGCGCTCGGCTGGAAGATCGGCGAGCGGAGCAGCGTCCATCACGGGCTGAAGATCTTCGGAGGCCGGGGACGCGTGACGATCGGCAAGCGGAGCACCTTCCAGATGGACTGCCTCATCGTCGGGGCCGGGATGAACGACCTGACGATCGGCGACGACGTCGCGATCGCCTACCGCGTGAACCTCGTCATGGGGAGCCACGACGTCTTCTCGCCGACGTTCGACGGGATCACGGGGCCGATCACGCTGGAGGACCACGTCTTCGTCGGTACGGGCTCCACGATCCTCCTGGGCGTGACGCTCGGCGAGGGGACCGTCGTGACCGCCGGGTCGGTCGTCACGAAGAGCTCGCCCCCCTATTCGATCCTCCGTGGCAACCCGGCCCAGGTCGTGGCGAAGCGTCCGCGCGACCTGAGCTACTCGGCAGAGCACTTCTGGACCTTCCACTGATCGATTCGAGCAGAGCATGGATTTCGACTTCACGAGCGAACAGGAAGAGCTGCGGGAGGCCGTAACGGCCTTCGCAAGGGCGGAGCTCGGCGCGAACCTCCTCGAAGAGGAGAAGGCCGGGCACTTCTCGCGGACGAAATGGGAGGCCGCCGCCCGCTTCGGGCTCCAGGGACTCCCGATGCCGGAGGCCTTCGGCGGGACCGACCGCGACCTCCTGACGACCGTCTGCGCGATGGAGGGGCTGGGCTACGGCTGCCCCGACAACGGGCTGATCTTCTCGCTGAACGCCCACATCTGGAGCGCCGAGATGCCGATCCTCAAGTTCGGCACCCCGGAGCAGAAGGACCGCTACCTCCCGCGACTCGTCGGCGGCGACTGGATCGCCGTCCACGCGATGACCGAGGAGGGCTCGGGGTCCGACGCCTTCAACGTCCGGACGACCGCGACCCGGCGCGGCGACCGCTTCGTCCTCAACGGCTCGAAGCTCTTCATCACGAACGCCCCGGTGGCGGACGTCGTCGTCGTCTTCGCGTCGGAAGACCTCGAGAGCGGGCCGGACGGCATCTCCGCGTTCCTCGTCGAGAAGGGAACACCCGGCTTCTCGGTCAGCCGGCCCTTCGAGAAGATGGGCCTCAGGACCTCCCCCATGGGACAGATCTTCCTCGAGGACTGCGAGGTCCCGGCGGAGCGCCGCCTCGGCGGCGAAGGGGCCGGCGTGGCCCTCTTCAACAGCTCGATGGACTACGAGCGGGCCTGCATCCTGGCCGCGAACATCGGGACGCTCGAACGCCAGCTCGAGACTTGCGTCGAGCGGGCGCGGACCTGGCAGCGGTTCGGCAAGGCGATCGGCAAGTTCCAGTCGGTGTCGAACAAGATCGCCGACATGAAGGTGCGGCTCGAGACGGCCCGGCTCCTCCTCTACAAGACGGCGTGGCTGAAGGGCCGGGGGAAGCGGGCGAGCATGGAGTCGGCGATGGCGAA
The DNA here is from genome assembly GCA_029567505.1 of Acidobacteriota bacterium. Taxonomy (GTDB): domain Bacteria; phylum Acidobacteriota; class Thermoanaerobaculia; order UBA5066; family UBA5066; genus UBA5066. Next base: position 44,159 of record JAKPXO010000456.1, read on the forward strand.
GCTCTACGTGAGCGAGTGCTTCGTCCAGTCGAGCCTCGACGCCATCGAGCTCTTCGGCGCCTACGGCTACATGGCCGAGTACGAGATCGAGAGGGACCTCCGCGACGCCGTCGGCGGGACGATCTACTCGGGGACGTCCGCGATCCAGAGGATGATCGTCGCCCGCCACCTGGGGCTCTGAGCGTGCCGGCCTCGCTCGTCTCCCTCCTCCTCCGGTCCGCCGCGGACCACCCCGGGCGGCCCGCCGTCGGGCTTCCCGGAGAGGAGCCCCTGACCTACTCCGGGCTCGAACGGGCGAGCGCGGGCGTCGCGGCCTGGCTCGCCGAGCGCGGCGTTCGTCGCGGGGACCGCGTCGGCCTCCTCCTCCCGAAGTCCGTCGAGGCCGTCGTCGGCGTGTGGGGGGCCCTCCGCACCGGGGCGGCTTACGTCCCGATCGACCGGGCCTCCCCGCCGCAGCGCGCCGCGCTCATCGCGTCGAACTGCGGGATGTCGGCGCTGCTGGCCTCGACCGAGGCTTCCGCCGCGGTCGAGGCGATCCGCGCGGCGCGGCCGGGGCTCCCCGTCCTCCTGCTGCACGGCGCGGGCGCGACCGGCGTCCCTCCCTCTCCGGTGGGGCCGCTCCCCTCCCCCAACGTCCGCGACCTCGCCTACGTCCTCTACACGTCCGGGTCGACCGGCGTGCCGAAGGGCGTGATGGTTTCGCACGGCGCGGCCCTGTCGTTCGTCGAGTGGGCCGCCGCCCGCTTCGAGCTGCGTCCCGCGGACGTCCTCTCGAGCCATGCGCCTCTCCACTTCGACCTCTCCACCTTCGACCTCTTCGGGGCCACCCTCGCGGGAGCGCGCCTCGTCGTCCTCGACGAGGAGACCGTTCGCTTCCCGATGGCCTCCGCGGAGGCCCTCGAGACCGAACGGATTTCCGTCTGGTACTCGGTCCCGGGGGCGCTGCGGCGGATGGTCCGGACGGCTCGCCTCTCCGACCGGAAGCTCCCGGCCCTGCGGACGGTCCTCTTCGCCGGCGAGGTCTACCCCGCCGACGAGCTGCGGGCGCTGCAGCTCGCCCTCCCGCCGGACACCGCCCTCTACAACCTCTACGGGCCGACGGAGACGAACGTCTGCACCTACTGGCGGGTCCCCCCGGCGGGCACCTGGACGTCGCCGGCGGTCCCGATCGGCATCGACTGCGAGAACTGCGAGGGCGTCGTCGTCGACCCGGAGCTGAGGCCGGTGCCCGAAGGGGAGGCCGGGGAGCTCCTCGTCCGCGGCGGGACGTTGATGGAAGGGTACTGGGGAGACGCCGAGGCGACGGCGAGGTCGTTCGTCGCCGACTTCCTCCATCCCCACCTCTCCGACCGCCTCTACCGCACCGGCGACATCGTCCGCCGGCAGCCCGACGGGACCTACGCCTTCCACGGTCGCGTCGACCACATGGTGAAGGTGCGCGGCTACCGGGTAGAGCTCGGCGAGGTCGAATCGGCCCTCCTGCGCGCCCCGGGAGTGGCGGAGGCCGCGGTCGTCGCGGTCGAGCGGGACGGCCCGGGAGGCCGCGAAACGGAGCTCGTCGCTTTCGTCTCGGGCGAAGGTCCGGACCCGGGTCGCGAACGGGACCTCCGGCGCCACCTCGCGGCCCACGTCCTCAAGTACATGGTCCCGGCGGAGATCCGATTCCTCAGGGAGTTCCCCGCCACGTCGAGCGGGAAGGTCGACCGCCAGACCCTCAAGGCCCTCGCCAGCTGCCCGGAGAGCGCAAGCAGCGCGGCGCCGGCGAGCCAGACCCCGTCGGGCAGAAGCCCGGGAGAGACGACATGAACGTACTCGATTCCCTCAGGCGGTTCCTCGCGAACGAGCTCCGCGTCGCCGATGCGGCGACGATGGACCCGGACCTCGCCCTGGTTCAGAGCGGAGCGATCGACTCGATCGAGCTGATGCAGGTCGTCGCCTTCCTCGAGAAGGAGTTCGGCATCGAGGTCGACGACACGGAGATCCTGCCGAAGAACCTCCGGAGCCTCTCGCGGATCGTGGCGTTCGTCGAGGCCAAGCGCGCGGGAGCGAGCCCGGGCTCCGCGACCTGAGCCTGCGGAGCCTGAACGTGCGACGCGCCCGCCTCCCGCTGCTCGCCGCCGCGCTCCTCCTCCCGGCTCGTCCCGCACCCGCGGACGCGCCGGCGCGAAGCCAGTGGGTCCTGGCCACGGCGAAGGCCACGGGCCAGGGCGGGGAGCAGTTCGTCAGCTCGCTCCGGATCGTCAACCCCGGCGCCGAGACCGCGACCGTGAAGGTGACCTACCTCGCCCAGTCCCTCATCGACGCCTCGAACGCGGCCTCCGGCGACAACACCGGCGCCGCGACGGCTCTCCTGACCGTCGCCGGGGGCGAGACTCTGGCCGTCGAGGACGTCCTCGGCACGCTCTTCGGAGCCGGCCTCGCCCCCTTCGGGGTCCCCGCCGGCGGGCTCCACGTGACCTCCGACCGGCCGGTGTCGGTGCTCTCCCGGACCTTCGTCGCCAACGCCAGGAGCTCGACCGGCGTGCCGGGCACGTACGGCTTCGCGATTCCGGCCCAGGTCGAAAGCCAGGCCGTCTCGCCGGGCGACACGGCCTTCGTCTCCTACGTCGCGGCCTCTCCGGACGCGCGGTCCGGGTTCCGTTCGAACTTCATCATGCTCAACACGTCGAGCAGCCCGGCCGTGGTGAACGTCGACCTTCGGAAGGGCGACGGGACGTCGGTCGGCAACAGGGACTACAGCCTCGGGACGCTCTCCGCCGCCCAGGCGGGCAACCTCTCCGGGTCCTTCGGCTACGCCGGACCCGACACGAACCTCACCGCCGTCGTCACGGTGAAGAGCGGTGGCCCGGTCGTCGTGGGCTGCTCGATCATCGACAATGCCATCTCCTCCATCGCGTACGCACCGCCCTCCAAGGTCACCCTGCCCAACGACGGCGTCTTCGGACTCGCGCTCGAGGACGTTCCGTACAACGTCTCGAGCGCCCGCCTCGACATCCTGGACGGGCTCCCGGTCTTCCTCGGAGGGGCGGTCGTCGTCGAGTGCCGGCCGTCCGACCCGGACCCGGACGCGCGCGATCCGCGGTACGTCACCTTCCTCGGAGCCGGAGAGAAGAGCGGATACCCGCCGAACACCACGTTCACGAAGGAAGCGGACGGCAGCTTCACCGTCTCGGGTGAGGACGAGCTCCTCGCCATCGCCGGCACCATCCGGAACGAGGTGGACGGCGCGGTCTCCGGGAGTCTCACCTTCACGACCACGCCCGGCTACGCCCGCTGTCCCGGGCAGACGAAGACCTACGAGTTCCGGGGAGTCCGGGGTTCGTCCCGCCCCTCCGCGGACTGACCGCTCGGGCTCGTCCCTCCGGCGCCGGTCGAAGGCACGCCGTCCGCTCCGGGTCGGGGCCTCCAGCGCCGCTCGGCGCGGCCCGGACTCCCCTGGTCGGAGTCGGCCCCGGAGGTCTCCTGCTGGCCGTAGTCCGCGAACCTCTCCAGCACCCTGCCGATCTCGGCGTCCGCGAGGAGGACCGGCTCGCCGATCTGTCGGGCTCGCCAGTACTGCTCGCAGAGCGTCTCGAGCTCCACGGCGAGGTCCAGCGCATGGCGCAGACCGCGGCCGAAGACGAGCATGCCGTGATTCGCCAGCAGGCAGGCGCGGCGCCCTTCCAGGGCGTCGACGACGTTCCTCGAGAGCTCCTGCGTCCCGAAAGTGGCGTAGTCGGCGCAGCGGATCGATCCGCCGCCGAAGCGCGCGATCATGTAGTGGAACGGCGGGATCCCGCTGCGCAGGCAGGCGAGCGCGGTGGCGAACGACGAATGCGCGTGCAGGATGGCGCCGGCCTCTTCGCGGGCTTCGTAAATGTCCCGGTGGAAGCGCCATTCCGAAGACGGCCTGCGCGCCCCGCGCCAGGAGCCGTCGCGGCGCACGAAGACGATGTCGTCCGGCAACGTCTCGTCGTAGGCCATCCCGGTCGGAGTCACGAGAAACCCGTCGCGCCATCTCGCGCTGACGTTGCCGGCGGTGCCCCGGTTGAGGCCGAGGGCGTTCATCGCGCGGGCAGCCGAGATCACCCCGAGGCGCACCTCGTCCTCGGACGAGCTCTGCTCTACGGGCAGAAGGCGGACCGGACGCTGCTCCGAGCTCATGGGCGTCGGGATTCCGGCGAGACTCCGCGGCGAGCCGAAGGCCCGCCCCTTGCCTCGGCAGCTGGGGACTGCGGATCCGGCCTCATCGGTTGCGAACGCGTCTCGATGCCCCTATTGTCACACATGTGCATCACCAGGGACGACTCCTCGACATCGAGCATCGCTTGATCGCAGCCCTCCATCCGTGAACGAAGCTCGCGAGACCGGCGGGGCCGCCGAGCGCTCGAGCCCGGGTTCCTCGTGGACACGCTTGCGAGACCGGATGCGGGAAGCCTCCGCTCTGCATCCTCGCCTGCGACGCCCCCGGGCCTACCTGAACTGGCTGAGGGCCAACTACGAGCTCCTGACCCGTGCCGGAGAGATCCGCGCCCGGCCCCTGAAGCTGACGTTCGACCCGACGAACTACTGTCAGCTTCGCTGTCCGCTCTGCCCCACGGGGGCCCGCGTTCAGGACCGCGATCGTGGCCGGGCGCAGAGGCACGTCTTCGAGCACCTGATGGACGAGGTGGGGGACTACGTCTTCCTGATCGACTTCTTCAACTGGGGCGAGCCGCTGCTGAACGAATATGCCGAGGAGCTCGTCTCGATGGCGAGCCGACGCGGGATCCTGACGTTCCTCAGCTCGAACCTGAGCATCCCGATGACCGACGCGCGCGTGGGGCGGCTCGTCGACAGCGGCCTGAGCCAGCTCATCGTCTCCCTCGACGGCGCGACCGCCGAGACGTACGGCACGTATCGGCGGCAGGGACGGTTCGACCTCGTGATCGAGAACATGAAGCGGGTGCTCGCGGCACGCCGGGAACGCGGCGTCACGCACCCGAGAGTGAACTGGCAGTTCCTCGTCTTCCGGTTCAACGAGCACGAGATCGGCACCGTCCGCCACATGGCGGAGGACCTGGGCGTCGACAGCGTCACCTTCCGGGCGCCTTTCCTCGACGAGGGGCGCGTGCCGCTCTCGGAGAAGGACAGGTCGGCGGTCGCGGGATGGGCGCCCACGCTCGTCGAGTTCAACCGCTACGACGAGTGCAGCCCGGCGCACACCGTCGTCCCGCCACGTCCGCGCTGCGGGTGGCACTACATGTCCTCCGCGATCAACTGGGACGGGAGCGTGGCCCCCTGCTGCACGGTGTTCGAGAAACGGGACGACTTCGGCCAGCTGTCGGGAACGGGCGGCGACTACATGGCCGTCGTCAACAACGACCGGTACCGAGCCGTACGAAACAGCTTCGCGGGTCGGCCTTCGAAGGCCGAAGGCCTCGTCTGCCTCGAGTGCCCCACGCCCTTCCTGATGGACTATCACTCGCACCTGAATCGACAGATCCTGCTCTATTCGTCGGCGAGCCTGCTGGACGCCCTTCGCCATCCCGTTCGCCGCTTCCGGGCGCGGCGGACTCGGGTGGAGGTGCTTCATCCCGGCGAACCCGTCGCCGGCCCTCTCGACGCCGACGTCGACGCCGCGACGCTCCGGACCTAGGACTCCGACGCCGCCCCGCCGGACCTGCCCCGCCGAAGCGGGCGGGAGCCGGCGGGGCGCGACGACCCCTCGTCGGAACGGGCCTCCCTCCTCCGGCCCGGGCGACCGGCCTGCCGGCTCGTCAGGGCGCCCACCCGCCGAGGATGTAGCTCAGGTTCAGAGGGATCGGGAGGAGCTGCTTGAAGTAGACGTCGACGAACTGGGCCAGATGAGCAACTCTCGTCTTCGGGACGAAGACGATGTCCGACGGGAGGAGAGCCACGTCGTTGCGGCTCGCTCCCCGCTCCAGGCCGCCCCGGAGGTCCAGCGTCATGAAGAGCGGCTCCGTCGTCCCCTGGTTCCTCAGGATGACGACGTTCTCGAGTCGGGCCGAGCTCTTGACCCCCCCGGCCTCCAGGATCGCCTGCAGCGCCGTGACGGTTCCCGGCGGGCGGATGACGCCGGGGGTGAGGACCTCGCCGCCGACGTAGATCCGACGTCCCGCGAACTCCTTCACGACGACGGCGACCTCCTGGTCGCGGAGCGTCCGTGCGTACCGCTCGGAGAGGACGTCGCGCAGGCCCGCCGGCGTCTGCCCCTCCGCCAGCACCTCTCCCGCGATCGGGAGCGAGATCCGGCCGTCGGGTCGGATCGAGACGGTCTCGTTCAGCTCCGGCGTGTAGAAGTGCTTGATCTCGAGGACGTCCCCGGCCTGGAGACGGTACTCGGGCGGCGGGGCCGCCGGCCCGGCCGCGGCCGGGCGGGCCGAGGCGACGGAGTCGGCCTGCCGGGCGGTGGCTCCGGCCGACGTGCAGCCGAGGGACCCGGTCCCGAGGACCGCGGCGGCGAGGAGGAGGGCGAAGGTCTCTGCTCTCATGTCGTCGGTCGTTTCTCTCTCAGTTCGCGCCGGTGCCGCGCAGGACGGCGGGCAGCGTCTTCAGGATGATCTCGAGGTCGAGCCCGAGCGACCAGTTGTCGATGTACTCGAGGTCGAGGTCCATCCACTCGTCGAAGCCGATCTCGTGCCGGCCGTTGACCTGCCAGATGCACGTCAGACCCGGCTTCACGCTGAAGCGTCTCCTCTGGGTCCGCTTCTCGAACCTCAGGAAGTCGCGGACGGGAAGCGGGCGGGGCCCCACGAGGCTCATGTCGCCCTTGAGGACGTTCCAGAACTGCGGCAGCTCGTCCAGGCTCAGCTTCCTCAGCACCCGCCCGAGCCGCGTGACGCGCGGGTCGTTCTTCATCTTGAAGGCCGCGCCGGCCACCTCGTTGCTCGCCTCCAGCTCCTTCATCCTGGCCTCGGCCTCCGGGACCATCGTCCGGAACTTCACGATGCGGAACCGCTTCATCCCCTGTCCCACCCTCTCCTGGAAGAAGAGGACGCTCCCGCGGCTGTCGAGACGGATCAGGGCGGCGATGACGAGAAAGAGCGGGGAGAGGAGGACCAGGGCGGTGAAGGAGACGACGATGTCCAGCAACCGCTTGACGACGAGGATGTCCGAGGAGGACATCGGCGGCTGGAGGGTGATCATCGGCAGGTCGTCGAGGTGATCGACGGTCGCCTTGGAAAGCCTGAGCTCGAACAGGCTCGTCGGGATCCTCACCATGAGCCCGCGGTCCTCGGCCGCCGCGATGATCCGTGCGATCGTCCTGTACTGGGACCGGACCGGAAGCGCGATGATGATCTCGTCGGCCGGAAGGCTCGCGAGGATCTCCTCCACCGCCTCCAGGGAACCCAGGTGCGTCTCCCCGTCACTGGTCGAGGGGCCCGTCGGCGGGATGTCGTCGATGTACCCGAGCAGGTGATAGCCGAGATCGGAGCGCTTCCGGATCTCGGCCCCGAGGAACAGCGCGCGCGGCCCGCAGCCCACGATCACGAGGTGCCGGAGGTTGCGCCCCCTCTGGCGAACCTTCCCCAGGAAGAACCGGACGGCCGTCCGAAGGAGGAGCGTTCCGGCCAGGGCGAGTCCGAAGAACAGGAGCAGGAACGATCGCGAGAGGAACGAGACCGAGAGGAAGAGCGAGAGGCTCCCGAAAACGAGGGTCCCGAGGGCGGTCGCGCGCGTGACGGCCCACGCCTCCGCGATCAGCCACCCGATCCGGTGAGAGCGGTAGAGCCCCTGCGTGCGGAAGCAGAGATGCCAGGCGAAGGCGAAGAGCAGCGCGTGTGCGACGTCGGAGAGCTGGACGCGGGTGGCGAGCAGGGAGCGGACGTCGCTCGCGCTCGTCACCCCAGTGGTGACGGCGTAGACGACGCCGAAGGCCAAGGCCACGACGCACAGGTCGGCGACGACGTAGCACGCGAGGAGCAGCCTCCGCTTGACGTTCAGCATCGCGTCCATCCCGGAGAGTCGGCCGCTCCCCGCGCCCGCTCACGGCGGCGGCGGGTCCCGGCGGCCGGTCCCGGCGGGCCGGAAGGGTCGAGCCCGACGCCGCTCGACCTCGACTCCTGGAATCCGACAGGGTCCACCCGAGACGACCCTTCGACCGGCATGACGCCTCGATTCGAGGTCGCCACGTGACCCGGAAACAGGGCGTTCCGATGGCACGACGCACCGAATGGACTCGTCGAAGCGGTCTGGGGCCTCCTGCCCCGCGCGACGTTTCGTGGTCCGACGCGCAATCCGGCTTCCAGGCCGGAGCGCCTGGTCACAGTCGGGCCGACGATCGCTCCTGAGCACATCTCCATCCTCGAATTCGTTCCCCCGTCCTCTTGCCCGGTTAGTTCAGTTGCGACTGTAACTCAGGTTGCGCGGCAATGCCTAACAGGCCGCCTCCGGTCGCGCGCAGCCGGGGATCGGCGGAATCGGACATTCCGATTCGCGGTCTCCCGCCAGAAGCGCCCCCTCGCCTCCGGCGAGCGTCCCGTCACTTCCGGCCGCGCGACGGGGAGTTCCGGGACCCGGGTCTCGGCTCGGCCAGGGCCGACTCCGCGAGCTCCTCGAAACGACGTGCGCGGCCCGCCTCGAGCCCGGCCTCCACGTCCAGTCGGGGGTGCTCGCGCCGGACCCTCGCGAGGACCCGCTCCACCTCGAGGCGGTGGTCCTGGCGATTCCCCGGATGAGCGAGGACGTGTCCGAGGAGCTCGAGGGCCCGGCGCCCTTCGCCCCGGGAGGCGGCGACCTCCGCGAGCGCGACGAGGGCCGGCAGACCGACCGTGAACGAGCCCGTCTCCCGGAACGCGACGAGGGCGCTTCGGGCGTGCCGGACCGCTTCCTTCGAACGTCCTTCGGCCGCCGCCAGGTAGGCGAGGTTCCCCTCGAGAAGGCCGGCAAGGTAGGCGCTCCCTACGGCCCGGGCGAGGTCGAGCGCCTCCTCGTAGTACGTGCGGGCGGCGCCGCCCTCCCCGCGCTTGCGCTCCACCTCGCCGAGGACCATGAGGCAGCGGCCCGCGGCGTAGCGGTCGCCGTTGGCGCGCGCCGCGGCGAGCGCCTCGCGATAGAAGGCCGCCGCCGCATCCAGCTCTCCGCGGTCCTCGGCGACGAAGCCGAGGCCCTGGAGCGCCGACACCGCTCCCGGCCGGTTCCCTTCGGCGCGGGCGAGCGCGAGGGCCGACGAGAGCCTTCGCTCGGCTTCGTCGAGATCGCCGGCGAAGTACTCGACGAGGCCGAGCTGGTTCGTCGCGAAGAGGACGGCGGCCGTGCTGCCGACCTCCTTCGCCACCGCGAGGCTCTCCTCGAAGAGGCTCCTTGCCTCTTCGTGACGTCCTTCGTCGAGGACCGCCCGCCCGAGGCGGCCGAGCGCCTCGGCGAGGACCCTCTGCCGCCCGCAGGCCCGCGCGAGCGCGATGCACGCCTCGAGCGCCGCGCGAGCCTCCGCGAAGCGGCCCCGGAGGAGCCGGGCGTGGCCGGCGTGAAGGAGGGCCTCGGCCCGGAGCGGGTCGTCGGCGACGAGGTGGCGCCGCAGCGCCTCGTTCAGGTCGGCCTCGGCCGACTCGGGGTCTCCGAGCCGGATCCGGAACGAGGCCCGCGCGACGAGCGCCGCCGCGCCGACGCCGGCACGCACCGCCTCGTCGGCGAGACCCTCTCCCTCGCGCCAGCTTCCCCAGGTCCGGTGCGCCGCCGCGAGCGGCCCGAGGGCGGTCGCAAGGAAGCCGGCGTCGCCGTCCCGGACGGCGCGCGCCCACGCCGCGCGAACGTTCTCGAGCTCGGACGCGAGCGTATCCCGGGCTTCCTTCTCCGCCCGCTCCACGAGCGCCTCCTGCTGCCTCGAAAGGAACGACGCGACGCGGGCGGCGAGCCGCCGCCCGACCTCGGCCTCCTCATCCCGCGAGAACGCCAGCTCCTCGGCCGCGAAGGCGCGGAGCACCTCGTGGAGCGCGTACCGGCCGGTCGAGCCCTCGAGCCGGAGGAACGACCGGTCCACCAGGACCCGGATCGTCTCGGGCTTCGTCCGGCCCACCTCGATCGCTCCCTCCCACGTCATGCCGCCGGCGAAGACCGAAAGCGCTCGAAGGACCCGCCTCTCGTCCGGGTCGAGGCGGGTGACGGCCTCCTCGAAGACCCGCCTCAGGGGAGAAGTCCCCTGCCCCTGCGGGACGTCGAACGCAAGAAGGCCCGGTCCCCGGGCGAGCTGGGCCGCGACCTCGCCCGGCGACAGGGCGTGGACCCAGCCGGCCGCGACCTCGATCGCGAGCGGGAGCCCCCCGACGACGCGGCAGACCTCCGCCGCCGCCTCGAGGTCGGACGCCGACGGGTCGAAACCGACGCGGCCCCGGCGGGCCGTCGACAGGAAGAGCCGCAGGGCGTCGTAGCGGGCGGGCTCCGGGGCCGCCCCTCGGGGCGGCACCTCGAGCCCTCCAACCTCGAAGACCCACTCGCCCGCGACCGAGAGTCGCTCGCGCGACGAGACGAGGAAGGCGACGTCGCGCGCCTCGGCGAGGAGGCGGCCGAGGAACGTCGC